>DUEW01000204.1 GCA_011174845.1 Anaerolineae bacterium | reverse complement strand
GGATTCTATTTTCAAAGCGCACTATCCCCCTTCACGCTGGGAGCTGATGGGCGAAGACACCCCAAGAATCCACGACGGTGACATGGCTTTGGTCTCGCAGCGGTTGGATTTCCTCGGTCTGAACTTCTACTTCCGCAGACTGATCAGCGCGCAAGGGATCATTGAACGCGTCCCTGGGTCGGAATATACCGAGATGGGCTGGGAAGTCCACCCTCCGGCGCTGCGTAAGCTGCTCAATAGGATAAATAGTGATTACAACCTACCCCCTATCTTCATCACTGAGAATGGAGCGGCTTTCAAGGACGAGGTCACTTCCGATGGTGCCATCCACGACGAACGTAGGCTCGAGTATATACGTCAGCATGTGATCCAGATTTATCAGGCCATGAAGGACGGCGTGGATGTGCGTGGTTATTTCGCATGGTCCCTGCTCGACAATTTCGAGTGGGCGTATGGCTACACCAAACGCTTTGGCATTGTACGTGTGGATTTTGAGACGCAGGAACGCACGATCAAAGACAGCGGTCAATGGTACAGCCGCGTGATTGAAAGCAACAGCGTTCGTGAGAGCAAATCGCTACGAGGATCCTCGAAACCGCTGTGAAACTCGTTGCTAGGAAAGTTGGATGTTTGTACTTCGGTTTCAGACCTTAGTTGGTTGAAGTGTTCTAGGGGTGGAGTAGTACCAATCAGGAAAATCTTACGCCATGCACTCGGTTCGTTTCCATGGGTGGTATTTCGAAGTGTTGTGCTTTACTCCCCAGCTTAAAGTGCCTCTGGGAATCTTTCGCGCATATGAACGGTATCTGGATTCAGAATCGGTCTAGCTGGGCTATCAGCGCCTCACGGGCTGTCCTCGGATCCACCTCTGCATGCTCCATCGCAAGCAATGCCGCTCCAACGACAGGAGGAACATTGAGGGGAACGAAACGCGCGCCCGGTGCTATCTTGAGGACGGTATCATGAAATGGATCCGTTAACAGCATTCCTGCGTTAAAGACCCCTCCCATCTCGACAACGTCGAATGACTCATCCTGGAAGCTTAATTGACGAACGACTCCATTTACCATGCTCCCCAGTTGTGCCCCAGCCCACCGCACGACTTCCAGCGCGACCGAATCCGCTTCCTCAGCCGCCTGGAAAATGTGTGGGGCAATCTCTGCGTCTACTTGATAGCGATCCTGTGTTAGTCCCTCGACGAGATCTTCGATATCGAGGGCTCCTGTCGCCTCGAGTAAGACTTGCGTGAGGGAGGTGGGTGGGCCTCTTTGGCTCCACTCTGCGGAAACGACTTGGATCGTTTTTTCAACGATCGTAGATGCGCCTCCATATTCACCCATCAAAGAGCCGCTGCCGGTCATGCGACCGATCCTGCCTTGAGCGTCCCTGCCCCAGCAATTCTCACCGGAGCCAGCGACAACTGCAATTCCCCAACCCTGCTCCGCTCCTGCAAGCAATCCGAGGAGTGTGTCGTTCACCAATTCCAAATGGGCCGACAATCCCAAAGTTTGAATGGCTCTCATCGTAGGAGTGCGTTCCGAAGGCCAGTCGTATCCGGAAACTCCGAATCCTGCCCCGATGATGTGCTCCCTCGCTATCCCCGCTGAGTGAAGAGCTTTATCAGTGACCACATTGAGTGTGTCTTGAAGCCCGGCATAACTGACGACCTCGTGATTGCCTGGGCCTCCCTCGCCAAATTCGTGAACTCTGCCCAGTTCATCGGCGATGATCGCATGGCTCTTGGAACTTCCGATGTCGACGCCTAAAAAGTATTGCAACATTTCACTCCATATCGATCAGGTGCTTCTTCCAAAACCGAGGAAAGTATTCCATGGGCGTCTCAAGCAAGTTCTTAAGAACAGCCTCGATTTCAACCGGAACTGGATCTAACAGATGTGTGCTTCAAAGGTCCTCAACTGCAAGTCGAGAACATGTTGGGTACTCCTGTGGGTCCATTTCTCGATTCAGTTTTTACGCTTTGAATGCCAATCCGTCCTATGGCTCCGAGGTCGTGCGTAAGAAATCGAGAACCTCATCGAGCTTAGCGAACGCCAGGGCCGTCACCGTATCGGCTCCACCGTAGTAGATGGCGATCCGTCCGGTCGGCTGGTCATAAAGAGCCGCGCAGGGGAAGGCTACATTGGGGGTATCGCCCACGCACTCATAATATGTCTGTGGAGAAAGTAAGTAAGGACCGCCGCGGTAGATCACTTTCCAGGGTTGATCCAGATCAAGCAAGGCGGCCCCAAAGCTATACACAAACCCGTTGCAGGAAGTCAGCACACCGTGATAAATCATCAACCATCCTTCGGGGGTTTCGATGGGAACCGGTCCGGCACCAACCTTGGTGCTTTCCCAGCCGACTTTGGTGCCCATTACGAAACGGTGCTGCCCCCAGTGGATCAGATCAGGGCTTTGGCTGAGATAGATGTCTCCGAAAGGCGTGTGGCCGTTGTCGCTGGGTCGGCTTAACATCACATACTTGTCGTTGATCTTTCGAGGGAAAAGTACACCATTGCGGTTGTAGGGCAACAGTGCGTTCTCGAGGAAGAAAAACTCTTTGAAATCCATGGTGAATCCGATCGCAATCGTCGGACCGTGATAGCCGTTACACCAGATGACATAATAACGATCCTCCAGCCAGACGACACGCGGGTCGTATCGGTACTGAAAGTGACCGATTTCAGGATCATCGCACAGCCAATCGATGGGGTTGTCGTCCAACTCCCAATCGATGCCATTCTCACTGAAGCCCCGGTGTAGATTTTGGATGCGCACCTTATCGTCACAGCGGAAGACACCCGCAAATTTATCTTGGAAAGGTACTACAGCACTGTTGAAAATGCTGTTCGAGGATGGGATCAAATCGCGTGGAATGATAGGGTTGGCACTGTAGCGCCATATCACATCGGAACAGTCAGCGGGCCGTTCTTCCCAGGGGATGTTGGGCAGGTTCATGGTAGAGGTACCTCCTTCATTGGGCGGCAGCGTAAGTTAATGATATTGGATTCGCGTGCCACGAGAGTGATTGAGACGATCATTCGCCTCCTGCTCATCTTCTGTCATATCCATTCTAAATTGAGATCACGCCTTTTTCCAGATGGCTGTTTCCAGATCGTCGATTTCTCTTAGTTGCCATCTTTGCCACTTCCTCCGAATTAAGTAATTGACGTCGGCATAAAAGCCTTGTATACTACAAATGATTATTGAGAGCGCTCCCAATTGCAGATTATATAATAACTGTCACCAAAACATAGCCGTGATGGGCGTATCATCCTCTATTCATTGACAACCCTGCCTCCATGATCCGGAGGGACCAAGTGGCGGACCTGACGCTGGAAGACATCGCAAAACAAGCTGGTGTCTCTCGTTCAACCGTCTCGCGTGTGGTTAACAATCATCCCCACGTGAGCGAAGGGGTTCGCAAGCGCGTCCTGGAAGTTATTCAAATCACCGGCTACCAACCGAACGCGGCTGCTCGCACACTCGCCTCCCAACGTTCTTGGATGATCGGTCTGGTTGTACCTCGCAGTGTCAGTTCTTTCTTTACAGATCCCTACTTCCCCCACCTTACACGGGGCATCGCCAAGGGCTGCAATCAGCATGACTATACATTAGGACTATTCCTCGTTGGTACCAAAGAAGACGAGGAGAAAATCCTGCCTCGGGTTTCACGTAGCGGTTTGCTCGATGGCATCTTGGTCCAGGCTGGCCATCACGGTGATCAAGTGATCGATCGTTTGGTTCAATCCACCATACCGCTCGTCATGGTTGGTCGCCCATTTCATACCGAGGGTATCAGCTACATTGATGTGGATAATATCGAGGGCGCCTACAACGCGGTTAGTCATCTCGTACGGCTGGGCTATCAGCGCATTGGGACGATCACCGGCCCGAGTAAAAGCACCGTGGGCGTCGATCGCATGGAAGGTTATCGGAAAGCCTTGAACGAACGAGGGCATACTTTGGATGAAAGCCTGGTGACGGAAGGGGACTTTACCGAGGCGGGTGGATATTATGCCATGCAGCGGTTGTTACCCGCCAAACCTGATGCGATCTTTGCTGCCTCCGACATCATGGCGGTTGGCGCCATACGTGCCGCTCAGGAGGCTGATCTTCGCATCCCAGATGACATTGCCTTTGTCGGCTTCGATGATGTTCCACTCGCAAATCATCGAGATCCAAAGCTAACAACCATCCGACAACCGGTTTATCAATTCGGTTTTTCAGCGGTCGAAATCTTGATTGAACTGATTGAGAATGGCAGAGAACCAGCGCGTCGCGTCATGGTGGGTACAGAATTGATCATTCGCGACACTTGTGGTGCATCCCGAAGGAGGTAGAGACGGAAACTGATCCTTCGTTTTTTTTATAGACATTGGGAGCGTTCCCAATGATCGCGGTCAAATGACCATCAGAGGAGGAGGTGAACAATCCGAAGAGAAAGAACGAATCGACCACTGGATCATTTCTACGCAACTCGTGTTGAAACAAAAGGAGAATGAAGATGAAACGCCTGATTTCTGGTTTATCCGTTCTAGTAGCGCTGAGCATGATCTTGGTGTCATGCGCACCGACGGAGGTCGAGGTCATTAAGACTGTCGAAGTGGAGGTCCCTGGCGAGACCATCATCCAAACCGTTGAGGTACCGGTAGAAGTGCCCGTTGAAGCGCCGATAGTTGCTTACGAACGGAGCGAAACCTTTTACATCGCCGGATCCGCATGGGGTCCATTAAATGACTGGAACCCCTTCATAACCTGGAGCAAGGCCAACTCAACAGGGACAAATGGGTTAGTGTATGAATCACTGTTCCAGTTTAATCCGATGACTGGTGAGTTGACACCCTTCCTTGCAGAGAGCGGTGAATGGAGCAGCCCTACCACCTATGACTTGACGCTCAGGCAGGACCTCACATGGAGCGATGGCGAAGCGCTGACTGCCGAAGATGTCGTGTTCACCTTTGAATTGGGCAACCAGTATCCCGCGCTTTGGTTCAGTCCAATTTGGGACTATCTGCTTAGCGTTACGGCGGATGGTGATTACGACGTGCAATTCACGTTCACCGAAAACCCCGTCTACCAAGAGTTTTCCAACAACCTCTACAATATCTTCATCGTTCCAAAGCATCTCTGGGAAGACAGAACAGAGGAGGATATCACTGCCGGGGTGAATGAGAATCCTATCGGCTCGGGCGCATACCTGTATGATACCCATTCCGAAGATAGAAACGTCTGGGTGAGAAACGAGAACTGGTGGGGAATCGATGTCTTTGGGTTACCCTCTCCCAAGAGGATCGTCGATATTCGCTTCGCCAGTAACAACGTAGCTCTCGGAGCAGTCATTAAGGGTGACCTCGATCTGAGCAACAACTTCCTGCCTGGCATTGCAACGCTTTCGGAGAAGGGCTACGTCGATACATACTACGCCAAAGCCCCATACATGCTCGCTGCCAATACGGCCGTTTTGTTCTTGAATACGACAAAGCCGCCGATGGACGACCCGGCTTTCAGAAGGGCGCTTGCTTTTGCCATCAACGTTGACGACATCGTCAACGTCGCCTATGCCAACCTGGTCGCGGCTTCCAACCCGGCTGGCCTTCTTCCTACGCTGTCGAAGTACAATGACGAGGACGTGATTGATAGGCTAGGTTTTACCTATGACCCAGCACAAACCGCATCAATCCTCGAAGGTGCAGGATATACCATGGGAGCTGATGGCTTCTACCAAGCCCCCGATGGCTCCGCGATCGAACTAGAAGTTACCTGCCCATTCGGATGGACAGACTGGATGGAGGCGATCAATGTTATCGCCACCAGCGCCCAAGAAGCTGGGATCAACATCAAAGCGGTGACTCCGGATTATGGCGCCTGGAACACTGCGCTCACTGACGGCACATTCGATATGACGCTGAACAACTGGGCAGGGATGAGCAACACCCCATGGACGTTGTATAACCTCTTGTTCAGAAGCCCGATCCAAGAGATCATGGGCAGCGGCAACTTTGGCAGGTACGATAACCAGGTAATGTTCGATCTGGTGGATGACCTCGCCAGAGTTCCTGTCGATGATGAGGAGGGCATGAAGGCTGCCGTTTCAGCCATTCAGGAACTCATGCTGACAGATTTGCCCATGATTCCACTCTGGTATAACGGGCTATGGGCGCAGTTCAGCAGTGCGGTCTGGACGAACTGGCCGACAGAAGATTCAGCTGCTGCGGCACTGCCTTGTACATGGAACGGATACTGGCAAATGGGTGGATTGCAGATGCTGATTGACCTGGAGTTGGTTCCAACTGAGTAGGTAAAGTGAGTGGCTCATTTATTGCCCCTCCTTCTATAATGGGAGGAGGGGCAATTTAATGGGCCTTTCTTAATTTTAAGCAGGAGGTAGAGTGCGACGCTATTTCAGTAGAAAGCTCCTCATTTACATCCTGACTTTTTTCCTCGCAGTGACCATCGACTGGTTGATTCCCCGCTTCATGCCGGGTGATCCGGTTCAGAATATGTTATCGCGAGCCATGCTGCGAGCTGACGCTGCCGAGGTGATGTACGGTTATTATACAAAAGCCTTTGGATTGGATGTCCCCATTGGGCAACAGTACCTCAATTTTTGGAACGCTCTTTTCCATGGTGATCTTGGGACAAGCGTGTATATGTTTCCGACTCCTGTGACCAAAGTTCTCCTTCGTGCTGTACCCTACGACATTTTTCTTCTCATTCCCTCGATCCTGCTGAGCTGGTACGCGGGAAACAAATTTGGTGCATACGCAGCACGCTCCAAGTGGCTTGACAACACCGTGTCACCCCTTGGCTATGTCCTCACAGCGACTCCCTATATGTGGCTCGGGATCTTGCTGGCTTGGTTTTTTGGAATTGTCTTAGGGAAGTTCCCCATAGCAGGAGCATACAGCTTCAATCTGGTGCCCCATCTCTCCTGGATGTTCATATGGGATGTTTTAAAACACTGGTTCTTGCCCTTCGCCTCGCTCTTCCTAGTGGGCTTTGGGGGTCAAGCGATCGGAATGCGGAACATGATCATCTACGAGCTTGAAGCCGACTACTCCCATTACCTCGAGGCCCTTGGTGCACCTCGAAGTCTGGTCAGGAAGTACGCTTTCAGAAATGCAGTTCTTCCCCAGATCACTGGTTTGGCGTTGTCGCTCGGTGTCATCGTTGCCGGAGCACTTGTAACAGAGGTCGTGTTTTCATACCCCGGAATCGGCTACTTACTTCTTGCAGCTATTCAGAATCAGGATTACTTCCTCATCCAGGGATGTTTCCTCTTCATCATCATCGGCGTGTTATTTGCTAATTTCGTGATCGATATCGTCTATCTCCTTATCGATCCAAGAACGCGAACAGGGATGATGGGTGAAACAGCATGAGTGAAGATAAAAAGATCAACGAGTTCCTCTACTTTGCTCTGAGAAACAAGAAACTACGGATCGGGCTATTCATTGTCCTTTTCTTTCTTATCCTTACATTCATCGGTCCAATGCTCGCTCAGAACGATCCATTTGATTATGTGAATCCTGGTGGTGCGGAACCGCCATCGTCTGAATATTTGTTTGGAACAACCTTTTTTGGACAGGATGTTTTTGCACAGTTTGTATATGGCCTGCGAGCGACCTTCCTCGTGGGTCTCCTCGGTGGAGGTATCGGAACCCTTATTGGGGTATTGATTGGGTTCACGGCCGGTTATCGTGGTGGAATTGTAGACGAATTACTCAACATGCTTACCAACATCATTCTGGTTATTCCTGTGCTGGCAGTGCTTCTCATTATTGCGGCCTATCTTGAGGTCCGAACCATTCTCATAGAGTGCATGATTATTGGGTTGACAGCCTGGCCCTGGACGGCGAGGGCCATCCGAGCCCAGACCTTTTCCTTACGTACCAG
This sequence comes from Anaerolineae bacterium, assembly GCA_011174845.1. Taxonomy (GTDB): domain Bacteria; phylum Chloroflexota; class Anaerolineae; order Anaerolineales; family E44-bin32; genus DUEZ01. The sequence goes on along the minus strand of DUEW01000204.1, from coordinate 9,837 downwards.
GGAGTTCGTTGATCTAGCCAGACTGAGCGGGATGAAATCCTCGAAGGTCATCTTCACCGAGATCGCCCCGAATATGATGTCTTACCTAGTCATGGCCTTCATCCTCCAGTTTGGCGGAGCGATCCTCAATGCAGCGACACTGGATTTCATCGGACTTGGTCCGACAAATGCGATTTCACTTGGGCTGATGATGCAAGTGGCGGTCCTTTGGGGTGCGCTTCAGCTTGGTTCATGGTGGTGGTTTGTTCCACCAGGCCTTGCGATCACGGCCATCGTTGGAGCGTTGTACGTCATGAACGTTGGATTGGATGAAGTCTTCAACCCCAAACTCAGGGAGATGTGAGCGCGTGAGCCTACAAGTAGAACACCTCACCGTCTATTATCAGACCCTCAGAGGGGATGTCCAGGCACTGGAGGACGCGACATTTACCATCGAGGATGGGGAAATCATGGGGTTGGCCGGCGAATCGGGCTGTGGAAAAACAACCCTCGGCCATAGCCTGATCCGCTTGGTTCCCCCCATGAGATACGTCAGAGGCAAAGTGAAAATCGACAGCGAAGAGCTGCCTATCTGGGGCATGGAAGAAATGAATCCCTTCAGATTCAAAAAGATTTCTATCATCCCACAGTATGCCATGAACGCCATGAACCCCACACGAAAAATTGGAAAGATGACGGAAGAGCTTCTTGAATCCAGAAAGGTTAGTTTTAGCGATACTCTGCCTGAGCTTAAGAGGAGACTCGACATGGTCGAGTTGACTCACGATGTGATGAATATGTACCCCATAGAGCTTTCGGGCGGGATGAAGCAGAGAATGGTCATGGTGCTGTCGACTCTGATGGATCCTACCCTGCTCATCGCGGACGAGATAACCTCTGCGCTCGACGTGTCCACCCAAAAGGCTGTTGCGGAGATGCTGGTCGAATTTCGGAACCGGGAATGTTGTAACAGTGTGATGCTCATAACCCATGACCTCTCGATCCTGTATCAGATCGCCGACACCATTATGGTCATGTATGCAGGACAGTTATCGGAGAAAGCCGCCACCCATACGATGATCCATTCCCCAAGGCATCCATATACAAAGCTGTTAATTTCATCCTTACCGAAAGTCGGAGTGAAGTACGCCGAGAAACGACTAAAAGGTATCCCCGGAAGCCCTCCATTGCTGCTTGATCCTCCAATTGGATGTCGCTTCAGAGAACGGTGTCCCGTCGCGTTTGATAAATGCCTCGATGTGCCACCATTCCTTGAAATCGAGAAAGACCACCTCGTCGCTTGTTGGAAGGAGTTCGAAAGGGATGCTTGAGCTCGACAGAGTATCGAAAACTTACAAAGTCGGAACCTTTGGGGGGAAAGATCTCCACGCAGTAATGAACGTTAGCTTCAATGTCGGGGATGGAGAGGTTGTCTCCCTGATCGGTGAAAGCGGAAGTGGAAAGACCACGATCGGGAAAATGATATTACGTCTCCTCCCGATAACCTCAGGTACGATTCAGTTCGACGGCGTTGATATTTCCACCCTGGAAGGGGCCGAACTTAAAGACTACTATCGGAAGGTACAGGGCGTTTTTCAGGACCCGTTCAGTTCCTACAATCCGATCTTCAAAGCGGATCGACTCTTTAAAATACTCCAAGAGGAGTTCTATCCGGAGATCAAAAACCAGGAATGGGACGACAAGGTAGAGAGCGCGATGAAGGATGTCGGTTTGAATCCCAATGAGGTGTTGAATAAATTTCCCCATCAACTCAGTGGTGGACAGCTTCAACGTTTTCTCATAGCCCGCGCGCTGTTGTTAGATATTAAGTTCCTCGTGGCAGATGAGATCATCAGCATGCTCGACGCTTCCAGACGCATCGATGTCCTAAACTTGCTGGCAGACCTCAAATCCCTTGGCCTATCAATCCTTTTTATCACACACGATCTCTCGCTGGGTTACTACATCAGCGAAAGAGCGGTGATCCTCTATGGCGGAAGTGTCGCGGAGATGGGCGCGACAGAGAAGATCTACTTCAATCCGATTCACCCCTACTCACAAATGCTTATGGCTTGCGTCCCACGTCTGGATCAGGAATGGGAAGAGGTAGACGTAGATTTGAGAGGAAAGCAATTTGAGCACACTGGCGGTTGTATCTATTTCGAAAGATGTCCCATCGCGGGGAATAAATGTTTGGACGAGCCTCCACTCATCGAGATCGAAGAGGACCACTTCGTCGCGTGTTGGAAGGATTTCGAAGAGAACGCTTAAGCTCGAAAGTGCATCAACAAATTAAAAGGTTGGAATCCTTGAAGAGAAAAAGCTTCGCGCCGTAAGCAAGGTTGCCTTCGATGCTGAAGAGCGAAAATTTCTCTCTCAAATTAATAAAAAGCGAAGTGGGTCGAGGATTTGCTCACTCGCATCACGCAGACCTGGAAGATAGCACAGATAACGCTACAATACATGAGTAGTATCCGCCCGGTGGATGTCCTCGCCATGGGAATCGGTGGTATTGCTGAGCGGTGGGGATGGGGCACTGAAGTGTTATAAGCCGGAGGATCGTGTTTGGTGGACCACTCCACACTTCGTCCCAACTATTACGCCTATCGACTGCACCGTCAATTTTGCTCTGACCATGTCTACATCTCATCGGGCGACCCATTGGTGTGGGTCTCCTCGGCACGACGGGAAGATGCTGTATAGACGATGATGATGATTTTCCTCGACGCAGGAGAGGCCAAAAAGCATCCCTAGGAGAACTTATGCACTACGGCTACTTCGACGATGAGCAACGGGAGTATGTGATCACACAGCCGGATACACCCCTTCCCTGGATCAACTACCTGGGTTGCGAGGAATATTTTGGCATTATATCCAACACCGCAGGCGGATATTCATTTTACAAAGACGCCCGTCTTCGACGGTTAACCCGCTATCGTTATAACAACACACCGCTGGATTCTGGCGGGCGCTACGTTTATCTGCGTGATGATACTTCCACTTCGAAAAAGCCTCTGTTTTGGTCGCCGACATGGCAGCCGACGCGTCACCCGCTCGATGAATATGAATGTCGTCACGGGTTGGGGTATACGACCATTCGATCCAAACTTGATGGCATCGAATCCCAGATCCGATATTTTGTGCCCCTCGGTGGGAGCTTGGAAATCTGGGAGCTGACCGTCATCAATCACCGCAAGCAACCCGCAAGTCTATCCGTCTTCTCAGCGATCGAATTCTGTCTTTGGGACGCCTGGGATGACGCTACCAATTACCAACGTAATCTGTCTATAGGGGAAGTCGAGGTCATCGATGGCGTGATTTATCACAAGACGGAATATCGCGAGCGCCGCAACCACTTTGCCTACTTCGCTTGTTCTGAGCCATTGACCGGCTTCGACACCCAGCGTGAAATGTTTCTCGGACCGTACCGGGGTTGGGATTCGCCACGAGCCGTGGAAGTTGGTCGAATGTCCGATTCGGTTGCTCGTGGCTGGCAGCCTATCGGTGCACATCAAATTAAAGTCAATTTGACTGGCGAGGAAGAGAAAAAAATAATCTTCATCTTGGGATACCACGAAAATCCTCAAGACGATAAATTCGATCCACCGAACTCGCAAACGCTGAACAAACGCACCGTAAAACCGATTCTCACACGCTATCTCCAAGAGGACGAAGTGGAGAGCGCTTTCCAGGCGCTGCGGGCTTACTGGGATGAGCTGTTAAACAAGTTGCAGGTGACCACGCCCGATAACCACACGAATCGCATGGTGGATATCTGGAATGCTTATCAGGTGATGGCCACGTTTAATATCTCGCGTTCAGCCTCGTATTTTGAGTCAGGCATCGGGCGTGGTATGGGCTTCCGTGATTCCAATCAGGACCTACTCGGCTTCGTTCACCTCGTTCCCGAACGGGCACGTGAACGCATCCTCGACTTAGCAGCAACACAACTCCCGAGTGGAGGTGCATATCACCAATACCAGCCGCTGACGAAACGTGGGAACAACGATATCGGCGGTGACTTCAACGATGACCCACTTTGGTTGGTGTTGTCTGTAGCTGCTTACATCAAAGAAACGGGGGACTGGGACATCCTAAATGAATCTGTTCCCTACGACAACAGTCCTGGCACGGAAGAGCCACTTTATGATCATTTGCGGCGCTCGATCCAGTACACACTTGACCGCAAAGGGCCGCATGGATTGCCGTTAATTGGTCGCGCCGACTGGAATGATTGTCTGAACCTGAACTGCTTCTCAGACACGCCTGGCCAATCCTTCCAGACTACGACCAACAAAGATGGCAAGGTCGCCGAAAGTGTGTTCATCGCCGGATTGTTCATCCTAGCAGCCAACGAGATGACGGACATTGCCAGACGACACATGGGGGAACAACAAGCTGAAGTTTACGTAAATGCTGCTCAGGAAATCGAACAAGCCGTCTGGGCGGCGGGCTGGGATGGCGAGTGGTTCCGTCGGGCTTACGATGACTTTGGCGACCCGATCGGCTCGAGGCAGTGCGATGAGGGGCAGATTTTTATCGAACCTCAGGGTATCTGCGTGATGGCAAGTTTGGGGATCGAAGATGGCCGTGCAGCACAGGCACTCGATTCAGTAGCAGATCGGTTGGCTACGCCACACGGCATCGTTCTCCAGCAACCAGCATACAGCCGCTATTACCTCCGTATGGGCGAGATCTCATCCTATCCACCCGGATATAAAGAAAACGCCAGCATTTTTTGTCACAACAATCCCTGGATTATGATCGCTGAAACCATGATCGGTCGCGGCGACCGTGCTCATGATTATTATCTGCGCATCAATCCTTCAGCGCGTGAAGAGATCAGCGAATTACACAAGTGCGAACCTTACGTCTACTCACAGATGATCGCCGGTCACGATGCTCACATGCACGGCGAGGCTAAGAACTCCTGGCTGACGGGTACGGCAGCCTGGAATTACGTCGCTATTACGCAATGGATCTTGGGCATCCGCCCTACCTTCGACGGGTTGAGTCTGGAACCTGTCATCCCCTCAGCGTGGAGCGGCTTCGATGCGGTACGCATGTATCGGGGAGTTCGGTATCACATTCACGTTGAACGGCAGGGTCCGGGGAATGAGGTCGAGTTAGAAGTAGATGGAAAACCTATCGACGGCACCCTCATCCCCATCCCTTCAGCAGGGACGCAAGAAGTACACGTTGTCGTGAGACTGAGGTGAGAAGAGAAGTCAATCCATCCATTCGTAACATCTTGTTACTCTGGTTAGGGTGGGCATTTGTGATGCTTTCTTTTCAGCAATGGGTGGGGATGTGGGTGAACTTGAACGGGCGTGACCAGGGGCTCCTTTAGATTGTCTCCGAAACCGCTGCAGGCAGCTGAAGTGATAAGCCATACCTCATGGACCTGCGAAATTCTCACGTTGCTTTATGAACATAACACCAGGCAGGTTGTCTGGACGCAGACAAACTGGTCTTTTGTCTTATCGGAAATGGACCAGATCGTCAACCTGGAACTGATCAAAAGTGTATCCCATCAGTGAGGTAGTCCTATGAAGTTTGGACATTTTGACGGACAGAATCGCGAGTACGTCATCACCGATCCTCGTACGCCGGTCAAGTGGATCAACTACATCGGCACGCGGGAGTTCGGTGGATTCGTGGACCATACCGGCGGTGCGTTGATCTGCAAGGACGATCCGACCTTTAACCGCATCACCAAGTACATCCAGCAGATGCCCGCCTCAGACTTCAAGGGCGAGACGCTGTATCTGCGTCTGCACACGGATGATGGCTACCATGTTTTTTCCCCCTTCTTTGTTCCGACCCTTGACCCCCTTGACCGTTTCGAGTGCCGTGTCGGCCTGGGTTATACCCGCATCATGTCCGAATTCCTCGGTCTGCGGACAGACGTTACGATCTTTGTTCCCTTGGAGGACCCCCGAGAAATTCGCGACATCCAGATCACCAACATATCTGACAGATCTCTCAATGTGGATGCCATTCCAGTGGTCGAGTACACCCACCCCAACGCCCTGCTGCAGTTCACCAACGCTGACTGGCTTCCCCAAACCATGCAGAGCCGCGTAGTAGATGATGGGAGTTCCACCATTCTGGTGCAGTATCCTTTTATGTTTCGTGATACGAAGATCAACTACCTAACATCCAATCTGCCTGTCTCGTCCTTTGAGACCGACCGCAAGATATTCCTCGGTGACAGCGAATATGGGACGTTTGGTGCTCCTCTCAGCTTGTTTCAACCCGAATTGAGCAATTCCCAGGCTTCACGCGGGGATAACATCGCCGCACTCCTGCATCCATTGGGGGCACTTCAACCTGGTGAAACACGCCGTATCATCCTCCAACTCGGTCAAGAATCCAGCATCGAAGCCGCCCGCGCTGGAATTGAGAAATATCGACAACCAGAAGCTGTTGATGCAGCTCTCGAGGAAATCCATGTTTTTTGGGATGGTTATCTCGCGGCGTTACAGGTTAACACGCCCGACGAGAGTATGAACGCCATGCTCAACGTCCACAACCCCTACCAGTGTTATGTCACCAAGACTTGGTCACGTTATCTTTCCTATTACCAACTCGGCCTGGGATCACGCGGCATCGGCTACCGAGATTCGATGCAAGATGTGATGTCCGTATTAGCTTCCGTCCCTGAGGAGGGAAAGGACTTCATCAACACCTTGCTCTCCTTTCAGAAGCGTGACGGCTCGGCCATGCACCAATTCAACCCATTGACGCTAGAAGGTAGCGAAGGAGACTCGCTTGAGATGGAAGATCGTCCCCATTACTACAGCGACGATCACCTGTGGGGCGTCTTGGCAGTCACCGCCTACATGAAGGAAACCGGTGACCTGAATTTTCTTGAGGAAATCGTTCCGTTCAATGACAAAGACAAACAGGGCAATGTTCTCGAGTCTGGTTCAGTGCTCGAGCACTTGAAGCGAGGGCTGGATTTCTCGCGCCATGACACCGGTCAACACGGCCTGCCCCTGCTCGGTTTCGCAGACTGGAATGACACGGTTAACATGCCGACCGGGGCAGAGTCACTTTTCACAGCCAATCTCTACGGTAAAGCTTTGCTCGAGATGATAACCCTGTATGAACACCTGGATAACGATTCCGCAGTCGATGAGTGCCACCTTGCTTATAACGAGATGAAATCTCGTTTTGAATCTGTCGCTTGGGATGGTGAATGGTACGTGCGTTACTTCGATGATGAAGGCAACCCGCTCGGCTCGTCGAAGAACACCTACGGACAGATCTCCTTGAACGCGCAATCCTGGCCGGTCATATCGGGCTTTGCCTCTTCTGAACGAGGCCATCGAGCGATGGATTCGGCGTACGAAAGGTTAAATACGAGATACGGCATTAAACTAAGCGTACCTGGCTTCGATGGTTACGATCCTAAATTTGGCGGTGTCACGACCTACCCCCCTGGTGCGAAGGAGAACAGTGGTATCTTTCTGCATCCCAACCCATGGGCCATCATTGCCGAGACGATTCTCGGCAATGGGGAGCGTGCTTACGAATACTATGCCCAGATCAATCCTGTCGCCAAGAATGATGTGATCGAAATCTACGAGTGTGAACCGTACGTCTATGCTCAAAACATTCTCGGTGACGAACATCCACAATTTGGGTTGGGGCGTAACTCCTGGCTCACAGGCACAGGCTCGTGGTGTTATCAAGCTGCAACGCAGTGGATCCTCGGCATCCGTCCCGAATATGACGGCCTGCGGATCGACCCCTGCATCCCGTCTGCTTGGAAAGGTTTCTCAGTGACACGTAGGTTTAGGGGCCGGTTGCTGTATATCACCGTCCAGAACCCACAGCATGTCTGCAAGGGCGTGGTCGAGATGAAGGTTGATGGGAGAACCGTTCCTGGGAACTTAATCTCGCAAGATATTGCCGAAGGTGAGCATGATATCGAAGTCTGGCTGGGACTCTAGCAGGGTGGCAATACGGACGAAACTTGGCTAGAAATCCGAAATTTTGGCGACGAGGGGTACATACCGCTGATTGATATTGGTGAATAGCGCGTAACCATCCTACCCTGGACTCTTCGGCAGTCCAGGGCGCGAGGATACTAAGTGACGGCCGATAACAGATTACCATGATCAAGAATCTAATCTGGGATTTGGATGGTACTTTATTTGACACCTATCCTGCCTTTACCGAAGCATTTCTCGCAGCACTAAGCGACTTTCGAACCTCTGCTGATCCAGAATGGGTGTTGAGTTTGGCAAAAATTAACTTCAGCCATTGTGCTTTTGTATTAGCTTCACATTTCCACCTAACGCAAGAAGAAGTAGAGAGTGCCTTTTGGCAACATTATTCAGCGATGCCGCTTGAAACGCAGGGTTTAATGCCAGGCGCCAAAGATCTTTGTGAGTATATTGTCCGCGCAGGAGGGATTAATGTCATCGTAACCCATCGTGATCGCCCATCGATGATCGGTCTTCTAAAAACACATGGGGTGGAGGCGTTGTTTGCGGATTTTATTGCAGGTGATGAAGGATTCCCATTAAAGCCAGATCCTGGAGGCGTCGAAGCGATTGTTGAGCGGAATGGCATGGATAAAGGCCTTTCGCTTTTGGTTGGTGACCGTTCGATGGATATTGAAGCTGGAATGGCAGCAGGAGTGAGGACGTGTTTGATGGGAGTGAGGGGCAGTCCAGCTGAAGCGGATTATTTTGTGGGTGATCTCAATGAGCTGAGGGACAAGATCCAGCAGGAAAATAAGTCGGAATTAAACGACACATCGATATGAAACACATAAGATCGCTTCCTGAAACCTCGCCGAAGAGGTCGCCTCCAGCAGTGCGGAAATGATCTACGGGAATCTTTCGGTGCCGCACCCACTCCATGAAACGAAAGCGCTCGCGAGAGCGCTTTTTGTGTATCTTTTAACCGGTTTAAATGTGCGTTTCAGGTTTCGGTTTTGGGATCAATCGGCAACTGGTAGCATGAGCTTACTTAGAATGATACACAGAGGGCCCGTTCAGATTTTAATCTTCATCCTCCCTCACTTGCTCTGCCATCAGTCGTTGGCATAGTACCACACCAGCCACGGCATCTGTGGTCCAATGATCGGCGCTTACGTACTGGCACACCTCCTCGCTGAGCTGTCCCCCACCGATGATGATGGGTTTTTGATACCCACGAGACCGTAGCAGAGCGATCGTCTCGCGCATGGCATCGTAGGAGCTGGTCAGTAGGCCGGAAAGACCCACGAGGTGAGGCCGCATCTTCGTGGCTTGTTCGGCAAAGGTTGTAGGCGCCACGTCTACGCCAAGATCGTGGACGACGAAATTATGACAGCTCAACAGCATGTTGACGATGTTTTTGCCCAGGTCATGGATATCGCCCTCGACCGTGCCCAGCACGATTCGTCCTGAGGCCTGGCCCGAAACCTGACGCTCTATGACGGGTTGGAGCAGTTCCATCACCTGGCTAAAGATCTCACCAGCCATGATGAGCCCAGCCAGGTAGTATTCGTTTCGCTCGTAGCGCACACCCACCTGGCGCATCCCTTCCTGACAATCTTCGATGATCAGTAACGAGTCGTCGCCGGCTTCTAATCTCTGATGAACGAGTGCCAGGGCGGTCTCTTCTTGGAGATCGGCGATGGCGGCGATGAGCGTCGCACTTATGTCTGTGTTGTTCATGTATGGCCTGTCTCCTTTAGGGGATACCTATCGTGGCGGTGAAGCGAAGGCGATCACCAGAACAGATGAACCAACCCCAACTGACGGGCTGGTCGTTAAAATCATAAAAAGTATGCTCCAAACGAAAAGCAGGGCTGCCAACTTTCGAGTAGAGCAGGCTGGCCTCCTCTGCAGTCAG
>DUEW01000203.1 GCA_011174845.1 Anaerolineae bacterium | reverse complement strand
CTACACAGCGCTTACTGAAAGTCGTGACCGTTGATCCGGAGTATCTTGAAGCCTATGAATTGCTCTCGAGGGCATTACAAAATATTGGCGAAAAAACGCGTGCTCGTGTTTTCGCATCCTGCGCAGCTGCATTGCGTAACGATGAGATCTCCATCACCGAGGCACCCTCATGGGCCATTAATCTCAAGAGAGCTCTCATGGCTCTTTCCTCGAGTGATATAGATGTTGCTATCACCGAAATTCAGCATGCATTTACCGCAGATCCCGATCTACCTTTGGTTACCTTGGTGGCTATGAAAGCTCACCTGGCTGCTGGTGATCGACCTGCCGCTCTGTCGTTGGCGCGGACTGGGCTTGATCGCTGGTCAGAGTGCGTCGCATTCCGACTGATCTTGGCAGACGACTTGCTCGCATCAGGTGAAATCCGTCGAGGCGTTGCTTATTTGCATCAGGTGGCCAGCGAAGACCCCCGAGGGCAAGTGACAAGTCGAATGCTTGGTTCCACTCATCCATATCGCAGTCTATGGCCGACACAGATGACGATAGACATCGACCGGCCAGTGCCGGCAGAAGTCTCGGCGATCCTTGGTGACAACCGTCTCACGGGACAAAGTATTGAGCAGCTTTCGACGACGAAAGACGGCCCTTCTCGCCAAAGTAGGAAACAGGTTGTTGTTGAAAGAAAAGAAAAACCCGAAAAGCCGAAAACCTTATCCCGGAGAAAGAAAGGGACTATTCCGAAGAAAGATGGTCTACCTGTACCAGAACCATGGGAATCCTTCCGTGGTCCAGACTCTGGAGATGAGATAGAGCTTGATGTTGAAGCTGATGAGACGCTCCTCGAAGTCGAGCAGGATTTCATGCGTCTTGCATCGCGAATCAATGCTCGTCAACGGCTCCAAGATGAGGATGGTCGTGTACCTGCGTATATTGTTCTGTCCAGCCACACTCGATTGATACAAGCCTTCGGCAATGATACTTTCGATCGTTTAGATGAAGCCCTCATGTCCCTCATCGAAGCCGTCCGACGTCGGTCTGGTTGGGCTGCATACCGTATCTATGTCGATGATCCTCAGACGTTAGATCCTTTTAGCTTATCACCTGCTGATCCTGCAAACGCATGGCAGATCAAGCTGCGTATCAGGGATTTAGATGAGGCTCTGGCTCAACGTGGAGAAATGATCGGTGCGCTTCTCATCATCGGGGGTGAAAGCATCATGCCGTTCCACACCCTCCCTAATCCGACAGATGATGATGACGAAACTGTACTTTCAGATAATCCCTACGCCACAACGGATGAGAACTACTTCGCGCCCGAGTGGACTGTCGGTCGCCTTCCGTTCGATCAAAATCCTGATCTACTCATCAGGCTCCTTCAAGCATATACACAAGAGCACCATATGGCCACGCAATCAGCCGGTCCATTGCGACGTTTCCGTATCTGGCTGTCGGGGAGATTGGGAAGGTTTTTCCGGAACCGACCACAATCGATTGGCTACACAGCCAGCATTTGGCGAAAAGCCTCGATGGCGGTCTTCAAGATCATCGGGGAACCCAGCTCAATGCTTACCTCTCCTCCAATAGAGGCAGATCAATTACACCCTGTCACGATCCGTCCTTCTCGTCTCTCTTATTTCAACCTCCATGGTCTTGAGGATGCACCCGAGTGGTTTGGTCAACGAGATCCTTTGAGAGATGAAGTCACTGGACCCGAGTTTCCAATCGCATTGCGACCGCAAGATGTCGTCAACAGTGGTAGCGCGCCAAAGGTGGTCTTCACCGAGGCGTGCTATGGTGCAAACATCGTTGGCAAATCATACAAATCTGCACTTTGCCTGAAATTCTTAGATGCAGGCAGCCGTGCAGTCATCGGATCGACAAAAATCTCTTACGGATCTGTCACCACACCTTTGATTGCAGCGGATCTACTGGGTCGTCTGTTCTGGGAAAACCTCAATCAATCGATCCCTGTTGGTGAAGCACTTCGCAGAGCTAAGCTGAAACTTGCAGCCGAGATGCATCGTAGGCAAGGATACCTCGATGGCGAAGATCAGAAAACGATCATCTCTTTCGTGCTTTATGGAGATCCATTATACAGCCCGACATACGAAATCCCCCGCCCGGGTCAAAAAATGGTCATCCGCCGAACGACCCGTCCGCAACAGATGAAAACGGTATGTGCATTAGGAGAACCTAAGAGGAAGTTGGAAACGCTCGATCCTGATGAACTCCAGCGGGTAAAAGCTATCCTCTCCCAATACCTGCCAGGTATGGCCGACGCGCAATGTCGGATATATCCCCAACACCATGGTTGCAACGGCGAGGATCATCTCTGCCCTTCTCATCAACTCGGCATCAAGAGATTGGAAAGTAGTGGAAAGGACAATCTCGTAGTCTCTTTCTCCAAACATGTGCAAGATGGTTCTCTGCAACACCAAAACTTTGCGCGGCTCACGCTCGATCCGTCAGGCAAGGTCTTAAAACTCGCTGTGTCGCGGTAGATCTAGCATGGCATAAATCTTGCAATATAGAAAAATGAGGATAACCGACTCCATGTCGTCAGAGAATAATCGCATCGGCTTCTATTACTACCCAGATGATCAACACTACACGCAATCCGATCTCAACCTTTGGTTGCCGGCATTGCAATCGATGGGCACGCGTTGGATGACAATACAAGGCTCACCCGACCGAGCCATCCCCGAGACCTTCGTTCTTGGGTTGGTAGAAGCGAATATCGAACCGATCATCCACATACCTTGTAAGATTGGCAGCGTATCAAGTGAGACCTTGATGCCTGTCCTCAATAGTTATGCGCGTTGGGGAGTCCGGTACGTCATCATTTACGATCGTCCAAATCTCAAAAGTAGCTGGGACGCCTCTGAATGGAGCCGACCCGGTTTGGTGGAACGATTCGTTGACCACATCCTGCCATTGCTAAAAGCTCAAAGATCTGCAGGGCTTAAACCAGTCCTGCCCCCCCTTGAACCTGGAGGCGATTATTGGGACACCGCGTTCTTAGAGCAGGCTTTAGGGTCCCTTGCACGACGTGGCGAGCAAGACCTCCTGCAGGAACTAGCCCTGGGGATTTACGCTTGGACCTATGGCAAATCGATCGATTGGGGCAAGGGTGGACCCTCGCAATGGCCTGAAGCGCGCCCCTACCACACACCTCCTGAGTGCGAGGATCAAATTGGATTCCGGGCTTTTGACTGGTACAAGGATATTGCCAGGAAAGTCATCCAGAAAGCACTACCGATGGTCGTCATCGCCGGTGGAGAAATACCCTCCGATGAGATACAGGGCTTGGGTCCTGATCCCCATGCGGAGAGAAACCTCGCAATCGCCCGTGCCTTATCCAGTGATGAAGTACCCACGGAGGTCATTAATTTTGCTTTCTATCATCTCGCTTCGTTCCCTGATCATGCAGATAACGATGCCGCCTGGTATCTAACGGTCGATCAACCCAAGCCCGTTGTGTCGATGATCCAGCGCTTGATAAATACAGAGGCCAAACAAGCGCCGTCTCAAGAGGAGAAACCTCTAGAACATTATGTGCTGCTTCCACCACGCCCAAGCCCCCAATACACGCAGAATTGGGAAGTTATCGGTCCCTTCGTCCTCGCCGTTCAGCCCGTGGTTGCTTTCTCCCCGCGAGAAGCACGCCTCGCGGAGAGGGTCACGTTATTTGGAGACGAGCAAGTTATTCCACAGAAAGTAGAGCAAGAGCTGCGCGCGTCAGGCTGCAATGTGAGAAGGTTCACGGGCACAGCTGCTCAAGAATTCTTAACCAAGAATGGTCCGAAAGTAGATACTGATCAACCAATCCCAGAAATATTAAACCCAGGAGATCCCAATGCATGAGATCGCCCAATCAGCGCTCAAATCTCATCCCACCCCTAATATCGAAGACAGCAAAATCGGTCGTGTCAGGATTAAAGTGTTAGGTCTTGGAGGTGGAGGCTCAAATGCCGTAAACCGCATGATCGAATTCGGCTTACCTGGGGTGGACTTCATCGCTGCAAACACAGATCGTCAGGCTCTTGTTTCAAGTCTTGCACCGTGTCAGATACAACTTGGACCGCGCGTTACACGAGGTTTGGGCGCGGGCGGTGATCCTCAAATTGGCGCTGCGGCAGCGATGGAGAGCAGTCGCGAGATCTTCAATGCGTTAAAGCAAGCGGATATGGTCTTTATCACGGCAGGTATGGGGGGCGGAACAGGAACAGGTGCCGCTCCGATCGCGGCCGAAATCGCTCGAGAACTAGGAGCTGTCGTGATAGCAGTGGTCACGCTACCTTTCGCGTTTGAAATGACCCGACGAGCGCAGGCCGCTCTGGAAGGTGTCAAGAAGCTACAACCCTATACGCATACCTTGATCACGGTTCCTAATGATCGCCTCCTTCAGATCGTTCCCCAGGATCTCAGTCTCGAGATCGCGTTTCGGTTGGCGGATGATGTTCTGCGACAAGGCGTGCAAGGAATCGCGGAGTTAATTACCAGACCAGGACTGATTAACGTCGACTTCTCTCACATCCGACAATTGATGATGAATGGTGGTGGAGCCTTCATGTCCATTGGCCTAGGTGAAGGTCCAGAAAAAACCAAGGCCGCCATCCATCAAGCCCTGCATCACCCCTTACTCGAGGTAGATAGCTTAGAAGAAGCTTCCGGGGTCCTGGTACACTATACTGGCGGAGAAGATCTTACACTACACGAGATCGGCGAAGCGGTCGAAGAATTGCGCGAATCCCTCGCACCGGATACGGATCTCATCCTTGGAGCGACGTCGGAGGAAGTCATGACCGGACGAGCCCAAGTGATCCTGATCATCACCGGCATCGGTGCCAGACCCATTCGAACAATGGCTCCTCGAGTGAACATCGATCGTTCACAAGAAACAGATGGGCCCTCTCTCGATATGGATAATTTGGATCTACCTGCTTTTCTACGCAAAAGGGTGAGCATTGGATAGGCAGTGGCCATGAACCGCTCAACGATTACTAAGCTAAATCGCCAGGTTACTCGTCAGTTTCCCGAGATGAAAGGCGTAGAGCCGAAAGTTCAACCTGGACCTCAAACTAGGGACGGGTGTCAGCGATATACACTAACCTATAAGGGAAAGGCAGAGTTGCCCGGAGGAAGGAAGATCAGCCGGATCGTTCGGGTTGTATCTGATGAGAACGGTCATATCCTCCGGATAAGCACTTCGAAATGATCATGGAAAAACAACTGTTACGTACGTTGGATCTGATAAAAATCAGTTTTTGGCGGATGGTGGCATCCCTCATAGGAAGTGCTGTTACGCATAAGAAGGCGCTCGAGCAAATGATGAGGTATGCTCCGTATGCCGTTGCAGGTGTAGGAGCCTTTTTTCTGGGGCGACTGTTTGGCGAGATGTTGTTATAGGGTAATCTTCTAGCCGCGATCAAGATTACGCAAAATTTTCTTCCCCCTCACCCGTAGGTTACTCTCCCCAATAGCTGAAACCAAAAATTTTCAGAATAGCACATGATGGACTTTCTGAAACAGAGATCCTCATCTTTCCTTTTACCTCTCAAGGTTGGTGGTAAAACTAGAAGAAATCATAATCCCTATAGGATTTATATGGATACGCAGGCTGAAGCCTTCGGCTACATTGGCATGGAATATAATGTAGCCACACCCTTTTGGGTGCGCTTTGAGCATCTACACAAACTGAAGCCTGCGGCTACATTACTTGGAAAATGTAGGGAGCCTAACCAAGAACAGCATCATCGATCATGACTCTATCGTTCTTCTGCCACGTATTCTATCAGCATGACGAAAAGATACTTACATCTTTCAGTTCCTCAATTATTATCCCTACAATAAGAACAATTCGTGTGATCTCGTTCCGTATTTTCCAAAGATGATTCTAGTAGAGTATATTTAACGTATATAATAGGTTTGCTTTTCCGCTAGACTGGGGCTATTCTAAGTTTTCTAATCTCTCATACACATCCGCCTTTTTGAGTTAAGCTAAAGATTAAGTAACTGATTTGGGAAGGAGGTTTGATAGAAACTACAGTCAACCTGAAACCTAAAAATCTATGTCTATTGCAGGAGGAGAAATGAAAAAGATCTCAGTCCTTAGTCTGTTGATCATAGCCAGTTTACTACTAGGAGCTTGTGGGGGAGCTACGCCTACAGAAGAGGCTCCGCCCACGGAAAAACCCGCACCTACAGAGGTTGCTCCCGTAATCCCAGATCTCGGTGGTCAAGATGTCCGCATCGCGGTTGAAAACGCCTATCCACCCTTCAACTATATCGATGAAGACACCAACGAAGCCGTAGGTTGGGACTACGACGCCTGCGCTGCCATTTGCGAAGTCCTCAACTGCACACCGGTCTTCGTCGAAGCCGCCTGGGAAGGCATCTTCGAAGCCACCGCCGCTGGCGAGTACGACATGGTGGCTGATGGCGTTACCATCACCGCCGAGCGGGACGAAATCGTCGACTTCTCGATCCCCTATATGGTCATCGCCCAGTACATCCTTGTCCGCAGTCCCGAGCCTGATATCGTCGACCAAGACAGCCTGGTTGCCAGCGATGCCCTCGTCGGAACCCAGATCGGAACCACCAACGAGGCAAAGGCCATCGAGCTGGTCGGTGAAGATCGCGTCCTGAGTTACGACACCTTCGATCTGCCTGTTCAGGCGCTTCTCTCAGGTGACGTCGACGCAGTTATCATCGACGAAGAAGCTGGCAAGGGCTTTGTCAATAAAAATCCGGGCAAGATCATGCTCCTGCCAGAACCGGTCACCGGCGCGGAGGAGTTGGGCTTCGTCTTCCCACCTGGGAGCGAATTAACGGAAGCGGTCAACTATGCCCTCGGAGTGCTTCGCGACGATGGAACCCTCGACGCCCTCTACCAGAAGTACTGGGGCGAGGCAGAAGTTACCTTTGACCTCGGTGGTCAAGAGGTCCGCATTGCCGTTGAGAATGCCTATCCACCCTTCAACTACATCGATGAGGCCACCAACGAACCCGTGGGTTGGGACTACGACGCCTGCGCTGCCATTTGCGAAGTCCTCAACTGCACACCGGTCTTCGTCGAAGCCGCCTGGGAAGGCATCTTCGAAGCCACCGCCGCTGGCGAGTACGACATGGTGGCT
>DUEW01000202.1 GCA_011174845.1 Anaerolineae bacterium | reverse complement strand
AGAGTCAGTGTCAGGACGGGGAGAACGAGGTGACTGGTGATGTCCCACGCTAAAGCACCAAACTCACTCGTCTGCCAATAATAGAGCAAACCAGCCAATGGGATGACAAAGCTGGCCAAACGTACTCGGGGGCGGATCCTGGGTTCAAGACGATTAGAAATGACGATTCCAATAAAAGCCGCAATAAGCGCGATCAGCGAGGTGATTGTCATCCGGATGAAAATCACGTTCGCGGTGACCGGAGCAGTCAGCCATTCGATCGGATCGAGGAATTTACCGGCAGGAAAAATATCTATCGTAACAGCAAAGAGCCAGATCATCATCAATCCGAACCAGGGGAGGAAGACCGTGTATAAGGTTACCCCGGTTATGGTTGATGCGTATTCGACCCAACCCCCGCGTCGCCATGCCAGGATTTTTCCTGTGACAAAACCAACCCAGAAGGACACAAGATTTGCAGAGAGGAATAAGACCAAGGTGCGCGGCAACCGCTCTTGGATGATGTCAATCACCTTTTTGGGATACTCCTGGAAGGAGACGCCCATATCACCTCGGTAGAAGTTGCCGATATATTTGAAAAATCTTTCAACGGGGGGGCGGTCCAATCCCAGTTCAGCACGTAGACGCTGGCGCTCACTTGGTGGAATGTTGGGATCAAGTGTTAGCAAATCAGCGATATCGCCAGGCTGAGCGTCGATAAGAAAGTAGGTCGCCGCCTGGAAAAGGAAGAGGGTGATGACCATTTGTAAAAATCTCTGGCCAAGAAATCTCCACATACAACTCCCTCCTCGGATAAAAGATGTTTAAGAATTTTGTTCGTAGCTTCTGTTGTGCTAATAAAAATAGATTTAATGATTTACAAACTCACCCAATGGGGATATCACAACCGAAAGCTTCACTTGGATAAGGGAGCGGGCAGGAACCTGCCCGCTCCCTAAGTCGTAACACACGATGTCCTGAAGCGCTATTCAGATGTTACTTGAACAGCGGTTGTGCATCTGTCTGGAAGCCAGCTGCAAACTCGAGCCCACCGAGTGTTTCAGTGTACGGGAAGATGATATTGTTGCGGGCCAGGTCCACTGTCTGCTTGTAGAACAGCGGAATGTACGGTCGTTGATCAGCGAGGAAGACCTGCATCTCAAAGACCAACTCCCGAGCCCGTTCGAGATCACCCGTGCTCATGAACTCGTCAACCATAGCATCGTACTCTGGGCTGTTGAGGCCAGGCGTGTTGGAGTTGCCGGAGACGGCGGTGTCGTTGCGGCTGTGCCAGAAGGCTTCGAAGTAATCCGGGAAAGCCACGTTACCGAGGCTCCAACCCAGGATATACATGTCGAAGTCCGCATCGATGAACACCGGTCCGAGGATGGTGTTGAAGCCGGTCAACTCGGACTTCACTGGCATACCCAGCTCGCGTGCCCACTCGGAGATCCACTGGTTGAAGGTGGCGCGGATTGGGTCGTACGCCGGTCCAGGACCGAGGATGGTAAGCTCAGGCATTAGCTCACCGTTCGGCATGGTAATGCCTACGCCAGGTACCACATCCACCAGATCAGCATCCCAATAAGGCTCCTCTGTCCAGGACCAACCACCTGCCTTCAGCACCTCGATGGCCATGTTTACGCGCTCTTCACGCGACAGGCCGACATAGGGCGTGGGGACATCTGGGTTGTACCAGAAGCCATTACCCGGAGGCATGGTGGAGTACATCGGGAAGACGACGCCGGCCAGGACGTTGTTGATCACGA
Organism: Anaerolineae bacterium; assembly: GCA_011174845.1. GTDB lineage: Bacteria > Chloroflexota > Anaerolineae > Anaerolineales > E44-bin32 > DUEZ01. Next base: position 12,055 of record DUEW01000202.1, on the reverse strand, counting down.
ATTCCTTGTCGATGATGATGTCAAAAGCCTGTCGGAATTCGTACAGCGACTGCGGGTACTCGCGCAGGTTGAAGGCGATGTAGAACAGGCCGTAGTCGGCGTTGGTGTAGCTGAGGATGCCCTCGCCTCTCTCCGCCTGCTCGCGCAAACCACGCGCAAGACCCAAGGGGTTGATTACGTAGTCAACCTCTCCGTCAGCCAGAGCCAAGAAGGCCGCATCCTGGGAGCCGTAGATCGAGAAGATGATGTTCGGGGCGTACGGACCCGATATGAAATTCAGGGTCTCACTGCCGGTGGCATCACCATAAGCCTGGAAGGAGGTGCCATCAGGCATGGTTATCATCCACGTGCCATCATCATACTCGACGATCCTGGAGCCCTTGAAGAAGTAGTTGTTGTTCGCCACGCGCTGTGCGAAGGCACCAAGCTCCCACTTCTCCGTGACATAACCGCCGGCCGAAGGCTGGCCAGCCGCATCGGCCTCATAAAGGTTCTTGCGGGCGTTCTCGTAGGCTTCGGCATAAGCATCGCACGCAGCCTGATCCGCCTCGCTGAGTTCCTCAGCGGTGCAGTCCGCTTCTGGCTCGGTCACACCATCGATGAAGGCGTAGGATTCTGCAATCACATCAGCCCAGAAGTGCTGAGGCTGAATCGGCGCCAGCGCCACACCCGCATTCCACGTACCGAGACCGGGTGCTTCTGTGAAGGTGAACTTCACTGTGTAGTCATCTACAGCCTCGGTCGCTGTATGGATGCTGGGCCAGCATTGATTGGGCCAGTTGATGGTCAGCTTTAAATCTGAACAAGCGTTCTGGGTAAAAACCACGTCGTTAGCGGTGATCGGCGTACCGTCGCTCCAGACTGCGTTATCAGCCATCTCGACTGTGATTTCCCAGACATCGCCCACCTGCTCTACTGTAGCGAAATCCTTGGCTATGGACGGCACGAAGTCGAAGCGCTGATCTGAGAGCGTGTAAAGGGTCGGTGCCGAACCGCTTATCACGTACTGTGTCCAGACCGAGCTGCCCGGGCCGAGGTAGTTCCAGTAGTTCAAGGATACTGGGTCCTCGAAGAGTCCGATCCGGTAGACGTCACAGCATTCGCCTCCGGCGACAACTTCCTCTTCACCCTCAGCTGGCACAATGACGGTCTCCTTGACAACCACCTCTTCGCCAGGGACGACAACTGTCTTGACAACTTCCTTTGGCGCGCACGCAGCCAGGATCATGCTGATAGTTACCAGCAAACCGGCTACTACGAGCCACTTTGAGCGGGAATACATTATCTTTCTCCTCCTACTTCATCTACGTTATTCGAAAGTTTTAAGCTAAGGAACGATCGTCCTCGCTCATGATCGTGTGCATTCTCCGATAGCCTCACCTCCTTCCTGGTCATTTTTCCAAGCTTCTAAGCTTGGTCTTAAAGAAAAATCACCCTTTCCGCTAGGCAGAAAGAGATCGGGTTGTCAAACTAAGATCGATAAAATGGGAAAACCACCACAATACAAACGCTCCTGTGGGTTGGAGAGTTGTAAGATTATAGCCTTCAAGCATGGGGGAGTCAACCTCCTCTTTCATTGCCTAGCTAGACCCATTAAAATCAGAACGGATCTCTTCGACCGACCCCCAATCCGGCTTATTCCTCAAAACCTTCACAAACTAACTACACCGCGTCATCCCACGAACAGGTCATACACAAAATTTTAGAACACCTTCAGATCATCTCAGATCAACCGGTTTGATCAAGTAACCTTTCCTCGTTGAATCGTTTCGTCTCGTGATTCCAGGGCATTCTCACGTAAAGGATACTTGGCTCACAAATACCATGGCCATCTTGCCCGGTAATGGATCTAACTCAGGCTGCCCTGACATGAGGTAGGACAACGCCTGAAGGCTCCGTCGAAGCAGAAGGAAAACCAAACCATAGATGCCCCCCCTTCGTCGATCCAATGAATATGTGGACGCCGCTTCTAGTAATTCAGCTTTCCCGGAGGGGGGTAAGTGATGTTGTGCCACGAAGTCTTTTAAACAACCACCAAGGTATATGTCAAAATGATCCCTACCAACGTCATCATGTGAAGTCATAATACACCTCGTACCTCTGGCAACATCTCCCGCTGCAAACCCAATTGCTTCTTGAGAGTCCGACGACCATAAAACAAGCGTGACTTGACCGTACCGACCGGGATGTCCAAGATTTCAGAGATTTCCTGTAAGGAAAGATCGCTCACATAGTACAGAACAATCACTACGCGCTGTGTGATGGGCAGAGAGGCAACCGCACGCTGTACCCAACGGAATTCTTCATCCTGTTCAGCTAGGTGATCAGGGGTGACCCGTCGTTCCCTTGATAACCACTCCGCCATCTCCTTCAAACAGCGGGTCAGGCGGTTGCGACGTTTCATCCATGAGTAAGCGAGATTAGCCGTTACACGATATAGCCAGGGCGTGAGGGGACGCTCAGTGTCGATTCGGTGAACAAATCGATTCAGACGTAAGAAAACGTCCTGTAATAGATCGGCTGCTACGTCCGGGTCACCGGTGATCGCGAGCGCGGTACGATAAACCATCTGACGATGCCGGTCATACAGAACACCAAGCGCCTCAAGGTCTCCACCCTGAAGCAGACAAATTAATTGATTATCTTGGAGTTGGCGCACTTAAGCCTTCTCCTCCTATCCTTAATATACCAGTGAATGGTGAAAATGGTTCAATGGATTTTACCGGTTATTTCTCACATTCTTCGCCTACATCATAGCCCTCTAGTGCCCATAAAACACTGAACGCCAATGGGTCAACCTTAACACCGCACATTTCGTTTACATGAGCCACTACACGTGGCTTGAGATAAAGCGGAAGGGAAGGAACCTCAGCGCTGAAGATTTCCTGGGTTTTACGCACGGCTTGATAATACGCCTCGCTCCCAGGAAGTCCAAGCAACATCACATCGCATGCCTGGTTATATTCTGGGTCATCGAATCCGCTCGCGTTACTGCCAAAAGGATTTTCGTTGGAGGGGATCTCACGTCCAGCGAACATTTCACAGAGAGGTGTGATCCAGTCTGGCCAGGACCAGCCCACCACCTCAAAACTCCGACCGAAAGCAAGACCTTCAGGCCATGCGGCGGTGATGCTTTGGGGGTCCTCGAACACCACCTCCATCTCTACACCACAGTTGGACCAATCCTGCTCAAGTTGTTCAACCACCGCTCGGCGAAAATATTCATCGCTTGTGAGATACATGAAGGATAAGGGGGTCCCGTCATAGATGCCGGGCACACCCAAGGCGACCCGTGGGGTATCCGGTGCACCATCATCATCGACCCAGCCGATGTCCTCCAGAGACGTTGTTGCCATTTGGACATCATACGGGATCGGTTCCAAAGCGTCGTGGTGATCAGGGTGTAAGGGGGAGACGTAGGTATCAGGCACAACGCTCAAGCCGAAAAGGATATCTTCGATGATTCTCTGACGGTCTATACAACTGACGAGCGCCTGCCGTGTGCGAGCATCAGCAAAAAAGGCTTGCTCATCTGATCCTCCAACCGGAGCGATATTGAAATCGAATCGTTCCATCTCGGCACTTGGTGACCAAGCCAATCTTAGCCTCCCAGCCTCTTGCAGCTCAAGCAAGGCCGGAAGCGCTTCATCAGGGAGGAGAGACTCATCCAGCAGATCGCATTCCCCCGTCAACAACTGCTGTACGGCCGAATTCACATCATCGCCTATAAATCGATAGATGAGAAAATCAAATTTCGGTAGGCCTTCCGAGGAACGGAAGTATTGGGGATTTGCCTGCATGAGAATCTGCTCCCCTGCTCGCCACTCCTGGATAACATAGGGACCCCAGCCGATCGGTCGTCGGGCAGATTCCTCAACATTAAGCATTTCTGGTATCGAGTAGTTTCTGAGAATATGTCTTGGTAGAGGGGACCAGAAATTCATCATGTATTCTTTGTCGAAGAAACCCGGAAGTCCTATCCAGCGAACAGTTAATTCGTCGAGTGCTTGATAGTCATAGGTCCGATCCACCAGATATTTCGTCGTCGTATCGAATTGTCGATCGAGCTCAAAAGAAAAGACCGAATCAACCGCCGTCAACGGTTCGCCATCCGACCACATCAAACCAGGTAACAAGTGAAAATCAACCACCATTCGGTCGCCAGTGACCTCTCCTCCCTGGTAGTTCTCGATGCATTCCGTTTCTTGACAACCACTAGGGAGGTAAGGCTTACCTATCGCTAGAACCTCTGGCAAAAGCGTCTCTGGGTTCAGGTATACATCACCTTCCCGCAGGTTGGCCTCCTCCAACATAACGTCCTCGCCGTTATTCAAATCGGGGATCCTTTCCAATATGACCGGTTGGATCTCATAATCGTAGATATCAAAGGGGCCGTCATAAATCGCTTGTAGGATGGCGGTCGCCTCGCGACGGGCATCTCCATACAAGTAAGCATCACTATAGAGAAAGAGCGATTCAGGTTCCTGATTGAGACAAACGATGAGCGTCTTCGGTGGTGGAGGCTCAGGCGTCGGTGCGATCTCTGTCGGCGTTGATGCGATTGTAGGAACCAGTGTCAAAGGGACATCGACCTCGCTTGGCACACTACAACCGACAAGTACGATACTGATCAAGATAAAAACGATGGGGAATGACCGAAGGTGAAAATAGATAATTCGCATAGAACATTCCTCTTTCTCGTCAAGAAAGATCATCATGCTAGTGTTGATTTTACTCTGTCATCCTATCCAAAATTTGTCTGTCCGCCTCATCGAGCTCGGCCTGTTCAAGCAACTCAGGTCGTCGTAGTAAAGTCCGTAGTAAGGACTGCTCGCGCCGCCAGGATGCGATACGAGCATGATCCCCTGAAAGCAACACCTCTGGAACCTCCCATCCACGGAAGGAAGCCGGGCGAGTGTAATGAGGGTGTTCGAGAAGTCCACTGGAATAGGAGTCCTTCTGCGTTGCTTCCATGTCGCCAAGCACGCCAGGATGTAGCCGCGCGACGGTATCGATGACGATCATGGCCGGTAATTCCCCACCCGTCAGTACATAATCTCCCACAGAAACCTCGTCGGTCGCTAAATACTGGCGAACTCGCTCATCGACGCCCTCATAACGTCCACAGATTAAGGCCAGCCGGTCATGCTTGGCAAGTTCGTGGGCCACCTCTTGATGGAATGTCTTACCTTGCGGCGTGAGCAGGAGAATTGGGGTCGTATGTATCTCCTCCCCGAGCACTGATTCGACCGCGGCAAAAATCGGTTCAGGCTTCATCACCATCCCACCACCACCACCATAAGGCTCATCATCTGTCGTGTGATGACGATCTAGAGTGTAGTCACGAATGTTGTGTAATTTGACCTCGATGATGCCTGACTCGCGAGCTTTTCCGATGACGCTCGATAGCAAATAAGCATGCATGACTTCTGGTAAAAGGGTGAAGACATCAAAACGCATCTCAGTATGATTCCCTTCGTCAATTCCTGCGCTTGTCACCGCTCTGATAGCTAGTTGCTTTCTTACATGATCAGAGACGATTCTATCAGCTAGCATAGCCAGATGAGGAAAAGTTATGTGTGATTAAAACCCCTAAAGTATTATAGTTAACTTACTTCCCTTGACCAAACCCCCAATATCACTCATCGAAACTAACCCAAACGGTCTACACCATCTATCGTCAAAAAAAATAGTACTGGGGCGGGGGAACCCCGCCCCTATACGATTTTTTCCTTTCCTATAAACACAAGAAACCTACACTTGGTCTCTTGATAAATCGAAGAATATTTATTCTTTCACGAATTGGAACGCAAATATCGTGTAGCTTTTCGCGTCGCCTCAAATGCGAGAGGGGGTAACTCATCAGGTTCGAAGAATCCAACCGCGTCAGCATCATCCTTTGGGGATAAACTTCCGCCAAGCACTTCTCCTCTGTAGAGGATCACAATGCTCGCCCCGCGAGGATGCTCAAGACCGTAGATAACATCCAATAGACCTGTGATACGCACATGTAAGCCTGTCTCTTCCAAACACTCACGAACTGCCGCCTGCTCAGGATCCTCATCCGCATCAACAAACCCGGCCGGCAATGTCCATTTGCCCTGTTCTGGAACATTAATCCGGCGTACAAGCAGAACACGTCCATCCTGCTCCACCAGAACTGCAGCTGCGACTTTGGGATCCTTGAAGTGCACCCAACCACAACTCGGACAAATAGGACGTAAGCGTCCAAAGGCTTCCCGTCGCTCGAGGCGGGCACCGCAAACCTGGCAGAAATATATCGGCTCAGGGTCGGTCATCGATCTTTTCGGGAGATCCAAAGGGTGAGTCCAGCAAGTATGATGGCCAACGCGCCTAATCCGAACTCCGTTAAACGCAGAATCGGCATCGGTTCAGGTTGGACGGCGATCCTAGTAGGGGGAGAGGTTGCTGTTAGCATGGGGAGTGGAGTGGGTTGTACCCCGAAGGTCGGGGTTGGTTCAAATTCGGGCGCTCCAGCTTCCTCTGCCTCTTCTGCTGGGGCTGTACCGCTCGTTACGGGTGTCGGTGTGCCGAGCAGTTCAGGTCCGCCAGTCGTCTCTTCGTCGGCGGCGAAACGTTCTGTTTCCGCTGTAATACCAAGCATGCGTGTCGGCTCCATACGATCCAACTCGCCCTCCATCCCCCCAGGAAGTGCTAATGGTTCCGACTCGATGACCTCTTCCTGCTCGACCTGGGCCAGTTTGGGTTCCTCCAAATCAAGCTCTTCAGCCGACACCTCTTTCGTCACGATAGCATTCTCTGCGGGACCAGGGGCTTCCATCGCAACCTGTTCTTTCGCCAGTGGAACCAGCGCGCCCTTTAGCGCAAAGTTCGAGATCGCATCGACACCGACTACCAACAAGAAGGCAAAAGTGGCCAACGCGGTTGCCAATCGCATACCCGGGTACACCCGAGGCCGTTCTCGAATACCAGCCATCTCCGGTGTTAAGGTGAAATTGCGGGGAAGCGGCACCTCAGACAACGAAGCCACAAGGCGAGCCGTCTCTTTGAGTTCGAGGAGCGCTTGCTGCAAAATCGGATCTTCGCGCAGACGCGCCTCGAGGCTAGAAGCTTCCTTCGCGGATAAGGCTCCATCCAAATAAGCGGATAGCCGTTCTAGGTCACGGCTTGTTATTTGTCTCCCTTTGGTCATTTTCTCGTCTCATCCTCTAGACGAAAAGCGATCGGTAAAAGTTCCCGATAGGCTTGTAGACAATCGCGAAGCCTTGCTCGAGCGCGAGCTAATCGGCTCTTGACCGTACCCAGCGGCTTTCCGATCACCATCGCTGCCTCTCGATAATCATAACCTTGGAGATCAACAAGCACCGCGATCGTTCGAAAATCGAGCGGTAGCCTATTGAGACAATCTTCGATCGCCCGTCTCAGTTCTGCATCTTCTGCAGCCGTCTCGGGCCCTTCACCCTGATGGATCAGCTCAACCAGGCTATCTGGTGTGGTGTCGCCATTGAAAGGACTCAACTCTTCGAGCGAGGTCACTGGTCGTCGCTGACGACGACGAAACTCATCGTAGCAAGCATTCCTTACAATTCTCAGTAACCACGCCCTGAAGGAACCGCCACGATAGCCGCGTAGACCGCGGAAGGCGGAAATGAACGCTTCCTGCGTTGCATCTTCAGCGGAGGCTTGATCACCCATCAAACGATAAGCCAGGTTGTAAACCTGTGTCTGATAAACGATTACGAGGCGATTGAAAGCCTCGAGGTCCCCGCGTTGAGCTTGACGGATGAGGGTTGTTTCGTCCACGTTAGCACCATCATAGCGCGCCCCCTACATGGAAGCAAGGCATTTCCGCGATGACATGAAAATCGTTTTACCCCGGGAACACCTTGCTGATCCCTTCAAAAAATCAACCTAGAAGCTCCCATACGGAGCGCTCCTTCGATTCGCTCAGGATGAGATATTGAGGTGAAGTCCTTTCTTCAATGAATGTCATCCTGAACGCCGTCAAGCGCGACGACTTCGTACCCGAAGGGTGAGAATCCCTATGAATCGACGACTTAAAGGGTTTCATCATAGAGTTCTTTCGCTTCGCTCGGGATGATAATCGGTCAAAAAATGCTCCCAACCTAGATTCTGCTACTCGAAAATATCCGCTCAGAATTAAAATAAACGAACAACCTATCTGTTGAAGATTCCATTGACCACCTCTTCTCCGGCCATTAAACTTAGGCCCAGAAACGAAGAGTTCCCATGACTCACCTAGATGACGAGAAGCTACAAACCTATCGCGCCCAAACTTACCGCTTTCTTCCCGGTACCGCATTGACGAACAAAGAAGATGCCCTAGCCTACTTAAAGGAACGGGGATTTATCTTCTTTTGGCCTATCCGTGGGATTGACTTGCCAAGTTTGTGGACGGCTACAGCAGGTGATCGCCCTGTCGCTGCAGAACATGACGATCCTGGTCACATCACGTGGGGTTGGAAGGATGAGTTTCTGGACAAACGCTGCTGGTACTATGGAAAATTGCTGCGGGGAAAGGCTACTTTGGTAAGCCTTCAAACTCTCCCATACTTCTACGTCCTTTCCAAGCGTGTCGCAGAATTGGACGACTATCGAATGGCGTACGAGGAGGGGCAACTGACACGAGAAGCGCGCGTGCTGGCTGATGTCCTCCTCAACGATGGTGCTCAGCACACGATTGAATTGCGTCGGTTAGCGCACATGAGCGCTAGCTCTTCGAAATCTCGTTTCCTCAGAGCGCTCACCGAATTGCAGCGCGGTTTGTGGGTTGTGCCGATTGGTGTCGCCCAAGCTGGTTCATGGCGCTATGCCTTCGTTTATGAACTGTTCGACCGCTGGCTCCCAGAAGTTTATATGCATGCGAAAGGCATTAAGACCCAAGAGGCACGATCTCATCTCCTGAGATTATATTTAAACTCGGTGGGAGCCCTAACGCTTAAAGATGTTCGCAAGCTGTTTGGTTGGCAAGAGAAGGAGATCGTAAAAACGTTTTCGCACCTTGAAGATACGAGGGATGCACTACCTCTCGATGATCAACGTTGGGCGACAACGAAACTCGTTCCTACGATGTAGATTCAATAGAAAACGTTAGAAAGACTCACTCATCGCCTGTCTATGATCGAGTGATTACAGGTCCTTGAAGCGATGAAAGGGGAACGTCTCATGAAAAGAAAAAGCAGACAATGTATTTTTCTGGATCAAGGGAAATAAAATCACGCCCTTCCGGGCGTGATTGATTAATTTGCTCTTGGATCGACAAAGTTTAGTCGCTAAGAGCTACGGTAGTTCACCCACAACGATAAAGGTGTCCAGAACATGCTGGGCGTGATCCCAATCCTCATCAGTAATGACCTGGGCTTCAACCAAGATCAGGTAGGAGAACTGGTCGTATTGCGAGACGGCTGAAAGTACCATGTACCAGGGGCCTCCCGCCCCACCACATTTATGGAACAGGTCGTACTTCCCACGATACAACGCATCTTCGTAGTCATAACGACCATCAAGTTCACAATAATCAAGCATCTCTTGACGTCGTAAATCGAGAAGCTCAACATAACCCACCCAATCCGCGATATCATCGGAGACATCAAACATCACGCCCGGTGTGTCCCATGTGTTTACAAAGCCGTCGAGATCCGGTGCGGCCCAAATCGACGCACCTACGACATCGCCATCATAGACCCAGGCGGAGCCATCGACATCGGTCCACCAGTTCGGAATCTCAAGTTCGAGAGCACCATAGTCATCGGTGACCATCATATAATCCCCACCCGACGGAACTGAAACGCCAATCAGAGAGCTGTCAACATAAAAGGTATCCGTGATTTTTTGAAACGCGTCCCAATCTGGATCGGACACGATCTGCACCTCAACCAAGATCAAGTACGCGCTGGGTGAATCGAGTGGCACAGCCGCGAGCGTTACGTAAGACGCTCCCCCAGATCCACCACAGTTGTTGTAGATCGCATATTGACCGATATAGAGGGGGTCTGAGTAATTGTATAGACCTTCAAAGGAACATGAATCGCTGAGCCAATCCATCCTGTTCTGAAGAAGGCCATCGCGCCCACCAAAATAAGTCACATCATCAAATACATCAAATTTCATCCCTGGGGCGGTCCAGGTATCAGTGAAAGCATTAAGATCCGGCGCTGCCCAGATAGAAAGGGTATAAACCACATCGTCATAGTACCAATCGCTTCCATCCACATCTGACCATTCTTGTGGCACATCAACCATGAGCGCACCAGAATTGTCCTGAACGGTCACATAACTACCGTAACCAACACCACCGGATGGTATGCCCCCTCCAGGGGGACCCCCTCCAGATGAGACAACTGCTAGCTGGCGTCCGTTGATCTGCCCGGCCAGTATGTCCCCAGAGCTATAGCGTAAGACTTCGATGCTTAAGGTGCTCTCTTGGCCATGCGTCCGAAGGATGTCACAATAATCGGCCATCGTTCCATCCATGGCCAAGGTGAGCCCTTCCATGTTGGTTATGATGTCGCCAGGTTGGATACCCGCGTCATCCGCGGGTGATCCCGAAACAACAGAAGAAACCCATATACCGGTTATGGTACCGCTGGAGTTTGAGACGGCCACAGCGTTGATCCCTATGGTGTGTATATCATCGCCTTCACTAAGCTTGTCGATGATCTGTTCTGCCTGGTCACGTGAGATCGCAAAGAACTGATTAGCGTCCCAAATCCCGGCATAATTGATCCCCACCACCCGACCCTCTCCATCGACCAACGGACCTCCTGAGTTCCCAGGGTTGATTGTGGCGTCATGTTCAAGCACATAATCGATGGACGACCAGGTCGATTCACCATCTGCCTGTGCCTTGGAGACGATGCCTCTCGTCAATGTGAACTCAGGATCGCCAAGCGGGAAGCCGGCGGTATAGACGTCGAGCCCGACATCGATATCTCCCTCATGCCACTCCAAATATGGAAAATCGTCGCCTTCGATCTTAATCACGGCGAGATCAAAACACTCCGATACACCTAGGACTCTCGCGTTTACTGGGTCACGCTCACCGCCTACCCAGACTTTTAGCAAGGCAGCGCCTGCCACAACGTGGTTGTTGGTGATAGCAAGGCCCGATGTGTCGAAGATGAAACCAGAACCGCGCCCGGCCACATTTGCCAAGAGGCCGAAATCAGGATCAATGAAGGTGCCTTGAGCTTCGATCTGGATCGTCGCCGTCTTCACCTTATCTAGTGACGATACAGCTTGAGGTCTCTCAGGCTCTTCCGTTTCGTCACCTTTCCCAATTTCACCTCCCTTCCCACTCGCTGGCAGTGCTTCAGGGGTATCGGGAGGGGGTTGATCGCCTCCGCAAGCGGAGGTTGCCAGCATCAGGAGCATGGCAATTAGGACTAAGGTTAAAACGTGCAAAAATCCCCTTTTCTTCATCTTTTCTCTCCTTATCCCAAGTGATTCATTTCTTAGGTTTTCAGAAGATTAGCCCACGTACTCCACTAGCCTATGTCGTTCCGCACCCACAATCTATGGTACCTTGCTCCCGTAGAAAGGGCATATTTTGCATCAAATCGTCCACTGGCGCTAGAGGGACGAGAGGGAGCAATAGCAAGTGGCGTATTGACCAGGTGCCAAGGCACCTAATCCCTGATCCCAAGTCGCAAGCCACAAGCTACAAGCTTCAAGATGTATGCCACAAGACGCATGCCACAAGGTACAAGCCGTAAGCTACAAAACTCAAGCTCCTGGTGACCAAGCGCCCAGGTGCTCAGGTACCTAATCCCTGATCCCTTTTGACCTTCGATTAGAAGATGACCGACCCTACATCCACGTACCTAAGTGCCCAGTACAAGGGTGCCTAATCTCTGATCCCTTATCCCTTTTGATCTTCGATTAGAAGATGACCGACCCCTACATCCAAGTTCCCCAGCGCCCGGGTGCCAAAGTACCTAATCTCTTTAAAACAAAAAAGCCCCTTGGCAATGGCCTACTCTCCCGGGCCGTCTCCAGCCGAGTACCATCGGCGCTGGCGGGCTTAACTTCTGGGTTCGGTATGGGACCAGGT
>DUEW01000201.1 GCA_011174845.1 Anaerolineae bacterium | reverse complement strand
CTCTTTTAAACTCCTCGGGGCGGGTGATTGGAATGGGTCCATTTCCTCGTACTGCCACGGCCTTCAAGCGCTTCGAGCCCATCACGGCTCCCATGCCAGTACGGCCTGCAACTCTACCATGATCGCAGAGGATCCCCGCGATCTGGAGTAGGTTTTCCCCCGCCTGACCGATGCAGGCGATCCGTGTGAGACGATCACCGAGCTCGTCCTTGATCTTCTCCTGTGTTTCGTAGGTGTCGCACTCCTGCCAGAGATGGTTTGCAGATCGCAGCTCCACCTCCCCATCTTGGATATTCAGGTAGACCGGCTCATCCGCAGCACCGGTGATGAATAACCCATCGTATCCGGTTTGCCGAAGTTCTGGACCGAAATACCCTCCCACATTCGACTCCCCCCACAAATGAGTGGCCGGAGATTTTGCGCATACCACATATCGCCCGACAGCGGGACCCGTAGTTCCAGTGAGCGGTCCAGTGAGAAATAGCAGAGGTGCGTCAGGACTAAGGGGATCTAAATCACGTGTCAGATGCGGATGAAGGATACGAGCACCGAGATTGGATCCTCCCAGATAGGCTCTCATATCCTCCGTTGGAATCAACCGCAGCTTGCTGTCCCCTGAGCTTAAATCAATCTGTAAAACACGAAAAGTATAAGCCTTCATCATCTGTCCTTGTTACTATGAAGCTTCTTTTTGATGATTTCCGATCCTGCACCTTTGATCCTCGCAGGAGCAAGCTTCTTGCCGAATGGCTTAATTCATTTCCAGCTGCGGGCGTTGCTGTGCTCCCTCCTTCACTGGCATACGGCTCATTGCGTATTCTGCTAAAGCCGTGATCGTTAAGCTCGGATTTACACCGGGGTTAGCCGGCACAATCGAACCGTCGATGATATATAGCCCAGGATAGTTAATCACCTCACAATTCAAATCAATAACCCCCTCGGATGAATCGCGCCCAAAGAGGCATCCACCTATCAAATGGGCCGTCATGGGTAAATTAAGCAGGCTAGATGGAAATGACCCAAAAGGTCTACCACCGATCTTCTCCGCGAACATCTGGGTTATTCGATTTCCAAGTCTTAAATCAACGGGGATCGTTTTCTTGACATCATGCTCTGCGACCAAGCCACGACGAAAAAGCGTGAAGAGACCACGCCCCAGTTTCAAACGCATTAGATTATCCTCAGCCTGCATAAACATCAATCCAACACCGCGTCGCGCCAACCCGGGGACGAGCTTACTTCGGATCAAGTCCATCGGTCGTCGCAAAGAAGAGAGAATGGTTTTCCAAAGTCTAACCAGGAATCCCCCCCCGACCTCGATAAATGGAGTTGCCAAGAAACGATACATCATCGATGAGCCATCGGAAAATCGTACGGGTTCGACGTGTGTCATAGCATCAGCATTGAAGATAGAGGTAATAGCTAAACCTTTAGAATGATCATCTCTGTCCTCATGTGTAAATCCGCCGAGAAAGGATTCGCTGTTCGTTCGCACAACCTCACCCAATCTCTTCGACAGCTTGGAGAGAGATTGACTTATATCACGACAATGTAAAAGGAGTTTCAGAGTTCCTAAGGCTCCGGCTGCTACGATCACATTTTTCGCTCGTACAGATTTCATGGGCTTATAGAGCCAAGCCGTTGAGGAGCGGTAGTGGATTTCATATCGTGCGCCATCGGGCTGTTCGGTAATCAGGGGTCGTATGTCGTATGCCTCGACCTCAGATCGTACTTCTGCGCCCCATTTCTCTGCAAAATAAAGGTAGTTCTTATCTAGACTATTTTTGGCATTGTATCGGCAGCCCACCATGCATGCACCACAATGAATACAACCTACCCGCGGTGGACCCTCCCCACCGAAATAAGGATCGGGCACTTCTTCGCTAGATTCTCCGAAAAAATAACCTACTTCGGTTGGCTTGAAGGTATCTCCCCAACCCAGCTCCTCGGCGATCTCTTTAAGCGCTTCATCCGCAGGCCACAAGCGTGGATTCGTAACAACCCCAAGCATTTTTCGCGCGGTCTGATAATGTGGGCTTAAAACGTTCTTCCAATCAGCCAAGTGGCTCCAAGTAGGCGCCTCGTAAAAGCTCTCCTCCGGTTCCATAAGGACGGCAGCGTAAACCAAACTTCCACCCCCCACCCCGCTTGATCCAAAAAGGAAGAAACCACGGAAAAGACTCAGTTGCTGAATTCCAAAACATCGTAGTGCAGGCAGCCATAAATACTTCCAGATATTCCAATTGGTCCGCGCATAATCTTCATCACGGAATCGCTTCCCACGCTCGAGAACCAAGACACGATACCCTTTCTCCGTTAAACGCATCGCAGAAACGCTACCACCGAACCCTGATCCGATTACAACGAAATCATAGGCTTCTTCGCTTGGATTGGTTGGATGAGTCTGATCGGTCATTCAGTGGCCTGCCTTTCGATAATAACTCTGTCCTCGTCGATCACCCTGAGAACCATTCGCGATACATGGGACAAATTGGAGCACGGCTCGATCATTCACGCTCGTGAAGTGTCGTCGTTTTGATTTTTGACTATGTACAATCGGACTTCACATGGCCATGTCGAGAATTCATTCCTCGATTTCGATCTCCACCGAGCTACAACAACGGACGAAATGTAAAACTGTCGGTACATTTCGCAGCATATAAGCCATGCTTCCCTCGACCTTCAAACGGCGTGTGATCATCGCCTGCATCGGGTCAAGTTCACCTCTTAAAACACGAAGGTAATTCGCTTGGGGAGCTATCAAGGTGAAAGCTACGTCGGGCACTTCTTCTACCTCGGGATCGATAACCCTCACCTCGCGACATTTTCCGTGCCAGAGATTGAAATATAGAGTCATGGGCAGGTCCGTACTCTCCGCACCTTTATCTGGTTCAATAACAAATAATAAGTCTCCCTCCCAGTTCTTGGCCACTTCAGCATACTGCTGGTCATTGTTAAGAACATTCATGACCGCCTGCACATACTCTTCGCTTGGAAAAGGATATGCCATTGGGTACCTCCTTCCTTTGCGATGGGAATAATGAGGATTATGCGATAATCCTCTTTAGGTGTCAAAAGGATTCATTGACAGTCTCGTAACCCTTCAGTTAGACTTACGCACATTAAGGACACACTCAATGACGCTATGAATGAAAACGAATATTACCTAACCCCCGAGGCGGCCACCAAACTTAGAAATGAACTGAAAGAGTTGGAAGGTCCACGCCGGGTAGAACTTGCCCAACGCCTTCGATTCGCGATCCAGCAAGGCGATCTAACGGAGAATGCCGATTATATCGCAGCGAAAGAAGAGCAAGCCTTCCTCGAGGGTCGAATCCTGGAATTAGAAACCCTGCTGCGTGACGCCATCATCGTTGATAACAGCGAGCCATGCGATCATGTGAGGATTGGTTGCACAGTAATGGTGATCATGGACGATCGAGAAGAAAGGGTTTTTCATATGGTGGGGATG
Source organism: Anaerolineae bacterium (assembly GCA_011174845.1). Taxonomy (GTDB): domain Bacteria; phylum Chloroflexota; class Anaerolineae; order Anaerolineales; family E44-bin32; genus DUEZ01. Next base: position 769 of record DUEW01000201.1, on the reverse strand, counting down.
AAGGAAGCCGATCCACGGCAGGGAAAAATCTCTCACGAATCCCCCATTGGCAAGGCTCTGCTGGAATCACGCGTCGGTGACACGGTCACCGCAGAAACACCTGGGGGAAAGATCCAAATGAAGGTGCTCGAAATCCGTTAGTCCTTCCAAAATAAGGGATTTCCCCGATTTCGTGTACACATCGGAATGATCGTGTCTTACCTCCCTTGAACGTTAATATAGAAGTGCTCCTTCCCCCACCTCCGGACCGTGGCCCATCCTAGTTACGTGAAAGGGCGATATTTTGAGTTGCCTAAGGTATGCGTACGCACTCCTTGGCTAGATGTAGGGCAAGTCAGAAGCAGGGTCGAGGATTCGTATCCCGTAGTCGATGAAATAATTAACATAGGGGCGGTTCGCGAACCGCCCCTCCAATATCGACAGGATCTCTTTCTTCGGGTTTCGGCGCGAGATCAGCCGATCGGTCGCCGCGAGGGTATCCTGAGCGAAGCTGAAGAGTTACCGAAGGACTTATGACACTGCAGTTGTAAAGCACTTGATCTCCGATAAAGGTATATGAACTTCGATCTAGAAATAAATCCACATTCTAACGATTCAGAAGATGCTGGCTTACGGTTGGCGGGAAAAGATAAGGGGCTGTCCCAAAAGGGCAGCCCCATTCGCGTTTAAAGAAGAAATCACTAGAATGGGGGACATGAAAAAGAAGAAAAGCCCACATGCCGTGTTCAAGCCATACACCATGGGTCAGCTGCAGCTCCCCACTGATCTG
>DUEW01000200.1 GCA_011174845.1 Anaerolineae bacterium | reverse complement strand
GTCAAGCGGAAGTCGCGGGGGAGGTAACCGGACTGCCGGATAATATCGGGGTTGAAGGGGAACTCGTAACCGATTCGTCTGCGATGCAGATAACCAAGGCCCTCGAAAAAGCTACACAGAACGAGATTGCCCGAATCGATATTAAGGAGGGAAATTCGTGGTGGGTGACTCGCCTATTGGCCTTGAGCGCAGGAGCGGTAAGAGCAGGTACACCAAAGGCAATCGTTTTTGTGGGGACCAGGGAAAATATCGGTGGGACTTTTTTGGGTTGGGGTGAACCCTCTGCCATACTGAAGGCGATATTGAATGATAAGAAGGACTACTTTACTGCATATCAGCGGGCGCAAAGTATCGCAAAGCAGGTTGGCGTTTTTGCAGTGGTGAGTGACCCACTACCGCCACATGTACCTCACATAAAGGCTGTAGAGGGTGTAAGTCTAGATTTCTCCGTGCAGCGGTACGCAACGAGAGACGACTACGCAAGGCTGGGGGATGCGGCATTTGAACAGATATTAATGGATCAGTTGGCTCTATACTTCGAGCAAACGCATGATCATCTTACACTTGGTCGACTCCAACAGTTGTTTGAGCACTGTCTGTATCGCGATGTTATCAACCTGGAATCGCCTCCCGACCAACAAATGTTGTCATTGCTGGAGCCTCGAGGGACCTACATAGCCTTGGCCAGGAATGGAAGATATGAGGTATTGCTCAAGCGTGAAGCCGGCGAGCGGATTATTTTGAGACAATTATTTACCCAAGTTCTACAGGGTAAATAGGTCGCGTGAAGTCGCAACGGATTGAAGACCTCGGCGGTCACCCGAGGTTACCGAACACGGAGGATGAGATATGCCAACAGGATTCACTCGCAGTCCCAAGTTCCTGAAAGGTGCGTTAGTAGCATATGAGTCCCAGTTCATTGCAGCTGTGCCGAATATTATCGTCTTTCAGTATAACCCGGAGCAGCTGAGCCGATCATTATCTCATCGTGTGGAGATAGCAGAGGTAAAAGACGTCGGTAAGGCGAGGAGTGAGACCTACAGAACTTCGGGACCGCCCGTTGAAACGATCGACATTACTGTGACGATAGATGCAGCAGACCAATTAGCGGAACCCCAACTGCATCCGTTCGCCGTAGCAAGGGGCATTCATCCTGTTCTGGCTGCTCTTGAGCTCTTGATGTACCCGCCCGCTGACCAGTTCATTCAGCTCAGCGCCTTAGCCGCTGCGGGTTCTGCTCAGCTCTCTTCAATAGATGTACCATTGGTTCTCTTTGTATGGGGCCCCAGCCGGGTCCTTCCAGTGCGACTGACAAGTTTCTCCGTAACGGAACAGGCATTTGACCAGCAGCTGAATCCCATCCGGGGAGAAGTCAGGCTTGGAATGAAAGTGATGAGTTATGTGGATCTCAAGGCTGACAGTATCGGATATGGGGCCTATATGGCCACACAGACTCAGAAGGAGATTATGGCACGGCTCAATATAGCAAATAACGTCGAGCAAATTATTGGTATGCTGCCCATCTAACCGGAGGCCCCATGTTTTTCAAAGGAAGCCGCTACGAAAGTATGGCAACCGCAAAAATCACTGACGCCAAGGGCAAGGAGGTCACGTATAAGCGCATCCGCTTCATCCCCGACGTGCCGGCCACACAGCAGCATACCGTCGTTCAAGGTGATCGCTTGGACTTGATTGCCCATCAGTATCTTCGAGATCCCGAGCTCTTCTGGCGTATCTGTGACGCCAATAAAGCCATGCTACCGGATGAGCTGGTCGCTGAGATAGGTAAGCGAATCCGGATTCCATCGGTCCTGAGGTGAGTCGATGCCCGACATTACCTACACGTTGCTTATCGACGACGCTCCAGCTTCCCCGGAGGTCATGGAAGGCGTCCAAGAAATACACGTCGAAAACGGCGGAGATATGGCGGATATTTTCCGAATACGGATCGCTCTTGGGATGACAGATCGAGGCGATTGGACCACTTTACAGGATGATCGCTTTAAACCGTTGACGCCCGTCACCATTCGAGTTCAGGTGGGAATCGGTCCCAGTGAGCCTCTGATAAGCGGCTACGTTACCTCCAATCGGGTCAGTATCAACAACGAGCCAGGACAGTCTTCCCTCGAAATTGTGGGTATGGATGCCACTGTGCTGATGAACTTGGAGGAGAAAGTTGTTGCCTGGCCAAATATGGCAGACAGCGATATCGCCACCGCAGTTTTTGGAAATTACGGTTTTACTCCGCAAGTGGACCAGACCCAGCCGGTTCGGCAAGATATGGACGTCACAACAATACAACGTGGAACGGATATTCAATTTCTGCGCCGGCTAGCCGAAAGGAATGGTTTTGAATGCTACGTGGAGAACGATCCACTTCTGAACGCAGATGTCGGGCATTTCCATAGTCCGGAGCTTCAGGGGAAGGCGCAGGGCATTCTTTCCGTGAGCTTTGGCCCAAACACCAATGTGAGCTCTTTCAATGCCCGCTATGACATGCTCCAGGCGACTACGGCGCGGATTTCGGAGATGGATATCAACAGCAAGTCCGTCCAAACCGGACAGGCTGATAATTTATCGGAACTCACCCTGGGCCGGGAAGACGTTTTGGGCCGCATTTCACTTGCGCCCGTCGTACTTCCTAGTAAGCCAGGTCTGTTCAGCGCCGCTGAACTGCAGACCTTTTGTCAAGCTGTGGTTAACCGTTCGGCCTGGGCGGTCTCGGCTGAAGGAGAGGTTGAAACTGGAGTTTACGAAGGCATTCTCCGGGCAAGACGCACAGTGAATGTGCGCGGCGCTGGGGATCTTTACAGCGGGACGTATTATGTGACCAGGGTTTTCCACACGCTCTCCGGAGTGGGGTATACCCAACGTTTCGAGCTGCAGAAAAACGCCATAGGCTTAAGCGGGGCCGAGGTTTTTATGGACACCGGAGCACTGGTTTGAACCAAGCACTTAAGGAGGACATCTGTGGCAATTAACGAATCGATTATTCGCTCGCTTGAAAGAATAGGAGAGCGCCATTACGGCAAATACCGGGGAATTGTGACGGACAACCAGGATCCCAGGAATCTGGGAAGGATCAAGGCCAACGTCCCGGAGGTACTTGGCGATGTTGAGAGCGGCTGGGCTCTGCCCTGTGCCCCATATGCAGGAAGTGGGGTCGGTTTGTTTGCCATTCCTGCGGTTGGAGATGGTATATGGATAGAGTTCGAGGCTGGAGATGTTTCCCGGCCGATTTGGAGTGGCGCTTGGTGGGCGGAAAACGAGCCGCCCAATCAGGCGACCCCAGAAACTAAGGTGATAAAAACGGGCTCAGGTCATACCATTACCCTGGACGATACCCCAGGTAGTGAAAAAGTTGAGATCGCTGAAAAAAACGGGGCCAAAATCGTCATGGATCAAAATGGGGTCGAGGTTAGCAAAGGTGGTCAGAAGATCAAGCTCACCCAAAGTTCGGTCACAATTAATGACACAGCATTCGAGGTAATGTAATGGGATCATTCATTCTCCAGTTCGGGTGCACCATCCTCTGTCCCCACGGAGGCGTGACAAATGTTGTCACGACCAACTCCAGAGTCAGAGTCAGTGGAAGTTTTGCCTTATTGGCCACTGACACATACACGATTACGGGTTGTCCCTTCACCACACCTGCAGGCAGTCATCCGTGCGTTACCATTCAATGGCAGAATGAAGCGAAAAGGGTGAAAGTCAGCGGCAATCCTGTGTTGCTACAGACCAGCATTGGCCTGTGCAAAGCCGCCGATGGAGTCGTTCAGGGAACTGCATTGATCACTGGCGTTCAGACACGTGTGAGAGGTATGTGATGGACAACAGCTATCTGGATTATCCTTTCTTCTTCGACGGCCGGGGCCGGGTTGGAACCACAAATGAGGACGACCATATCCGTGACATGATCCATCAGATCTTGTTTACGAATCCCGGAGAGCGCGTCAACAGGCCCGATTTCGGGTGCGGGCTCTTGCAGCTCGTCTTTATGCCCAACAGCGATGCTCTGGCCACAGCCACCCAGTTCACTGTACAGGGAGCGTTGCAGCGTTGGTTAAATGATCTCATCCGGGTCGAACACGTACAGGTGAAAAGTGAAGATGAACGGTTGGAAGTCACGGTTGTTTACGTAAAGAGAGATACAGGAGAAAGACGACAGGAACAGTTCTCTCCCGATCGTCAAATGACTTAGGACAGCAGGGGTTTTATGGTCAACCGCTCTGAAATCACATGTGAAGATCTTGCCAGGCGTGAAGACCTGCTGAGGCATCCTACTCTTAATGGCATCGATTATATCGAAGTGCCCAAGGGCGAGCAGAAGAAGATTCGCGTGTATTTCATTAAGCCGGAACCCCCCTCATTAAACTTAGACGAGGTAAAGATCGAAGGGGGTTTTCGCTTTCGAAATATCCAAGTTGTCGATGTGGGACGGAAAACCGATGAAAATTCTGTTCCATACCTAGAAGTTCAGGTGAATCAATCAGGTGACTTCTCAACCTACATTCTTTTCATTGACAGTCCGGGCAAAGTGGACATCGCTTTTTCCCGGCACCCATTCAGCTTCAAGGCGGGATGCCCGAGTGACTTCGATTGTCACCGGGAACTGGTTTGCCCGTCAGAGCCAAAGAAGGGACGTGTCATCGATTACATGGCGAAGGATTACGCCAGCTTTCGTCAAGCGCTGATTGACCTTATACCAACACTCGTGCCCGATTGGAAGGAACGGCACGAAGCTAGTTTGGGCATTGCTTTGGTGGAGCTTCTATCCTATGTGGGGGATCAGCTGAGTTATTACCAAGATGCCGTCGCTAATGAAGCTTATTTAGAAACAGCCCGTCAGCGAGAGTCGGTTAAGCGACACGCCAGGCTGATTGACTACGATATCCACAACGGAGTGAACTCAAGGGCCTTCGTACATCTCAAAATTGTGAAGGGGACCTCGGGTATGATTCCTCCCAGGACACCGATCCTCAGCCGCATTGCCACACCCTTGGGATCGAACCTAATTCCCCCACACGGTCCAGTGATCCCTCATTCCTTGAAGACAGAAGCCGAGTCGGCGGCTGAGGTGGTTTTCCAGATGGTCGAGGATACCCTCGTTCATTCCGGGCTCAACGAGATCAAGATCCACACGTGGGGAAACAGGCTCTGCTGTATCCCACAAGGTGCGACAACATTGGACTTGGTGGGAGATCTACCTCTTAAGGATGGCGATCTTCTTCTTTTCGAAGAGGTAAAGGGACCTGAATCCGGCATCCCGACCGAGGCGAACCCAAATCACCGCCAGGTTGTTCGATTGATTGAGGTGGATCAAAAAACCGAGGACCCTCTCCAAGAGGACCCGGAGACTGGTGTGCCGCCCTTGAAAATCACACAGGTGACCTGGCACCGCGCCGACGCTTTAACCTTCCCGCTCTGCATATCGACGCAACTCAGGGATGGTACGATCGTGGAGAACGTGAGTGTCGCTCGGGGAAATGTGGTGCTGGCGGATCATGGAAGAACCATAGAGGAATGGCATCCAGCCGACCCGCGGGCTAGCCTAATAGCTCCCGGAATCAAAAGGGATAACATTGCTTATCGCTTTGAATTAGAGGGAGGCCCAATTACTTTCCACACCCCAAGACAGAATGATGATGAGAAAGCCCCGGTTCGAGATATGCTTGATGTCGATCCACACAAGACGAGAGCTGATGTCGTTCTCGAATTCCATGAAGACGGGGCAACCCGATCCTGGGAGGTGGTTCCACACCTCCTCGAGAGTGGTCCATTTGACCGACACTTCGTCGTAGAGACCAAGAACGATGGCAAAACGATTATTCGTTTTGGTGATGGCGAGTATGGAATGAAACCGCCTGAGGGTTCCCACGTTAAGGCGATCTATCGCGTCGGCAACGGTAGGGCTGGGAGCCTTGGTGCTGAAAGCCTTGTCCACGTAATACAACCATCCGATCCAGTGCAGAAGAACTGGCCGGCAATTGAGAGAGTACGGAACCCCCTACCTTCGTGGGGTGGAATCGATCCAGAGAGTATAGATCAGGTTAAGCTGCTGGCACCGAAAGCATTCCATGCCAAACAGTTTCGGTCAGTGACGGAAGAGGACTATTCGAGTGCAGCGATGGAACATCATGAGGTTGATAGAGCAGTAGCAACGTTCCGTTGGACGGGGAGTTGGCACACGGTTTTTGTTACCGTCGATCCAACAGGTCATATGGATGTATCGCAAGAGCTCGAAAAACGCGTGCGATCCCACCTCGACCGCTACAAATTGGCCGGTTACGATATTGAGATCGACCAGCCAGAATACGTCCCCCTCGAGATCGAGATTAATATTTGTATGGCACCTGATCATTTCCCGGCGCACGTAAAGGAAGCGCTCTTCGAGGTACTCAGCAATCGAGAACTTTCAGATGGCAGAAGAGGCTTTTTCCATCCCGACAACTTCACCTTTGGTCAGCCAGTTTACCTCAGTAAGCTTTACAGGGCATTGGACCAAGTGGACGGGGTGGATTCGGCCGAAGTAATACAATTCAAACGTCTCGGGAAGGTGGAAAACCATGAATTGGATGAGGGATATATTTCCATGGGACGATTAGAGATTGGCCGTCTCGACAATGATCCGAACTATCCGGAAAACGGCATTCTCCGTCTCAACATGATTGGAGGAAAATGAAGCCGAAAAGAATTGAAGAATGCGGCTGCTGTGAGATCGGCATTTCACCGACGCCTGAGAAAATTCAAAATCGACCGGGACTCTCAGCGATTTCCTACCGGATAGGTACTTACCCGAGCTTCAAACAGGCGATGATCGAGGCAATCGGCAAATCGCCGGAGTTGGCGGCTTGGACAGCCCGGGTGAGTGATGACTATGGGATT
>DUEW01000020.1 GCA_011174845.1 Anaerolineae bacterium | reverse complement strand
ATACGCTTACCCAGATGGCTTACATGCGTCCTCACAACCGTCATGCGCGCTACCGCAACCTGTACTTCGCCGGTGCGAGCACACATCCCGGTACGGGCGTGCCGACGGTGCTCGTCTCCGCTCGGCTAGCGTCGGAACGGATCATGGATGATCTTGGGATGTATCCGCAGTAGGGGTGTTCTGATAATATCGCAAGCAGTTCAACCTGTGGATAACCCCCTTCACACCTGTGGAAAACCCGCTTTTTTTGGGGAAAACTTGCCCATTTCCGATTTCAGATTCCCAACCTAAACCGCCATATATAGGGTATTGAGGCATGCTCTCCCCATAATTTCAAAACACCACCGTCTCATCGGCAGACAATAACACCTGTCCACCAACCATCCACATGGTTTCTGTGGAAGCCCAGCTCTTTGATTACTCCCATATTTAGGTTAAGAAACTAATTCACCCCCAGCCCTAGGCATCTACCCCGTGTGCAGCACCCCTTTCCACAAATCCCCAGACACTACGACTACGACTATTTTAAACATATATATTGAAAGGTATGGTGTGGAAAGTCGAATACTTTAACTTCTTAGGGATAAATACCGCGTGCCGTTGTTGCATCGGCGACTCGTTTTATACCCAAACATTGTGCTGCCATACGTTTCCCAACTTTGCGTTTCTCTGCTCCGGCCATTACCTGGTGGAAAGCCTCTACTAGAATTCTTTCAAGACGCTCATCAATCTCTTCCACGGTCCAGAAAAAGGACTGTAGATCCTGGACCCATTCAAAGTAAGACGAAGTTACACCGCCGGCATTGCATAAGATATCAGGGACGATGAAAACACCTTTGTCCTCAAGGATGATGTCTGCCTCTGGGGTTGTAGGGCCATTGGCTCCTTCAGCCACAAACGATGCTTGCACACGGTCAGCGATTTTTGATGTGATCTGATTTTCCAGTGCACAAGGTGCAAGAACATCACACTTGTACGTCAGCAGTTCTTCATTGGTGATAGCGTCGCCACCGGGGAAACCTTTTAGGAGCTTGTTCTGAACAACATGGGATTTTAAGGCCGTGATATCCAATCCCTTGGGATTGGCAATACCGCCAGACGCGTCGGATACGGCAACAATGGTAGCACCCTCGGCGGACATAATCTCTGCAGCCACAGAGCCAACATTACCAAAGCCTTGCACCGCAACAGTTACATCTGAAAAGGTCTTGCCTCGCATCTTAAGTGCTTCACGCGTTGTTATCATCACACCACGACCCGTAGCCGATAGACGGCCCATGCTCCCGCCGATCTCGATCGGTTTTCCAGTCACAACCGCTGGCACGGAATACCCCTTGTGCATCGAATACGTGTCCATGATCCAAGCCATGGTCTGTTGATTGGTGTTGACATCGGGAGCGGGGATATCGCCTTCCGGGCCCATGAGAATGGAGATTTCCGTAGCAAAACGACGGGTGAGTCTTTGAAGTTCATGAATGCTCAACTCATCGGGATCGACAATTACACCTCCCTTTGCACCACCATAGGGGATATTGACAACAGCGCACTTCCACGTCATCCACATTGCCAGGGCGCGTATCTCGTCTAAATTCACAATTGGGTGGTAGCGGATGCCTCCCTTTGTTGGCCCACGGACAGTATTATGGTGAACACGATACCCGGTGAACATACGCAATGAGTCATCGTCCATGCACACAGGGAAGGTCACGGTTAATTCGCGCTTGGGATGGCGCAATAGATCACGCATACCATCATCCAGATTAAGAATGTCCGCAGCTTCATCAAATTGTTTGAGGGCAATCCAGTACACACTTCCTTCGGGAGGAATTGTTCCATCAGATAATGGTTTCATAGCGATCTGCTCCTTGATAACAATAGCCATTCGCTGGACACTCTAATTGGATGGGAGAATTGAGTTTGCATAAGGCAGGTTTCTTGAGGGAAATCTTACCATGGCGACAGTAAAAGGACTCAACAAAATGCGTGGCTTTGAGCGTATTAAGAAGCCATGAGGAATACGTAGAAACGTTTGTCAGTTAAAACCAACAGGGTTGCTCGATGCAACCCATCTTTGGAGTTTCAAGGATTAAGAACTGATGTGCAGTACAAGCTCTCTACTGAACAGAGTGATTCTCTATTTTAGGATATATTCTTGAGATGAGCTTTTCTCAAGAATACTAGTTGTCATTAGCCTTCACGGCAACAGGCTTATATCCCTCCTCCCAGAATGACAATGGACGATCATAACCGGCCAATTTTAGTCCGGTTAAAGCCGCCGTGGTCATGTCCATCGCGCGCAGATCCTCGGTCGAAAGTTCGGAAATGCCATTGTGGCCTGAAAGCATCGTTAGAATTTTGACCTCTTCAGCGCAGGCATGGATGAAATTCGCTAATCGCTGCCCAACCTCAATCGGGTCAAGACGCGCACGCATTTCGGGTTTCTGACTCGTTATGCCATATGGGCAATTACCCTTCTGGCAAGCGTAGCAGACACGGCAACCCATAGCAATCTCCGCTGCGCTGCCGAAACCGACCGCGTCGGCTCCCATTGCCATTGCCTTGAACGCATCCAGACCGTTGCGGATTCCCCCCAATGCAATCAGTTTCACTTTACGATGGACGCCAGAGTCCTTTAGTGCTTGAACAGCTGGGGGGAGACAAGCGATGGTAGGAATGCCCACACCTTGTGTAACGATATCAGGTGAGCAACCGGTACCACCGACCAATCCATCGATGCTGATCGCGTCGGCGCCAAGCTCGATGCAGGCAGCAACATCATCATATGGGCGTGAAGGCCCTAGCTTGAAAAGAATGGGGAATTGATAATTCGTGACATCGCGCAGGAAGTCGACCATGTGTTTCATATCTTCCAGGGTTTGGACATCGTAATATCGGCAAGGGCTAAGCGCATCTGAACCAACAGGAATTCCCCGGACCCTGGCGATTTCTTCGGTAACTTTAGTACCGAGCAGATGTCCCCCCATGCCGGGTTTTGCACCTTGGCCGATCTTTACTTCGACCGCGTCACCACTATTGACATAATCAGTAGATACACCCCATCTTCCAGTGGACCATTGGATGATCAGATACCCGCCTGGCTCCCATTCTTTCTTGGTGAAATCCTTGTCAAGATATCCCCGGGCTAACCACATTTCTTCATCTACAAGACCACCTTCACCGGTGTTGGTTGCAATACCGGTTTGGGCCGCGCCGATAGCCAACGCCATCTTGGCTTCTTTGCTCAACGCGCCGAACGACATGGCTGGCCATACAAACGGTAGTTTTAGGTGGAGGGGTTTCTCGCAAGTGCCCTCTCCGATCACTACTTCCAAATCACACTCTTCACGATACTTGTCACGAGGTTCAGGACTGGCGATCTGGCTGGGAACAACGGTGATCGTGTCGAAATGGGGTGTCGGCTGCTGGGTGCCGAAACCGCGCAACAGATATTCACCAGTTTGAGCTTTGTAATGGATCTCTTCAACTGTCGCCAATGTCCACGGATAGCGTGAGAGGTACTCTGACTCAGCCGGATTGATGCGAATTGCGTCCTCTGGGCAGAATTCAGCGCAAATTCGGCAACCTACACAGGCGTTATAGTTTCTGATCCTCATCTCACCTGTATAAGCATCGAGGGCATAAACGCCATGTGGGCAGACTTCAGCACACGTCGCACATTTTCCCGGCATGCGCGAGTTGATACAAACCTCTCTATTCACACTTACGCAAAATGCGCCAACAACGGTCATTCTATCCTCCTATTTGTAGAACGGCTTCTCCGACGCAGCCACGATCTTCGTGAACTCAGCAGGATCAGCTTTTATGTCATAGGTTTGGAAGTAGCCAGAGAGTTTTTCGATATCCTCGTGGGTCAGTTCTTCGACGCGAGTGTTGTGACCGAGGCTATTCCATTTGCCCCCGATATAAACATTGCCACGGATTAAGAAATTTGCGAAATTCTCACCTGCATCACCAACAACAATCAAGTCACCGTCTAACATATAAGTACCAGTTTCATCTCCCACGTTGCCTACGACAATGATCGTGGCACCCTTGTTCATGGTCGCTGTGAAGTCGCCCGCATCGCCGTAGATAATTACCGTGCCATCATAACAATACTGCCCAGCACCATAACCGGCGTTACCCTCCACGATAATCGTGCCGGAAGTCATGTTGTCCGCTGTATAGTTGCCAACGTCTCCAGTAACCCGTATCGTAGCGCCGGCGTTTAAAACGCCGAAGTAATCTCCAGCATTGCCCTGGATGATGACTTCACCGTGTTTTAACCCAGCAACCAATCCATGGAGATGGCTTGCGTTCTTTACCTCAATCGGGTCTTCGTTCAAGCTCTCTTTTAATTTGCTGCTTATCGTTTTGAGATCCTTAGCTTTTGCATTTATCACTGTCATGGTTGTCCCTCTCAGAAAACCATTTTCCAAACACTGATCCGTCTGTCGATCTTCAGCATCCCGTACAGCTATTACGGGATCTCTCGGGTGCGGTTGATCTGGTAGGTGTCCGATACAACCGTGTGAATTGCTTGATGGCCTCACCGCGCTGGACGGGGTCGGCCAGGGCATCAAGCATCAAGATCTGTAGGTCCTTGAAAGCTTGAGCTCGCTGGCGCCGATCTTTTTCGCCGGCAGCGGTTTCCAAAATGGCTGTATCCACATCAAGACTTGTAGCTAAGAGATTCATCTGGACGGCGTTGCGGGCGAAAACCTCACCAACATGGGTGCGAATGATGACTGTGGAGGAGCCCTCCGGTGCACCTAGGGTACCAACGGCCAAGTCCGCCGACTCACCCAGGTAGTCGTTGCAGCTGCCGCATCCTGTGAGGGTATAACTTTCAGCAAGTTGGCGGGGAAGAGTGTGCTCCTCACCATCCCATAACAAAGCACGCATCTGCTCGTGATCAGCGGAAACCTCCAACCGCTTGACCTGATCGCGCGAGATTCCCATCCGCTTAACCAAGATCTCATCGATCAATTCTGGTCGGTAGGCCCCTGTACAGAAAACGGCGATGCTCAACCGGATAGCCTCTTGATACTTTTTCAAATGGGTTTTCGGAGAGGCTTTGATCCTCCGGACGGCTTGCGCTGCGCAAGGCGTGCCCACCACGGCGATATTTTCCATGGCCCGATCGTAGACCGCAGCATTGAGGACATCGAAGATGGGAGCCCAAAGGTATTGAGGCCCCACGCTGTCCACAATCTCCTCAACCGTTGAAACAACACGCGCGACGGGTTTGAGATCCCACGGGTCAAGATCGAGCATCACCACGCCATCTAACAAACCTGCGCTGCGCCCAGCGGCTAGGATGCTTCGGATCACGTCATTGGGTGCACCCGATTTAACCGGACCATGAGCTTGCGCCGCTAAGATTTTCAGGGGCTCGAAGGGGGTCCAACGCTCCAATCGTGGGCAGACATCCTCACAGAACACCTGGCAAAAGGAACAGCTATCGAGGGTCCCTTGGGTGTAGCCAACAGTCTTGCTTCGTTTTTCTAGGACGGGGTGATTGCCGCCATTCCAGTACAGGACTTGCTTTGAGCAGGCTGCCACACATAAGCCGCATCCGGCGCAGTTGTCTTGCGACCAAATCTCCAATTCCAATCGTTTCGACATCCTGACCTCTTTCCTCCAGCTGTTGTCGTAGTTATGCCAGAAAATCATGAACTACAATGGTTATGTAAAATTGGCCATCCATCTATTTGCTTATCTCGTCGCGAAAAGCATTCATCGAATTCGCGAACGTAAGGCCATCGTCGGCCGAAAAGAATTCTAAGCGTAGGCGACGTGGATCGACACCGTGCTCAGCGAGTTGTTTTTTCAGTGCTGTCACGCGCTCTTCCGCGTAAAGGTTTCCGTTACCGTAATGACATTCTCCCTTGTGACAAATGCCCACAAGCACACCATCTGCCCCATTGAGGAACGCCCATAATGCATGATTGGGGTCAAATCGGGCCGAGCAATTCATGCGAATGATACGCACATCAGCAGGGTAGGGTATTCGCCTTGCACCAGCCATATCGGCCGCAGCATATGCGCTCCACTCACATGCAAGCACCACAATCTTCGGAATGGGCTGGTCAATTCCCTCGACCTCTTCTACCAATCCCGGCGAACTCAAAGCAGCACTGATTTGTGCCAGGATTGCGGGATCACCATAACCTGGAAGTGAAATGGCCTTGACTGGACAAACAACGACGCAATTGCCACAACCGATGCAGCGAAGCAGATCCACGGTGGCCAAGGACAGCAAACCCTCACGCTTCTCAAGCTTGATGGCGGAGGTTGGACAAACTTGAGGGCAGTTCCCGCATCCAGTACATAAAGTAGCATCGATTTCAGCCAGCAGCCCTGTGGTGGTGAGCGTGTCCCTCCCTAGAAAGCGAAGTGTGCGCGCGGCGGTTATATGGGCTTGAAGCAATGTTTCTGCTGTGTCGGTTGGATAATGTGCTCCACCTACCACATAGATGCCATCGTCAACATAATTGCCTGGACGAAGTCGTATTCGCCTCTCTAGTATGAATCCCCTATTATCTTGAGGCAGATGCAACATCGCCACTAACGTATTGGAATCGTCTTGCGGTACCAATGGCATGGTTATGACCACGCGGTCGCAAGATATTTTCAAAGGTTGATCGGTCAATGGATCGGCAACCTCTACGGCATTCCTGCCAATTACAGGAGGGTAATCTCTACGGTAGCGGAAGAAATTGACACCCAACCCTTTGGCTTGCAGAAACAGATTCTCACCTGGACCACCTGCCTCACCCAAATACAGATCGCGGAAGAGTATCGTGACATTGATGTCAGGGTTGAGCTGCTTGGCGTGTATCGCTTGACGTATCCCGGCCATACAACATAGGGGAGAGCAATCTCCGCCCTCAGCATCTTCTGTTCGCAAGATCATCACGACATCGTGCAATGCTAATTTGCCATTGGCATCGGTTGCTTTTTCAAGCTCGTGTGCAAACTGAATTTGTGATACCACAAGCGAGCGATCATACCAGGAATTGGGATCCAGGCTTTTAGGCCGCACACCAGTAGCCAGGATGATTGCACCAACGTTTAGTTCAAAGTTCTGATCATCCTGTGCGAGATGCACTTGGTAGTTCCCAGGCTGACCGGTCACTTCCGTTACGCGGGTGTTCAACATGGTTTGGATCTGAGGGTGTTTCGAGACTAGATCGACGCTCTCGGCGATCAATTCCTTGGCGCCATCTTGCAGCATGTACATCGTTCCGCCCAATTGGCTGTCCCTTTCGACCAGCGATACGTCGATATCGCCACCGGCCAACGCATGGGCTACCGTCAAACCACTCAAATCGCTGCCAATCACCATGGCCGACTTGACAACATCGCTGGAGAAAGTTTTAGGCGGGTCAATCTCCGTCAAACGCGCCACACCCATTTCGATCAAATTCGCGGCTTTCTCCATTGCGGCAACGGGGTCGCTTGCGTGGACATAAGCGCACTGCTCGCGGATGTCAACCACACCCAGATAACACCCAGCCAGGCCAGCCTCCGCCATTGTTTGTCGGAATAGATGTTCAACCAGACGCGGAGCGCATCCAGCGATCAGTACACGTTCCAGTTTGTGGTCGATAATCGCTTGACTAAGACGAGATCGACCATCGATATTGCATGGGTAGGGTCCGCTCATCGTATAGACGACACCGGGTAGCGAGGCACTTCTCTCACGCAGGAGGTCGGTAGACAAAACTCCGGAAATTTTATCGCCACATTCACACACAACGATCCCAATACGCGCCACTGGCTTATCTTCTCGATCGTCAATGTGCGGTATTAATTCTTCAGCCATCGATTAACCTTGTCTACATGTGGGTATGGATGATTCGAACCTTTTGCTTTGTCTGATCTTCATAGTTAGCACTTGATCAGTTTTCCTCTTGATCGACGGTGTAGGCAGCATGTTTTGATAACAGAACCTCAAGATCTTGGATCAAACTGGGCTTTAAATCCAAGTCATCGCATACCTGGCAATACACCCGATCGTATTCAGAGTCTACAGGATGGACACTGCGAAAGCCTGTAACGTCGTTCAACTGAAGTGCCCCTGTCGGGCATATCAGAACGCAAGTGCCGCAACCGATGCATGTAGGTGACACGATCCGAAACGGTGGACTGACCTCTTTTGAGATCCCACGATTGGTTAAGCTGATCGCACTGACTCCAACGATCTCTTGGCAGGCGCGCACGCAGAGGCCACACAGCACACAAGCGTCTTCCTCGGGTAACCTAAAGCGTACTTCGTCCAAACCCAATTCATCTGCCAGAGCGAGTAATTCTGGATCGTTGAATGCCCCCGCCAATAACAGTTCGACGGTCATGCGCCGGCTGCGTCGTACGGTCTCGGAGTCTGTTGTCACAACCGCTCCCTGCTCGCAGGGGTGGGTGCAAGCCGCTACCAGGCGTGGAGGGCGCGTCGGTTGGGACAATTCAACCATGCATAATCGGCAGGCGCCATAGGGTTCGAGGGCAGGATGGTAACATAGTGTTGGTACGTGGATGCCGTGCTCACGGCAAGCTTCTAATATCGTTCGACCCTCAGGAACTTCGATAGGCCTTTCATCGATCATCAATCGGATCATTTTCACCTCGCCAAGGGCGCTCAATGTCATATCTCTAGGTAACTAGAATCGCATCGAATTTACATACGCTGATACACATGCCACACCGTGTACACAGATCGGCGTCAATCACGTGCACTTCCTGCTTGGTGCCGGTAATGGCGTCGCTTGGGCAATTACGCAGGCAAACCATGCAGCCCGTACAGTTCTCTGGGATGATCGAGTAGGTGATGAGCGCCTTGCAAACCTTAGCAGGGCAGGTCTTATCGACAATGTGGGCTTCATATTCATCGCGGAAATAATGGATGGTCGAAAGTACCGGATTGGGAGCAGTTTGTCCCAGACCGCATAAAGAGGATCGTTTTACTTCTTCACCTAACTCTAGGAGGTAATCCATATCGCCCAGTTGACCTTCGCCGGCGCAGATTCTTTTCAAGGTCTCGAGCATGGCTTTCGTACCGACGCGACAGGGTACGCATTTCCCGCACGATTCCTCCTGTGTGAACTGCATAAAATAGCGGGCAAAGTCCACCATGCAGGTGTCCTCATCGGCAACGACCAGCCCACCAGAACCCATGATGGCCCCCAAAGCGGTTAGAGACTCATAGTCAATGGGTGTATCTAAATGTTGGGCAGGGATGCACCCACCAGATGGTCCACCGATCTGAGCTGCTTTGAATGTATTGCCGTGCGGAATACCTCCACCGATTTCATATATTAATTCGCGCAGAGAAATACCCATTGGTACTTCGACCAAACCGGTGTTGTTGATGTTGCCAACGACCGAAAAGATCATTGTGCCCTTGCTGGTTTCAGTTCCGATATCGGCGTACCAATCTGCCCCTCTCTCGATGATGATGGGTACCGAAGCCCAACTCTTGACATTGTTGATATTGGTTGGTTTTCCCCATAAACCCGCCGTAGTTGGGTAAGGGGGACGAGGGCGCGGTTCGCCAACGCGCCCTTCGATGGAGGCCATCAGTGCAGTCTCTTCGCCGCAAACAAACGCACCACTGCCGAGCTTTATGTTCACGTTGAAGTCAAAGCCAGATCCAAGGATGTTCGTTCCAAGGAAGCCATACTCCTGCGCTTGCTTGATTGCCTGGCGTAAGTGCTTAACTGCAAGTGGATACTCGTTGCGTATGTAGACATAGCCCTGATCAGCACCGATGGCATACGCCCCGATCGTCATACCTTCCAGGACGCGGTGGGGGTTACCTTCCATGATTGAACGATCCATATAGGCGCCGGGGTCACCCTCGTCCGCATTGCAGATCACATACTTGATCTCACCCGGCTGTTTACGACACATTTCCCACTTTGAGCCGGTGGGGTAGCCAGCACCGCCTCGTCCGCGCAGACCGGATGCTTTGAGCTCAGCAATTACCTGTTCGGGTGACATGGAGCCAAGAACTTTTTCAAGCGAGGTGTAGCCGCCCAGAGCGATGTATTCATCAATCCGAAAAGGATCAAGAATCCCATTGAGATTAAGGATCAGACGTTGCTGATGTTTGTAAAATGACACGTCGTGCTCGTGTTCGATGATTTCACCTGATTTGGGGTCGCTATACAGTAGACGCTCAACAGTTCTGCCATTCGCCAGCTCAGCGACGATCTCAGGCACATCTCCAACTTGCACATGGGTATACATAATCCCCATGGGGCGGATGACAACCAGTGGCCCTTTTTCACAAAATCCATGACAGCCGGTCATCTTCAGATCGTACGTGAGCGTAGCGTTCATGTTCTTGTTTGTGATCTCGTCACGAAAGGCATTCCATACTTTTTCGCTTCCATATACACGGCAGCCCGTGCCACCGCACACGGTGATCCATGGATGGTCCGGGGCGTAATCGCTTTGTAACCCGGTGCGTAACCTGTCAAAATCAGCAGCTGAGTTGATCCTATCCATCCTTTTTGACTTCCTCTGTCCTCATAATTCGCTTCAAGAGCATGTCAGACTTTTGCACGGTCATCTGTCCAGAATATTCGCCATCTGTCACGACGATGGGTCCCAGTGCACATGCTCCCAAGCAATTTACTGTCTCCAAAGTGAACAACATATCAGGAGTCGTTTCACCCGCAGCAATCCCCAGCGTGGTTTCAATTCGGTTCAGAACTTGCGGACTGCCACGCACGTGACAGGCCGTGCCCATACAAACTTGTAAGCAATGTTTTCCTTTCGGTTTGAGACTGAAGGCATTGTAGAAGGTGGCGACAGCGTAAGCTTGTGATAGTGGTACATCCAACCGTTCACTAGCCAGGATTAGAGCCTCGCGCGGTAGATAACGGTAGCGCTGTTGAATTTCTTCTAGCACACTGATGAGTGAACCATCTCCGAGCATTTCCTGGGAAATCAGTTGGTTTATTTCGCTGATCGATATCCGCATGGGTGAGATCCTTAGCGTGGGATTATCTGGGCGCTGGCAGGGGGTAAGCCAGATCTAAAGGAGAATACCAGCAACATAACAGAGAAAATAAATTTTTTACATCCAACCTGAGTACCGCTCCATCTCAAACCGGCGATTATTAACCAAGGCATAAATGGGCCTCAAAAGTAGGCCCCTTAGATCATCAGATCTTTGGGGGCGCGTTAAACCCGAAGAAGATCTTGTTGCCTCCTTACAAGGCCACCGAAGTACCTCGCAGCCGTCCTAAATGATTCAAAGAGTGCAAGCAGGAAAGAGGGTCCTGAGTGAAGTGCTCGTAGGCATCTGCATTCGTGAAGCCATCAAGCAATCTAGATTGATCAGTGCAGGTAAGCGGCTGCATAATACCCGTCTTTTCAAATGCACCATACTTCCGTAATCATGGAGCGTCAAGTGACGAGTCTCACTCTCCAGACCTGCAACTCTCCTCCAGATTTTTCAGGGCCTGCTCAAGATTGGCACGTACCAGCGCAGGGTTGGCTCTACCACCAGCAGCACGCATCACCTGACCGAACAGCCATTGAGAGATGGTGGTCTTGCCTGCAAAGTATTGCTCAACCTGCTTCGGGTTCTCCCCTAACACTTGATTCACAAGATCCATGATCGCTTGGGGGTCGTTGATTTGTGCCAATCCTCTGGCCTCGACAATCTCAATGGGTGAGCCACCGGTTTCGAAGATCTCTTCCAGCACCACTTTTCCGCTGGTGGCGTTGATGTCCTCTCGCTCCACCATCGCCACCAGCTCCGCGAAGGATTGGGGGGACACTTTGGACCGATCGATCTCGACCCCAGCCAGGTTAAGCAGGCCAAAGTACTCTCCTGTAAGCCAGTTGGCGATCTTGGTCGGCGAAGTCCCAGGGTCATGAGCGACCGCGGCCTCGAAATAATCGGCAACCGGCCGCTCCTCAACCAGCAGAGCGGCAGCATAAGGGGTCAGATGATATTTGCTCACGAAACGTGCTCGTTTAGCACCCGGTAGCTCAGGCAGTTCGTTTCGTATCCGGTCGACCCACGCGGGGTCGATTTGCAATGGTGGCAGGTCGGGCTCGGGGAAGTAACGATAGTCGTGGGCTTCCTCCTTACTTCGTTGGGGGACTGTCACACCGCGGGTCTCATCCCAACCGACGGTTTCCTGCTGTACCTCCCCACCTTGCATGAGAATCTGGCCTTGACGTTCGATCTCGTATTCGAGGGCCTTTACCATGGCCCTGAAGGAGTTTAGGTTCTTGACCTCGGTTCGGGTACCTAGATCCTGCGATCCCTTCGAGCGGAGAGAGACATTGGCTTCGAATCGAACGATTCCCTTCTCCATATCGGCGCTGCTGACCTCGAGGTAACGCAGCAGGGAGCGCAAGGAGGTGGCGAAGACTTTGACGTCTTCGGTCGAGTGCATGTCGGGCTCACTGACGATCTCGAGCAATGGCACGCCGGATCGGTTGAAATCCACCAGCGAGTAACCCTCGCGGTGGAGCAGCTTTCCGGTGTCCTCCTCGAGATGGACGCGTCTTATCCGGATTCGTCGATCCCCATCTTCGGTCTCAAAATCCAGCCAACCGTTTTGCGCCAGCGGCATTTCATACTGCGAAATCTGGAACCCTTTGGGGAGATCGGGGTAGAAATAATTTTTCCGTGCGAAAACGCTGGTTTCAGCAATATCGCAGTTCAAGGCCAGCGCTACGCGCAGGGCAAATTCAACCGCCCGTTGGTTGATCACTGGAAGGGTTCCGGGCATGCCGGTGCAGATTTCACATACCGAACTGTTGGGTTCGGCGTTGGTGGAATCCACGACCGGGCACCCGCAGAACATCTTCGACAAGGTCGCTAGTTCGGCGTGTACTTCTAGGCCGATGACGGGTTCAAATGAGGGCATGGGATTCCTTGGACAATCCGCTTGATTTAATTAAACCATAGGGATCGGGGATTGGGGATCAGGGAACAGGTGAAAGATCAAGTCAAATCCTAATCCCTTCTTTCACCCATACCGCTTCATAAAGCGCCGCATGCGTTCAAGCGCCTCTTCGATTTGTCCGTATGCGGTGGCATAGGAGCAGCGGACAAAACTGCCCTCAGCGTTGAATGCGTTGCCCGGCACGACCGCCACCCGTTCCTCCTGCAGCAACCGCTCAGCGAAGGTGTCGTCGTCCATGCCGCTGGCCTCGACGTTGGGGAAGGCATAAAAGGCACCGCGGGGTTCGAAGGTGGGCAGTCCTAACTCGTTCAGGCCGGACACGATCAAGCGGCGGCGGCGATCGTACTCTGCGACCATCTCCTGCACGTGCGCCTCGCCGTTGGTTAAAGCCTCCAGCGCCGCGACCTGGGACATGGTCGGGGCGGACATGATGGTGTACTGATGAACTTTTCGCATCGCAGCCAGGATGTGAGCCGGGGCGGCGGCGTATCCAACACGCCAGCCCGTCATAGCGTAATCCTTGGAGAACCCTCCAAGCGTGATCGTGCGTTCGCGCATCCTTGGCAGGGAGGCGAAGCACACGTGCTTATGATCACCGTAGACCAACCGGTCGTATATCTCATCGGAAAGGACCAAAAGGTCATACTTCTCGGCGATGTCGGCCACGGTTTTCAAACGGTCGCGCGACATGACAGCACCGGTTGGGTTGTTGGGGTAGGCGATCATCAGAACCTTGGATTTGGGGGTGATCAAGGCCTCCAATCGATCGGTTTCTATCTGGAAGTCGTCCTCGACGCGGGTCTTAAGCGATATGGGTGTCCCGCCAGCGAAGATCACCTCCGGATGATAAGAGACGAAGCATGGTGTGGGCACGATGACCTCGTCTCCGGGATCAACGACAGCGGTAAGTGCCAAGTAGAGCGCTTCGGAGACGCCGACAGTGATCAAGAGCTCATGTTCAGGGTCGTAGTGGACGTCGTAGAGGCGCTCTAGATGGGTAGCAAGCATCTGCCGTAGTTCCAAGATGCCGGAGTTGGAGGTGTAGTGGGTTTCCCCTCTCTGAAGTGACTTAATACCGGCCTCAAGGATCGGTGGTGGGGTGATGAAATCCGGCTCCCCAATACCCAGGGAAATGACGTGATCCATGGTGGCTGCGATGTCGAAGAAGCGCCGGATACCCGAGGCTGGAACGTTAGCGACACGGTGGGCGACGAATTCACGCATTCAGTATTGCTCCTTCAATCAATGTTCACGAGTGTGGAAATCCGGAAGATAACGTGATTATGACGAGGGCTCAATGCGAAGAACAATGTTGACCCCTCGTCAAAGATCGCGAATAGCATATCTCATGCTGCGCTGATCCGCCATTCGTCGACCTGCTCTACGTAGTACAACTCAAAGATACGATCATCATCGACGCGCACGCGAAATTTTCGCCCATCGGGGAGACGCCAACGGGCTGCAATCTCGACGATGAGCAACCTTTCACCCTCCCAGTAGAAAGCGATGGGTCGCTCGCCGTAAGTATAGCCAGAGTGACATTCAACTTGTTCTGGGGACATGAGATCTCAGGGGAAAGGGGATCAGGGATCGGGGATTAGGGATTCGGCGCGCGCAAGGGAGAAACAATGGGCCTTTCACGGTTCCATCTTATGCGTCAGGTGACGAATCATCGTGTCGGCGGGGTCTCCACGACAGAAAAATCACCAAGGATAAGCGAGTGATCACAACCGACAACTCGGACGTGGCGTCCGATCAGCGACGCTGAAATGGTGCTGTCAGTGATATGTGAGCCGGTATCGATGATCGAGTCTTTAACCACCGATCGTTCGATGACGCAGTCCGCGCCGATCGAAGCATGTGGTCCAATGACGGACTGACGAACCTGCGCAGAGGGATCGATGTATACAGGGGGAAAGACTTCTACCCCCTGGCGCGTGGCGGCTTGCTCTGAGTTGGAGCGCAGGTATTCAAGGACATAGCGGTTGGCCTCCAGGACGGCTTCAGGAGTTCCGCTATCGTGCCAAACCTTGACTGGCTCGACCCGCATCCTCAGCCCACGTTCAAGCATGATGTTGATCGCGTCGACCAAGAAATATTCGCCACGCAATTGGATGTCGCGTGCCATCTGCTCCTCGATCGCTTCGAGCAGCACTTCGGCGCTCTGAAAGTAATAAAAGCCGATCACAGCCAATTTGTTGCTTGTATCCTCTGGTTTCTCGATCAGCTGCTTCACCCAGCCGTCTGAACCGACCTCCGCCACGCCGAAGCGCCGGGGGTCTGGTACCCGCCTGACCCACGCCACCGCCTCGGCTTGCTCGGTCGGCAAACTCGAGAAATCGGTCTCGATGAGCGTGTCGACGAAGGCCATGATCATTGACCCCCTAAGCCCTTCACGAGCCAGCCATATGGCGTGGGATTGACCAAGCATCTCCGCTTGAACCACGAATCGGGCTTTCATCTTCGGGTAGGCTTGGGCGATGTAGGCCTCGATCTGATCGCCGAGATAACCGATGATGAAGATCACCTCCTCAATGCTGGAGATATCAACGAACATATCCAGCACATAATCAAGCATCGGTCTTCCGGCCAGGGGGATCAAGGGCTTGGGCCTTGACCAAGTGAGGGGGCGCAGGCGAGTGCCGAACCCCGCCATCGGTAGTACGATCTTCATAGTGAAGGACGCTCCTTATGCCAGGATGTGACCTCCTGGTAGGCGGAAGCAGCTTGGAAGAGGACCGCTTCTCCTAGATGAGGGGCGTTGAGCTGCATCCCGATCGGAAGGTGATCAGAATCAAAACCGACCGGGAAGGCAATACCAGGTACGCCGGCCAGGTTGGCTGGTAGAGTAAACACGTCTTCCAAATACATCGATAATGGATCTTCGCTGTGCTCCCCAAGGCGAAAGGCAGTGGTTGGTGCCACGGGGCAGGCGATGAGATCCACATCCTTGAAAGCGGCTTCGAAGTCGCCCTTGATCAAGGTACGAACCTTCTGTGCCTGTCCGTAATAAGCATCATAATAGCCGGCGGAGAGGGCGTATGTTCCAAGCATGATACGACGCTTGACCTCTTGACCAAAGAGACCGCCGCGCGTGGCGAAGTACTGTTCACGCAGGTCTTCGGCTTCGAGGCGCGGTCCATAGCGTACGGCGTCGTAACGCGCCAGGTTGGCGGAGGCTTCAGCCGGGGCGATGATGTAGTACACCGGCAGAGCTAAATCGGTATGAGGAAGGCTGATCTCACAGGCAACGGCACCGAGGGTTTCGAGGACGCGCACCGCCTCCTGTACTGCGATCTCGACTTCATGTTGCATCCCCTCGATGAAGTATTCCTTTGGGACACCGATCCGTAGTCCAGCGAGATCTGTGCCGTCGAGGTCGACAGCGGGCACAGGGTCGGGCATGGAGGTTGAGTCAAGTGGGTCGTGGCCGGCAATGGCATGAAATATGGGGAGCAAGTCTGCCGCTGAGTGGGCTAATGCACCGACGGTGTCCAATGATGAGCCGTAAGCGATCAGCCCGTAGCGTGAGACACGACCGTAAGAGCTTTTTAACCCCGTGACGCCGCAGAAGGAAGCCGGTTGGCGTACGGATCCTCCGGTGTCGGTGCCCAAGGCAGCGTAACACATGTTCGAGGCCACGGAGGCCGCCGATCCTCCCGAGGATCCTCCTGGCACACGAGAAAGATCCCACGGGTTGTAGGTCGGCCCAAAAGCCGAATTCTCGGTGGAGGAGCCCATAGCAAATTCGTCGGTATTGGTTTTACCCAATACCACCGCACCCGCGTCGATTAACCTCCCCACGCTGGTGGCGGTGTAGGGAGGCCGGAAGCCCTCCAAGATCTTTGAGCCACAAGTGGTTGGCACACCCTCCAAGCAAAGCACATCCTTGATCGCCACGGGGATTCCCCAAGTGTGCGGTAGCGGCTTGCCCCCCTCCTTTCGCCATTCCGTCAACCGCTGGTCAGCGTCTTCAGCTTGTTTCAGCGCCAGATCGGGCGTGAGGGTTAGGAAGGCGTGGATCTTGGATTCGGTATCCTGAATGCGATCGAGACAGGCTTGTGTCAGTTCGCGGGAGGAGACATCGCCAGATCGTAGTAGGTCAGCGGCTTCGAGAAGTGAGAGAGTGGTGAGATCGGTCATGTCATGTATCGAGGACGGGCGGCACGCGAAACATGCCCTCTTGATCGGATGGTGCGTTGCGCAGGATGAGTTCCTGAGGGGGGCATGGGCGGACCGCGTCCGGGCGAAGTGGTGCGCGCAAGGGAAGCACGCTCGCGGTGGGCGGGATGGCAGTTGTGTCGATCTTGCTCAGCCGGCCCGCATAGTCGAGGATATCTGAAAGCTGTTCGGTGTAGCGACGTTCCTCTTCCGGCGTCAGCTTCAAACGGGCCAATTGAGCGATATGGCGAACCTCTTCGATCGTCAGAGCCATGGCAGAGGAATTATAGCAGAGGGGCATGTATTGTATGGAGTGAGGAGGTATTGGTCACATCGACCGGCGGCGAGGAGCATTGTTCCAGGAATAGGGGATGTTTTAACCGCCTCGGACAAGATTGTGATGCTAACCATTGTTGAGCGGGGAAAAGACGTTGCTTTGCAATCGCCTTGCCGTCTCGCACCGGCGTGCCGTCGGCTAAATGTGCTGAGCAATCTTCTCGGTGCTTCGCGGCACGGACGGTGAATTGCCCCTACTTAGAAACGTGTAATACAGAAAAATAGGGCGCCGATGCGCCCTATCGAATAGTTCACGACCTCGCAGGCTCAGTTATTCTTCGGAGGTGTCCGTCGCCTCCTCCGGCTCAATGATTTCAACCTTAACAATCTTGGCGCCCAATTCGCGGACCGCAACATCGACCATCCCACCCATCTTGATCGGGACATGACGCCCTTCTTCGAGGTGATGAACTTTGATGACCACTGGTGCGTCATCCGCCAGCGGAAGGTCTTCGCTGTGGTTTTGCGTTTCCACTTCATGCAGGAGCGATTTTCGTTTTACCATCACTAAAAGGCCCATTTCTTCCTCGTTCATTCTAAAACAGTAGATTAGGAGATTGCCCTTACACTCTCCATACAAATTCTATCGACGATTTCTCGCTCTTGAATGTCATTAATCGTACATTTGCCTGACATCAAGGGAACCTACCTTAATACGCTGGCCGGGCTCCCATGCCCGGCCAGAAGGCGGCCCTTCGGCGGAGCCATAGGTCCCGAGCGAAGCCGAGGGGCTCAGGACAGGCCCCGCTCCGCTTCGCGAGGAGCCGCCTCTGCTTGTGAACAGCATCTTTAAATCCACTGATGGAAGCCTGTGCGTTGAAATGTCCGAGCTTAAGTCTGAAAGTCGGTCAAGGTAATGACCCAGAATACCGTCGGGATGTGGAATCACCAGCGCAGGTGATTGACTCTCTAAAACCCTTGAGATACTTTGGTAGTAGTAATAGGGATGGATCTATTCCTATCAGGAGGAGAGAGATGACCGAAGCGAGCGATGAACTTGTCTTTAGCCAACGGGTCGAAGCAAGCCCAGACAATGTCTTTTATGCTTTCACAACAGCCCAGGGATGGCGGAATTGGATGTGTGATTCTGCCCGTTTTGAGGGGCGCCCAGGCGGAAGCTACCAACTGGCCTGGAACAACGGATGGTATGCCTCTGGCACGGTGTGTGAAGTCACCCGTCCCGAAAAAGTTGCGTTGACCTGGCTTGGTATGGGCGACCCGGGGCCGACTGATGTCACGATCAAGTTGAAGGAGAAGGACGGCAAGACGCTGGTGGAGTTGAGTCACGCAGGTTTTGGCCAAAAGGGTGATTGGGTAGAGACCCGTCAGGAGGCGCTCAAGGGTTGGGAACGTGGCTTGGAGAACCTAGAATCAATCTTCAGAACCGGCGAGGATCTGCGCGAGATCCGTCGACCTTTGCTGGGGATCACCGTCAGTGACTTCAATGAGCAGATCGCCCAGGAACTGGGTGTCCCGGTGACGAAGGGTATCCGTGTCGACAAGCCTATCGAGGGCATGGGGGCCGAGCGAGCGGGCATGCGATTGAACGACGTGATCGTCGAGATGGATGATGTGCAGATTACTGGCTTCGCAGCCATTAACGAAGCGCGCTTAGGCAGGCATGCGGGGGAGGTGGTCAAGGTAGTCTTCTACCGGGGATCGGAAAAGCACGAGGTGGAGATGGCGTTATCCTCCCAACCTTTTGCCGAGGTCCCGCTCAACCCGGTTGAGTTGGCTGAGCGGGTTCGCGCCATCGATGCCGAGGTCATGACCGAACTACGTGCGTTATTTGTCGGGGTCAGCGAAGCAGAGGCCGAATACTGCCCCAGCACAGAGGCGTGGTCGGCCAAGGAAACCCTGGCGCACTTGATCGTCGGCGAGATAGGGGGGCAGGATTACATCTCGAGCCTGATCAATGACAACGGTTACGAATTTCCTGAGAACTGGAGCAACGTTCGAGCTCGGCTTCAGGCGCTAGTCGCGGTCACTCCGACCATCCCTGAGTTGCTCGATCGCCTTGAGAAGGGAAAAGAGGAGACGGCCATCCTTCTCGAGCGCGCCGACGCGTTGAATGCACGTAAGGGGGTTATGTGGGGGCTTGGGCAGGGCTACCTACAGCTTCCGGGAGTTCACGACCGCACACACATAGAACAGATGCGGGCCGCGATTGAAGCTGCACGGAAGGGATAACAGCAGAGGGGATCACACTTTTTGCATTCATGAGGCAAGCCGGTGAATTGAGGTTGGCTTTTTAATAGCGATCGGTTTCATCAAACGATCGTTCCCGGACAAGACCGCAGTTATTTGTGAGGCTATCCATAGGATTTCTATCCACGTCCTTTTGGGTAGGGCGTGGAGTCGATCCTGTTCTACACTACAAATGGATTGCCATTACAGGTGATTGGTTTACTGAACCTCAAGGGTTACTTCGGGAGTAGTACTTATGACAATAAATGCTTTTCTGCTGGAGGAGAGAGATGACTGCCACAAATGAGGAACTATCTTTTCGTCAAGTGGTCGATGCGATCCCAGAGGATGTTTTCTATGCCTTCGCCACAGCCCAGGGCTGGCGGGATTGGTTGTGCGATTCCGCCCGCTTTGAAGCTCGCACCGGAGGCAGCTACCAGCTAGCCTGGAGCAACGGATGGTACTCGGCCGGCACCGTCCGCGAATTGGCAAAACCAGAAAAAGTTGTCTTGACGTGGTTTGGAAAGGAGGATCCTGGACCAACCGAAGTGACGGTTAAGTTGAAGTCAAAGGGCGATGGCACCCAGGTTGAGTTGCGCCATTCAGGCTTTGGTCATGGGGAGGATTGGGAGAAAATCCTGGAGGAGGCGCGCAAGGGATGGCAAACAGGGATGGAAAATTTAGAGTCCATCTTTAGCACCGGCAAGGATCTACGAATCGTTCGTCGACCATTGATTGGATTTTTTCCAGGCGATTTCAACGAGGAGATTGCCAAAGAACTGGGCGTCCCTGTGAAGAAGGGAGTCCGGATTGACCGAACGATCGAAGGTATGGGCGCTGAACGCGCGGGTCTGCAATCGAATGATGTGATTGTGGAATTTGATGGCAAAACCATTCGAGGGTCTGCGGATATGAGTAGCGCTTTCCAAGGGAAACAAGCGGGCGAGGTGGTCCAGTTGTCAGTTTATCGCGGCCCAGAGAAGATCGCGATCGAGATGGAACTTTCAAGTCGACCGCTTGCGGAATTCCCACTTGATCTGGGGTACATGGCACAGAGGTTCTGCGAGATCGATGACGAGGTTATGAAGGAGCTGCGCACGCTATTTGAGAGGGTCAGTGAAGACGAGGCGGAGTTCAATCCCAGCCCAGAGGAGTGGTCGGCCAAGGAAGTCCTGGCACACCTGATCGTATCAGAGCAGTTCGGAATACATGGAGTCGCCGAGTACATCTGCGACGCTCAAAGAGAGTTCGTCGACGAGTTTGGCAACGTCCGCTCGCAGCTTAAGGCCATACTGAGCACGACCCCGACCATCACTGAGCTCCTTGATCGGCTTGAGAGAATGAAAGAAGAAGCCAACACCCTCGTAGAGCATGCTGAGGAACTTAAGKCGCGYAAGGGCATTYTKTGGCGAATGGGCTYTGAAGCATTCCWGTACCCMGGCTTCCATGACCGSRYRCACATGGAGCAAATTCGAGCAGCGATCGARGYCGCACGCAARGGATGACTTATCGAGAAGACATTTTGCRRGAYATAAAGAMACCAGGCCCCGTCCACGGGGCCTGGTGYGTGTTGGNKGGMCTTYKAARARRGGMAARGTATTYAANATCGATCTAATCACATATGAAAAGCCCGGTCTCAATCCACCAGCCGACAAGCGTTGGATGACGGGCGGCGCGCGGGAAGCGTGGTATCGGCCGACCGCCGTCGGGACACAGGTATGGATAGGATAACTCACGCGAAAATCCCAAGGACTCTGATCCAGGCTCCACGAAGAGCACATTAGGACCACCCGGTGTCGGCCACAGGCCATAGAAGAGTTGGGCCGATCCGTCCGGCAGTCTTCCGTAAGATAGGTTGTAAGCACGCACCCTCAAGTAGCGAATCTGGTCGATGATCCGTCCGTTGGGCGCGAGCAAGTGGACGCTGTCGCCGCGATCGTTGAGCGAGATGTGCGTCCGTGAGCGGAAGAAGGCGACATAATCTCCTGGTGCAAGGGTCACGCCCGGGAGGATGTATGGACGAGAGCCTCCGTCGAGGATATCGTCAAGCCTCCAGCCTCCCAAGAAGATGGTTGACTCTCCATGGTTGTAGAGTTCGATAAACTCGTCTCCGGTGCTGGCCTTCCCTTCACCCTCCCAGTCGTAATGCGGCCGGATGAGCACCTCGTTAATCCGCACTCCTCCGGGGACCTGGGTAGGGGCGGGGGTGGGGAAGCGCACGGAATTGACGCCACGCGCTGTGCCCGGGATGGGCTCACCGGAGGCATCATGACCGAGGCTGCGGAAACCGGTGAAGGAACCCCAGTTGGAGGGAAGGTCATTTCCTCCCCGGCGCTCCATGCTGGCATGTGAGGAAGATCGGCCTGCGGGCCAAGCGCCGCCATCACGGTTCGCGCTGTCGATCACGGTCCCCTTTGGATCTTTAAGGAACAAGGTCTCTCCACTGTTCTTCAGCACGCCGTTATATAGTTGATCGGCGGCGATGTCGGACACGACGTTATCGTCAGACCGTTCGAGGAGGAAGAAACCGTGAGCCGTGATGGTGCCTGCAAGGGTGAGGTTGATGTCCCCTCCGTCGGTCAGTGTCCAATCAGCGAGGTCGATCTCCTCGGCTCCGGGATTATGGAGCTCGATCCACTCGTCGCTGGTCGAGGCGCGGGTGCCGGCCCAAGCGACCTCGTTGATGAGCACCGACAAGGGAGGGAAGGGCGTGATCTCTGGAGTTGGTGTGAATGCGGTGGATGTCGGCGTAGGACCGTAACTAGAATTTGGGTGCCGCGGTGTGCCGGCTATGGGGTTGCCTCCTGCATCGTGCCCAACCCCACCATAGCCGGTGAAGGTTCTCCAGTTGCCGGGACTGTCACCACCACCGAGGCGCTCCATACTGGCATGTGAAGCGATATCGCCTGCCGGCCAGCCGCCACCATCTTTGTTGGCGCTGTCCACAACTGCGCCCGTTGGATCTTTGAGCCACAAGGTCTCTCCGCTGTTTCTCAATGCCCCGGTATAGATCCGATCCGCCCCGATATCGACGATGGTCGTGTCGTCGGTACGCTCAAGCAGGTAGAAGCCACGGCAAGAGATCGAACCGCTTAGTGAGACATTGATGTCCCCACCATCCGTGAGGGTCCATCCACTGAGATCGACCGGCGGTGTCGTGGGGTTGTAGAGTTCAATCCATTCATCATGGGCGCTAGCCAGGGTGCCTGCCCAGGCGACTTCGTTGATCATCACAGATCGAGGAGGGTAAGGTGTAGATTGCGGTAGTTGGGTGGCGGTTGGGGAGGGAGACGCGGTCGTGCTCGGCGTGCCGGAGGGAGTGGGACTCGCACTAGGGATCGTCGTGGTCGTGCTCGTCACAGCCCATGTTGGCGAAGGGGTCTCGGTTGGCGTTGATGAAGAAAGAACTGTGGACGTTTCCGTAGGCGACGGGCTCGGGGTCTCGGTCTGAGTTGTGGTAGGACTTTTGCTTGGGGTGATGGAAGTTATCGACGTAGGTGTTGGAGTAGGTGTCGCAGTGGGTATGGTGGTGGGTGTGTCCGTTGAAGTTGGTGAAAAAGTTGAGGTCAATGAGGGCGAAGGGGAGGGGATTGGCGTTGGGGAGATGGAGTTTGTACTTTGTTGTGGTTGTGCTAAGGAGATCGAGGGGGCAACCGTCGCGGGGAGATCGGATGCGGATGCCAGGTAACCGGGGAGCCAAATGGCGCCCCAAGAAAGAGCGAGCCCGACCAATAGCAGGAGTCGGGCCTGGCGGCGAAAAAGCGTTCCGTGGGTCATGATTGCCCCCTGTGACCCGTACTTTTATCAATTTTATAGGGGATTTAGATTGTTTGTCAAATCAGGCTTTGCCGACAAGTACATTTCATGTTTGTGGGTAGCACGATCTACCGAGCATGTTGAGTCGTTCGGCTGAGGATTGGAACTTGTCACGCAACTTCGCTAAACGGTTCGCTCCTCTGAAACACACCATGACTGACCACGCCAAAGGAGATCGTCTTGGCAGTTTAACCCTTTCATGTTCAGGAAATGGGAAGGGATTAAAGGAAAAGTAGGTGGTCTCGCAATGGACGATGAGACAGGAGACTACCGGTGGGGATCAGGATTTCGAATACTCTCGCCGATGATCGACAAGCAGAACATGATCCCTGACATGCCTGATACCAGGACGATGCCGTCGATGGCGGTGAGGACGCCAACAGCGAGGAAGATCGAGGATAGTGTCAGAAGGTAGATGTTCATGTTGATGTGCTCCTGGGTCGTTTGGGGACCAATCTGCGCCGACAACATTGGTCCTTCCACCGGATCCGATTCGTTTCTGATCTGCTCCTACAAATCGTCTTACTCGATCCCATTTTATGTTAGGAGGGACCCAATTGAGGTTTGCAACTACCTTACAATCCCTCCCACATCGGAAGTCAAAAGAAGGGCGCGTAATGGTCATCCGTTGCATGGTATCCGGTGAACACCATCGGTCGCATCAAGACCGATAGCCGAATCCTGAATGGATTGGGATGCTAATCAGGTGTACTGAAAATTGGGGTATAACTAAGCAAGATGTTTAACAAAGGAGGAGAACGATGTCAGCAGCGTATGTATTCATTCAAAGTGCAGTAAAGGACCCACGTGGGGTCGCACCCGCCATGCGAGCTATCGCTGGGGTCAAACAGGCTCATGCGTTGGCCGGACCAACGGACTTCATCGCCTATGTGGAGGGCGAGAACCAGGACGCCATAGCCGAGGCAGTGTTGGCGATTCGCACGCTCGAAGGTGTCGCGACCACTGACACCCGATTTGTCATCCTGGACTGAACCTGACATCGCGGCCCTAGCAGAGCTTACACAGGCTTCCGAGGTTTCCATCAACTTCGGAAGCTTGGTTGTTAATGTACATCCATTATGACCTGCCCGTCCTTCTCGGCGATTTTTCCATAGTAGATCTGTAAGGTAATTGCAAAGTAAAACGTAAGCCGATCACCATACCATGGAAGAGCATTTCGTGACCGGTGCCCACGCAGAAGGAAGGGAGACCTATGAAATTTCTATATGTGGGAGTGATCCTCGGTTTGTTCCTTGGTGTTGGCCTCACCGCGTTATACCTGACGTTGAACGAGAGAGAGATCCCAGGGCTGGACGAAACCTGGATCGATGAGGCGATAGAACGCGCCTTTGATGCGGTGGATAACTCCTTTGAGAGGGTGTGATATTCAGCTTCTAAAGGACTACTCTTTGGTGTGTAGTCCCTGCTCGTTGCTAGACGCTGAATGGCCACAGTTAAACCGTTGATGCAGTAAGGGAAAAAGAGCCAGGTATTGACCACTGCTTAGATTGCTTATCCCTATCGTACGTTCAAACCCAGAAAAGTATCCCCGATTAGAATAGCCCCTCGGCTGTCCCCAAAAGTGTAGCTTTAGGTTTATTATGCTTGACCCACCGCTGTTGTAGCCGCAAGCTTTAGCTTGCGTATCGCTGCGCACCCTAAAGAATACGTCTGCATTCGGTTTTGGAGCCATTGCTTTTGGTCGTAGGGGTTGCAGTGGTTATCAAGAATTTATCAGGCATCCCCAATTTGAATCGTATCCGCATACTTTGTCCGCGAGATTGATGGCAAGTTTTGGCGCTTAAGATGACTTTTTATGATCGGATCCGCCTTTTTAAACATGACAGACTACTAGGTATAATCGAGACGTAAGCCGCTCTCTATAGAAGGAGCCCTAGGATGAAACAACCTGTGGTCATCGTTGGTATTGGGGAGTTGGGCGGGGTGTTCGCTCGCGGCTTCTTGCGTATCGGTCACCCTGTGTACCCTATCACTCGAGGAATGGACCTGACCGAAGAGGCACGCCTGATCCCTGAGCCAACCCTGATCTTGATCGCGGTTGGGGAACCTGACCTTCATCCTGTGCTCAAGGCGATGCCAGCGGGATGGAAGGACCGAGTGGCGTTGCTACAAAACGAATTACTTCCTAGGGATTGGGAGGTTAACGGCCTGTCGGATCCAACCGTCATTGTCGTGTGGTTCGAGAAAAAGAAGGGAATGGACGTGAAGCCGAGCGTCCCCTCTCCTGTCTACGGTCCAAAGGCTGCGTTGATCGAATCAGCTCTGGGTGTTCTCGATATTCAAACCAGAAGGGTTAATACACAGGAAGAGATCCTCTATGAGTTGATTCACAAGAACCTGCACATCCTGACAATGAACATCACAGGATTGGTAGCCGGCGGCACATTGGGTGACTTGATTGAACAGCACCAGGACCTGACCAGGGAGGTGGCGGGTGAACTGATCGAGGTCCAGGATTGGCTGACCGAGATTCAACTTCCTAGGGAGGACTTGATTGGAAAGACCCTAAAGGGCTTTGCTTCCTTCCCCGATCAGCCCAGTATGGGGCGCAGTGCTTCTGCACGCCTGGACCGTGTCATCAAAATAGCCGATCAAGCCGATCTCCCTGTACCCCGCTTGCGCACAATTCAGGCTTCCCTCAAACCATAGGCCCTTTTTTGGTATGCTCATTCCATGTGGCGCGGGTTTGTCCTTAAGAGTTTCAGCGCCGTAAACGGATTGAGGTGTAGGGGAAACCGATGCCTGGCGCACTGGCTACCCAGAGTTGCCTTTGAACCTCGATGCATTGGACATTTGTATTATTCATATAGGGATAGCGGATAACACCTCTTTGGGTCGGAGATCCTACAAAGAACTCAGGATGCAATCAATTGGCGGCCAAGATCTTTCTCCTCGCAACTGTCACCGCTTTCAACTCGTGGAAGCTGGGTTTCCGTGATCCGTCTTCACGCCAAAGCGATGAACGGAGCAAATGTCATGGGCAAAAGAGACGCTCACTTGCTAGCTTTAGAAACCCTGCTCGATCAGTTTGTAGAAACAGGTTCCTCGGGTGAGTTGGCAGATTATGTTATATCGAATAGCAACCTCCCTGGTCCCCGTGCGAATCTGGAACTTGCGGATGCATTTTCAGATGCATTGAGGGAATATGCCCAAGAAGAAAGCCAAAAGTGTTGGGCTCTTTGTATGAGGATGATTGAAACGACAGCAGAAGAGGCTACAGTGAACACGCCGCAGGAATTTGTCCCGTTCTGTGGAGCCGTTGGGATCGGTTCGATCGGTTCGACTCAGCCTGCTTTTTTCGATCACGCGATCGTGACGCTGAGAGGGCTGGCCAAGGATTCCCGATGGAGGATGAGAGAAGCGGTTCGGATGGGCCTTCAGAGGTTAGCCGCTACACGCGCACGTGATACGCTGATGGTGATTGAAGATTGGATAGGTGAAGGGGATTGGCTTGAGATGAGGGCGGTTGTAGCGACGATCGCCGAGCCTTCTTTGTTGCAGGATGAGGAAATGGCCACAAGGGCCCTAGAACTTCATCGAAAAATATTTGACCGGATGCTTGCAGCGCGAGGTAGAAAAACAGAGCAGTTTCTAGTAATGAGAAAGGCGCTGGGTTATACCTTGAGTGTAGTCGTCCATGCGATCCCTCGAGAGGGTTTTGAGTTCATGGCTCAACTTCTCGCATCTCAGGACGAAGATGTCAAATGGATCCTGAAGCAAAATGTGAAAAAGAAGAGGCTGGAAAGGAATTTTCCCAGTGAGGTTGCAGAGATCAAGAAGTTGCTCGCGTCTTGACCTAAAACCGAATCTCCGATCGGTTGCCGGGCGAAACAAGTGCGTGGTGATTAGCTTCTCGAAATCTGGGGCTCTGAGGCCAGGGGAATTGTGAATATCCTTACTCGTTATGTAGGTTTCGTGGGCGCGGTAGCGGCGATCGTGACCTTAAGCATTATTCTTTTCGGGTTGTGGCAGGGGATGAGGCGACCCAAGGGGAGAACCATGGGCTTGGCGCGGGTGATGTTAAGGTGGCCGGCCTATCTCATCGTTAGTTTATTCTTCTTCGGAGCGTGTTTTTTTCTATGGCGACCGATCACGTTGTCTCTATCACCGCCGGTGATTCTTGTAACGCTGATGCTTGGGGGATTGCTATACTTTTCTGGTTTACTTCTTGTTCTATGGGGACGCTTTACTCTAGGAAAGTTGTATGATGTATCGAGCAGTTTGGGTGCGCATTTGTATGCCGATCATCAACTGATCATGCATGGTCCTTTTGCCCTCGTACGACACCCAATGTACCTGGGCATCATGATGGCCTCCTTCGGGGGCCTCCTCGTCTATCGCGTGTGGACATTTGTGTTTTTGTCCATCGTATTTGTGGGTTTGGTCATACGTGCCAAGCGCGAAGAGCAAGCGTTGGCCGCCGAATTCGGCGAGCAGTGGGAGGCGTATTGCAAACAGGTGCCAGCCTGGATACCGCGCTTCCGGCGGCGAAATCGATAAGCTGTGGAGGCGATATTGGATGGGGAGGAACATATGTCGAAGACATTCCTGACTCGCTTCATAAAAGACAACACACCTCATCGGCTTGTGGGGATGAGATGGCTGATGCTTCTGGGGCTGTTGATCGTCTTTCTTGTGAGTGGGTGTGGACCCGCTCGAACTTCCATGGCGCCGGAGGTAGCTACAAAACCGGCCGAGGAATCTCAGCCGTCCCTTGCCCTGCCCGGCGCAACGACGAGTTCTTTAGCGGACCCAAGCACCTTTGATAACTTCCTTGAAGAGGCCTACTTCGCACAGATCACGCGAGACCCGGAGTTGATCAGCGAATTGGGATTGGCTCAGGTCTTCGGAATGGATAACAGCCGACTCACAGATGTCTCTGATGCTTATCAACTTGAGACTTATCAATTACTCCAAGATCAATTAGATACCCTGCGCACCTATGACCGCGTTCAGCTAACAGCAGGTCAGCAACTCTCCTACGATCTGTTTGAGTGGTACTTAGACGATTTGCTTCGGGGGAAAGAATTCAGGTTCTATGATTACCCGGTCAACCAGACATTGGGGGTGCAAAACAGCTTGATCGAATTTATGACCGACCGCCACCCCCTTCACAATTTCGAGGACGCACAGGACTACGTCTCCCGTCTCGAGGGTTTCACCACGAAATTTGATCAATTAATGGAATGGCTACAAATCCAGGAAGCTCAAGGCATAACGCCACCGAGGTTCGTGATCCAACACGTGCTGTCTCAATTGGACTGGTACCGTTCACAAGAAGCGGACGACTCAGCGCTTTATACCGAATTTGTTGCCAAGCTATCCAACCTTAGCGGTATCAGTAGCGAGCAGCGATCAGAACTAAGCCGGGATGCCGCGCGCGCCATCGAGGGAAATGTCTTCCCAGCCTATGAGAAGCTTCACGACTATTTCGAACATCTGCTGGAGATCGCAGATACCGACGACGGTTTCTGGAAACATCCTGATGGAAATGCCGCCTATGCCTACTGGCTGCGCCACCACACGACCTTGGACATGAACGCCGACGAAATCTACGAGCTTGGCCTACAAGAAGTTACGCGCATCCAGACCGAGATGGAGAGCATCTTTACGGAGTTGGGCATCACGGGTGAAAACTTAGCGATGAAGATGAATCAGGTGACCTTCTATGGTGGAACGCTACCCCTTTACACCGATGCTGATCGTCAAGCCGTCCTTGATGAATATCAGGCCCTGATCGATCGTGCTGATCAAAATCTCTCTGGCTTGTTCGATCTTCGTCCCAGGGCAGATGTAGTGGTTGTGCCTGTTTATGCGCCCAATGCCCCGGGAGCGTATTATGTCTCTCCTTCATTGGATGGCTCTCGACCGGGCATGTTTTACGTTAATGTGGCCAGCAACAACATTGCCCGACACGGTATGCCTACTCTGGCCTACCATGAAGCCATCCCAGGCCATCACTTTCAGATCGCCATCCAAATGGAACTGACGGGGATTCCCACGTTCAGGACGGGGGTCAACTACACATCTTATGCGGAGGGGTGGGCGCTCTACGCTGAATACCTTGCCTGGGAAGCGGGTTTTTACGACGATGATCCCTACGGAAACCTGGGTCGTCTGCAGAGCGAGCTGTTTCGCGCTGCGCGCTTGGTTGTGGACACCGGTATTCACTCCAAAGGTTGGTCCCGCGAGCAGGCAATCGACTATATGGTGGAAAATGTGGGCTACTCACGAAGTTACATAACGAGTGAGGTCGAGCGTTACATCGTCTGGCCTGGTCAGGCCACTGCGTACAAGATCGGCATGCTCAAGATATTGGAGTTGCGAGAGCGAGCCGCCCAAGCGCTGGGCGAAGACTTTGATCTCAAGGAGTTTCACAACCTGATCTTGGGGAACGGCGCCATGCCGTTGGAAATCCTTGAGTGGGTGGTGGATGATTACATCGACTCACGGCTAAATGAGTGATCACATTGGTCAACCGCCGCCATATCCTGGTAGGTGGGGCTTGCAAGCCGCTTGATAAACCTGTGAGAAGCCTCAAAGGGGTTGGCTAAGGAAGTAGGAGGGCAGGAGAAGTGGAAGGGATTCGAATCGTGAATGTTGGGGAGGAACATATCGAGGCCCTTTGCCGGCTATGTGTACCTCCTGAGAGGAGAGACGAACCAGAGTTCATCAGAGGCATGGAGGAAAAGGGAAAGTGGGCAGTCACGATGCTCCATGAGTGGGGATCGTTTGCCAAACTGGCTTATCGAGGGTCTTCACCAGTTGGGCTCATACAATACGAGCCAATTCCTGACGAGAGGGCTGTTTCGATATTGTGTATTTACGTTCCCGATCGTGAACATTGGAGGCTTAATGCAGCGAGCAAGTTGCTGGACAGCCTGATCGAAGAGATGGAGAAACCGAAGGATTGTTTTGGTGGGCGGACTGCAAGGGTCTTGGTTACGAGGACTTTTCCGGGCGAGAAGCCCGATCAGTACCCCGCGCGTAGCTTCTTCTTACGCAAGGGCTTCCAGCAAGTAGGGGATGACGCGAATCATCTATATCTTCCGTTGATTGAGGGCTTGACTTATCACCCAGTCGCTGAGAAGCAGGTCAGCTACCTGCCACAGCGGGAAGACAGGGGCATAGCCGTTATCATTCATGGGCCCACGTTCTGCCCCTATTCCTATTTATTTTTAAAGAGAGCGGAGCGATTGATCATGGAAGTCGCTCCCGGAGTCCAGATCCGGTGGATCGATTCCGCCGTTGAGCCAGAGGAGGCCGAGAAACGGGGGCTAAACGAAGGCTGTGTTGTCAACGCCAAGCATATCAAGGCATTCGTGCTTCAAGAAGAGGACTTCAAAGCCGAGGTGTCCCAGGCGCTGTGTAATGACGAAGATGATTAGAGAATAGTCATCCTGAGCCCGTCGAAGGATGACGGCTATACAATAGCGTACCCTTCGACCCTTCGGCAGGCTCAGGACAACGCAGGCTCAGGGTGCTTCGGATTTGACCTTCTCAACTGACCAGGTACTCTCTACTTCTTTCACTTTTGCGCCTGCTTTGATTTAAGACAAAGGCAATGCTCGGAAAACGACCGCCTCCGAAACACAGCAGATCGGCGAAAAATCTGTCCCGCGGCTTTAGCCACGGGACAGTGAGCATTTCTTGTTTTACTGGTTTGCTCTACGAATAGGTTGAACCAGATGTCTTTACGATCTAATGCGCGGCCAGCAGACTCGCCGGCGGCTGAAAAGAGATAATGGTGTAGGTACCGTAGGCAAGGCCGATGATCCCCAATACGACTAGTACCCCTGCGAGGATTCGCTTCATAGGGGTCACCCGCTCAATGTCCGTGAGCACTGCATAGGTCCCAGCCAGAGCATGGGATAGAACTGCGACCAGAA
Source organism: Anaerolineae bacterium (assembly GCA_011174845.1). Lineage (GTDB taxonomy): Bacteria > Chloroflexota > Anaerolineae > Anaerolineales > E44-bin32 > DUEZ01. The sequence continues at coordinate 2,551 of DUEW01000020.1, read as the reverse complement.
ACGCGATGTCGATGGCCTTCCATAATGGGTCATCCAGGCGCTCGAGGACGCGGCTGAAGTCCAGGTGGCCAGGAGGATAGTGGACCACAATCATATGAAGGGACAAGAAGACGACGAGTGCAATGGCGCTGATGCGTTGAATAATAAAAATACGCATTAAGACCTCCTATGACCACATCCCCAATGCGTAAAGAAGCAGGGGTATGCCTCCGACAATGGTCAGAAGTGCTGAAGTGGCGAAAGCGGCGTAGAACAGACTCTTCCGATAATCGGTTACATCGAAGTAGTGCACGATGATCAGGCGGATGCCATCAAATCCGTGATAAAGCACTGCTGCCAAGAGCAGGATTTCGAGAATTTTAAGGACAGGCGATTCAAACACCTCCAAACGTGCATTAAACACCTCCGCCCCTTGGGTAGCGGCCCCGATCACCCACATGTGAACACTCAAGTAAAGCACCAACACCAGACCGGTGAAACGGCGGAGGAAAAAGCTGATGAAACCTGTGCTCTTGTACATACGGACACTCCCTCTTGGTTGGCCTCACTCCGAGGCTCAATCCCCCATTGGCTCTGATATTCTTGGGGTTGATACGATGAGCGACTTTTGTCGTTCTCTACGCATGGCTTCAAAAGCTTGGCGCTTCTGAGCAAGCTTGCGTAGGGTCTCAATGGCTTGTGTCGGATTGAGTTCCTTAGGACATGCGTCGATGCAATTGAATATGGTGTGGCACCGAAATACCCCGTCATCGCCGGCCACTTCGGCCAATCGCTCGCCTGGGATGCTATCGCGGGGGTCCAGTATTTTTTGAAAAGCCTTGAGGAGGGCGTGTGGACCTATGTAGCGTCTGTTGAGGCCGATCACCTGGCAGGAAGCATAACAGGCACCGCACATAATACACTTCTCAGCGTTTTTGAGCGCTTCGACCTCCTCGGGGCTCATGCGGAATTCCTTCTCCGGGATATCTTCGGGAGGTATCAGCCATGGTTTGATACGTTGGTATTGCTCCCAAAAAGCGGAGCGATCCACAACTAAATCCTTGATGATGGGCTGGTAAGGCAACGGCCGGATGGTTATTCTCCCTTTCCGATCGAGGTGATCCTTGAGAGGCTGATTACAGGCCAGCATATTTTTTCCGTTGATGTTCATCGCGCAGCTGCCGCAGATCGCGTGGCGGCAAGAGCGTCGATACGTAAGGCTGCCATCCTGATTACTTTTTATCTCTCTCAGCGCATCTAGGATGGTAGTTCCTGGCTCTAAAGGTATAGTGAATTCATCGAAATAAGGCTTTGTATCGACATCCGGATTGAAACGCTGGACGCGAACTGTCGCGCTTTGCCCTTGAGAAGAACGATTAGTCATGTGACTTCCTCGTTTTGATGGTCGGAGTTTAGTATTTTCGCTCTTGAGGCGGAAACTTTTCCCAGTCTATGTTGACCGATTTATAGCTGAGTTTGGGCTCGTCTTCCTCCTTGTGCGCCATCGTGTGCTTGAGCCAGTTTTCGTCGTCTCGCTTGGGGTAGTCCGTGCGGTAGTGAGCCCCACGACTTTCGGTTCGCGCCAATCCACCCACTGCGATCACCTCGCTGAAGGTGAGCAGGTGGCTTGTCTCGATCGCCTCTAATAGGTCGGTGTTGAAACGTCCGCTCTTGTCCATTATCCGGGCGGACTTGTACCTCTCCTGCAGCTCTTTAACCTTGTGCAGCGCATTCGTTAGTCTCTCTTCGTCGCGGAAGATTCCGCAACCTTGCGTCATAGTGGCTTTGAGCTCTTCTGCAATTTGGCTCACGGACTCGCGGTTGTTGGACACTGAATCCTCGTCCATCAAATGTTTAATCCGCTCTTGATTATGCTCTGCGGGATCATCATGTATGGGCGGTAATTCAGCTCCACTCTTGACGAATTCCGCCATCGCACGACCAGCCCGCCTGCCGAAAACGGATGCGCCCAGAAGGCTATTCGTGCCGAGTCGATTGGCTCCGTGGACGCTGATACACGCGCACTCACCTGCAGCGTAAAAGCCGACTACCGGTGTACCGTTGGCGTCAGCAATGACCTGACCGTTGGAATCCGCCGGGATGCCGCCCATGCTGTAATGTGCCGTGGGTTGTATTGGTACGGGCGCATCAATCATGTCCACACCTGCGAACTTCATCGCCAGGTCGCGGACCTGTGGTAGACGTTCGCGGATTTTTTGTTCCCCAAGATGTCTCATGTCCAAGTGCAAACCCTGGGAATCGGGGCCGATGCCCCGCCCCTCATCAATTTCCGTTTGCTCGGCGCGGCTGACTAGGTCACGTGGCGCCAACTCCATCTTGTCGGGTGCGTATCGCTCCATGAATCGCTCGTCCTCGCTGTTGATCAGATACCCGCCTTCGCCTCGGCAAGCCTCGGTCATCAGGATGCCTTTTTGGTAAAGGCCGGTCGGATGGAATTGGACGAACTCCATGTCCATGAGCGGAACGCCTGCGTTGTAGCTTATCGCCACGCCATCACCGGTGTTGGCCAATGCGTTGGATGTGATCTTATAAGCTCGACCGTACCCTCCGG
>DUEW01000002.1 GCA_011174845.1 Anaerolineae bacterium | reverse complement strand
GACACATCATCGCTCGAGGAGGCAGGTGCTCGCAGCGCCCTCGTGGTTTTCAATCCTAACCTTACGACGAACACAGGACTTGCTGAAGCCAGATTAGAGTTGCCGGCAGGATTGGATCCATTCGAGATCCTCGATGATCAGTGTCAGATCATCTCCTATAGGTTGCTCGATCGAAAAGAACGCTCACTAACTGACATGGAGCTTAATGCCGAGGGTCTTCGTGCCCTGCTGACTATGGCGCGAAACGGACAGGTAATGGGCTTATCGATCCAAGAAGTGGCAGTCGTGAGGCATCCCGATCACGCGCTTATCGATGTCGTTCTTGCAGAAGGCGCTGGGCCGAATCTTGATACGGTACAAGAAGCGAGTACAGCGATCGAGGCTTTGATGGTCGAGGGTCAGGTTTTAAGGTTCAGACTTCTTGCTCGCTTCGCGACCGAGGTCACGATACAGCTCATAGCCCGAGATGTTCCCGGACATGGGTATCGGACCTTCGGACTTCGATCTGCAACCGAAAACGCTTTCCCTGCTGAAGAGAGAACAGGACGGAGCATCGAAAATTGCTTCTTGCGTGTGGAAGCAACATCCAATGGCAGTTTGTCTATAAAGGACCTTCAAACGGGCGTTATTTTCGAGAATTTACTGCGACTTAGCGATCGAGCCGATCGTGGAGACAGCTATAACTTCTGCCCTTTGGAGGGAGATACGCCGATCGAAACACCTATTTCGCCCCCGAAAATCCGTCGATTTGTTGACGATTGCGGCGAGATCCTTGAGATCGACGCACGCTATCAAATTCCTAAATACTTGAACGATAATCGCATCGAACGCTCCCTGACAACAGCGGAACTGCCCATCAAAATATACGCTCGCCTAAATCAAGGTATCCCACGGGTTGATGTAGACATCACGCTTGAGAACCATGCTGACGATCACCGCCTCCAAGCGCTCTTTCCGCTTCCCTTCGAGGTGTCCGATGCATATTATGATGGACATTATGAAATCGTTCAGCGTTCAACCAAGCTACCTGAAATTGAATCGGATTGGATTGAACTGCCTTCCATTGAGGTTCCAGTACGAAATTTCGTTGCCATTAGCAAAGGGAAGAATGGATTGATGATCGCTTCGCGGGGGTTACGTGAAGTGAGCGTTTCTCCGGACGGTGTTGTCTCGATAACCCTCCTACGCTGCTTTGGTTGGCTCTCCCGTGCCGATTTGGCTACACGCAAAGGAGGCGCTGGACCTCAACTCCCTACCCCGGGCGGCCAAGTACATGGTGAGCATACCTTCCACCTCAGCTTGATACCCTACAACGGAGATCTGCTACAGGCACGACATCTAGCTGAAGCATTCCAAACTAGCCTCCGCGGCATTGGGACAAGCCTTCACAGTGGCGTGCTTCCCACCTCTGCTTCCCTGATCTCGGTCGATCACGACGCGTTTTCTCTTACATCGGTGAAAACTTCTAAAAACGGGAAGGGATTGATCCTGCGGGGAGTTAACCTTAGTCACCAACCCTTACAAACCGCGGTCACAAGCTTGCCCCCAATTCAATCAGCTTCAAAGGTTCGTATGGACGAAACCAAGATTGAGGAGCTTGAGATTCAGGAAAACCATCGCGTCCCCCTTCTAATCGAGCCCCATGAGATCTTAACCTTGCATTTAATTCTCTCTCCAATCGTGGGATAAACGGTTGTGGAACCGTTTGAGAGGCACTTCTGATATGCGAGAGGGATAAGGTAATAAATGCGAGTCGTTGTTCAATTCTTAGGAAGCCGAAATGCTAAGAAGGCAGCGATCAACGTAATCCCGGCAAGGGTTAGGAACATGATCTTAAACCCACTGAAGTCGGCCTGAAATCCACTGATTAGTGTGCCTAAAGCTCCACAGGTGAAGGTAAATCCCAGAATCAATCCCGAAGCCGTCCCCGTTTTGCCCGGCATCATTCGTTGAGCCAACACAACAAGGATGCTGTGTGAGGCACCCGTCAACGCTCCAGCCAGGGGTAGGAGGATGTAGACCCACGCTGTGTCACTAAGGAAGGGAAAGATTGCGAGCGGTATTACCGCACAGAATAATGTCTGCAGTGTAACATTTCGCTTCCCATAGCGATCCGCAAGCATGCCGCCGATAACACCCCCAATGGCCGAACCAGCTGTAAGCAACGCCACGATGACGCCATACACACTCGGGCGATAACCGAGGTCGTTATAGTATTTAGGTATAAATGACACCATCGACGTTTGCGTCCACGAACGAAATGCGGTTAAGAAAATAAATGGAATCAGTTGAGTGAGGCTAGATGCCTTCCTTGGCATTGTGTCATCGATTTGCTTCTCAACCGATTCCTCTAATGGCACAAAACGAAGGCTGACATACATCCCAGCTGGCACTACGAACAACAGAAGAAGGATCAAGCCAGGGGGTCCCCAGCGATCCAGGATCGGACCTCCGAGTGCTGGACCGAAGGAGTAGCCCGCCGCACCAGAGAAAAAGAAAAGAGAAGCCGCAGTCGTTTCTCGATCGGAAAGAAATTGGCGCCCTCGGAGCGTGGCCTCCATTGCTCCCGCGGGATGAAAAGCCCCTGATCCAAATGAAGCAAGGATGAGCAAGATCAACGGTGCATAGTTAGGCAGGCTCACAGCAAGTCCGAAAGCCCCTGCCATCCAGAGCACACCAATGGTGGCCACCCAACGCGGGCCAATACGATCCGCGAGCCAGCCGAAGAGAGGTTGGGAGAGCGAGCCGGAAAATGTATAGAGGGTGGTAACGAGGCCAATGGCTGTGTTCGATAACCCCAGAGGGACACTTAAAACTGCCAAAAGAAGAGGCCTTTGGCCATTTAAAGCATCAACAGCGAAATGGGCCACTGCGGCAGCGATGAATGGGCGATCTTTGATGAGGCTCAACGATAGAGGCCCTTCTCTTCAATGAAATCAGCTATTCCAGGTGGAAGCAGATACTGAAAAGGTTCGCGTTTCCGAACACGACGTCGGATGTCACGCCCTGAACATCCGATCAATGGCGCATCGAAAAATGTTACCTTGCCTGTTACACCAGGTAACTCCAACTCAAGCACCTGCATATCAACTTCTACACCGGGTCGACGCATCACGCCGAGAACACCACAGACTTCTAAAAAACCTAACGGATCATGCCATGCAGGTAGATCGTTTAATGAATCAGCCCCCATCAGGTAAGCAAAACGAACTCCTTGATAACGTTCAGCCAACCATCGTAATGTGTCGATCGCGTAGTGGGGTACAGGTCTTTCGATATCAGCACGCGAGAGCACAAACGCTGGATTGTCCATGATTGCCATCTCGACCATCGCAATTCGATCTTCAATGGGCGAGATGGGGGCATCTGGTTTATGCGGTGGTTGAGCAGTGACAACCCAAAGGACTCTCTCCAAATTCAATACCCACTTTCCAATATCGGCCAATATAAGATGACCCATATGTGGAGGGTCAAAAGTCCCACCAAGTACACCAATTAATCCAGCCATTCCAGCTCGTATTCCCCTATTCGGACAGTGTCGCCAGATTTCGCCCCAGCTTGACGAAGCGCGTCCTCTACCCCCATGCGCTCCAGTAGACGCTGAAAACGGCGAACCGCCTCATCGTACTCCCAATATGTCATATGGGCAGCACGTTCTATCGCCACGCCGGAGACGCGCCATCCTCCATCGGTTTCCTGAGAGACTTCGAATTCGGTAGGATCCGGCTCAGATCGGTAAACCGGTAGTTCTTCCTGCATCACTTCATGAGATTCGGCTTTCTGTAAGGCTTCATGCGCTTTGTATAGCAGCTTCCTCAATCCCTCACGAGCTAAAGCTGAGATGGGCAATGGGTCATAGCCTCGTTGGCTGAATTGTGCTTCAAGATCTGGCCAACGGGTCTTCACATCAGGTAAATCTAATTTATTGACCGCCACCAAGACTGGCTTTTCCGTCAACCTTTTATCGAAGAGGGCAAGTTCGGTGTTCACCTGTGAGAAATCTGCCAAGGGATCAACAGATGAACCATCGATCAGATGGATCAGGACACGAGTGCGTTGTATGTGTCGAAGAAAAGCAAAGCCTAATCCTTCTCCGGCGTGAGCCCCCTCAATTAATCCTGGGATGTCCGCCAATACTAACGTCACCTCATTGTCCAATTCAGCAACGCCCAGATTTGGTTGTAATGTTGTAAAAGGATAATCTGCGATTTTGGGACGAGCATTGGTCACGGCCGCTAACAAGGTAGATTTTCCAGCATTTGGAACCCCAACGATGCCTATATCCGCTATTAGACGAAGTTCGAGCAGAAGCCATCGTTCTTGACAAGGTTCACCTTTCTCTGCGACGCGGGGCGCTTGGTTACGAGAGGTAGCAAAACGAGCATTACCACGACCACCTCGTCCGCCATTGCAGACAACTAATCGTTGAGCTGGCTGAACCAAATCGCCAAGTAACTCCCCAGAGTTTTCATCCCGCACGACGGTTCCAGGAGGAACGTGGATGATCTCATCCGTACCATTACGTCCTGATTTGTTGTTCCCCCCACCATGTCCTCCATCAGCCGCATGGAAACGACGCCTACGCCGGAATGCGGATAAGGTGTTCAAGGTTGGAGCAACTTCAAGGATGACATCCCCTCCCTTCCCGCCATTACCTCCGTCTGGCCCACCAAGGGGAACGTACTTTTCTCGGCGAAAGTGAACGACACCATTTCCCCCTCGTCCGGAGGACACGAAGATCCGTGCCTCATCAAAGAACATAGCTCACCATCGATACACGAAGTCAATTCATGAATATACCATGATTACATATTTAGAGACGCATTGATCAAACGGATTTGATGTGGGATTTGCCATGGCATAGGGATCTTTGTCAGAGGATGTCAACGGATGAGGTCATCAAGGAGGATGCACCCTTCAACCATCTTTCAACAAACTCACCACATAGCTCGTGGAGGTGAGCTCGCCGAACCATTAGAACGAGCAGGAAAGGGCTGAGGGAGCTTTAACTACTAATGTGCAAGTTACCAGATTGAAGGATCACATGTTTGCATGCATGATTCTATTATGATAGATTCGCCTCATTGGATTTGAAACTCTTTGGAGTAAGAAATGGACCAATCCATCATCCCGGATATCATTGTTGGTCGTATACCGCTCTACCTGCGTGAATTAACGAGGATGGCTGAGGAAGGAAAAGTCATCACTTCCTCCCACGAGCTTGGACGTCGGCTTGGGATATCGTCTGCGCAGATACGCAAAGATCTCTCTCAATTTGGGGAGTTTGGTAAACAAGGAACCGGTTACAACATCTCTTTCTTGGTCGAACAGTTACGGCGTGTCTTAAAAGTTAACAAGGTATGGAATGTCGTTCTTGTGGGGGTCGGGGATTTAGGTCGAGCGATTGCTCACTACACGGGATTCCTCGATCGCGGTTTCCGTATCACTAAGGTTTATGATAGCGATACCCAAAAAATTGGCCAAAGAGTGGGAGATTTCACCATTCGCGATGTAACGTTAATGGTGAACGAGATACGAAGAGAAAAAATCCGCGTTGCCATGCTCGCGGTCCCTGCATCGGATGCTCAGAGTGTCACGGATTTGTTAGTAGAGGCTGGTATCCGCGCCATATTGTGCTATGCTCCTGTCTCGATTAACGTACCTGAGAAAGTTAAAATTCTATACATAGACCCCGTCCTACATCTACAACACATGACGTATTACCTACCCTAGCACGGGCATCAAACGAACCAACTCATCCCTCAATCTCGTTAGAGTAATTCTTAAGTTCACTACCGATGAATAACGCACCGTGATCGGTGCGTCATCCTTTTTTTTAATATTTACATCATGACGATGTCTGCAGAAGAAAGGGACGGCTATAAGGGGAAAGGGAACGATGTTGGAGGTGTGGGAAGAAGAATGCAGCCGCACCCTTTAGGGTGCGAAGAGAAGCGCAGGCTAAAGCCTGCGGCTACAGTAGGGACTACAAGACCAGAATGCAGCCGCACCCTTTAGGGTGCGAAGAGAAGCGTAGGCTAAAGCCTACGGTTACAGTAGGGACTACAAGACCAGAATGCAGCCGCACCCTTTAGGGTGCGAAGAGAAGCACAGGCTAAAGCCTGCGACCTATATAATGTATGGGAATGGAAGGACATTCAATGGACACCTCCCCGTAAAAATACTTTCGGCGAGGTTCTCAGATGCCGCCTGGAAAACGCACAAGTCAGATTCTCAGGTTCACTATTCGGTTTACGACCATAGTTTGTTTGTTGTGCCAGCGATGAAAAGTAGATTTGTCGTGAAATTAAACCGCGGGTAACGTTCGGAGCAATCTTTCCAGCATTCCCAGGCCACGAGCCGCCCCCTTTGAGGAGCATACCACTGGCTCTTCGGCCACATAAGCTGGTACGCCTGTTTCGCTGGTTAACCACTTGTCGATGCCACGTAACAGCGATCCACCACCACAGATCAACATCCCCCTATCGATAATATCCGATGCCAATTCCGGTGGAGTCCGCTCTAGCACATTCCTCACAGCCACAAGCTGTAAATGAAGGGTCTCCTGCAATGCTTCCACGATTTCACTGGTGGTGAGAGTGATCGGGCGAGGCAAACCGGTCACTTGATCCTGACCCTGGATTTCGATCAGGTTTTCTTCATCGGGTGGAATAGCTGCGCCGATTCTGATCTTCGCTTCCTCAGCCGTTCTCGGCCCAATGACGAGACCATACTTTTTCCGCACATAAGAGATAATCGCCTCATCCAGCTTCATACCCCCGATGCGAGTCGCATCACCTGCGACGATTCCACCCATCGCGATCACAGCTGCTTGGGTCACGCCCCCTCCTAGGTTCACGACCATGTTTCCAGAGGGAGTTGCTATGGGCAAACCAACTCCGATGGCTGCTGCCAGTGGTTCTTGTATGAGATGAACTTCTCGCCCTCCAGCTTGAAGCGCAGCCTCGTGTACCGCTCGGCTTTCGACACTTGTCACGCCTAATGGGATGGTGATCATCAACCTCGGCTTGAACAATCGCGCTGGTCCACAAACTTTTTCGATGAAATGTCCTAACATGCGATGTGTGACTTCGAAGTCGGCGATCACGCCATCCCGTAATGGTCGTGAGACCTCAATCACATCCGGTACACGACCATCCATTTCGCGCGCTGATTGACCCACATCCACGATCTTCAATTCATCGATATCAATGGCGACGACGGTCGGTTCGTGAAGCACGATCTCGCTGCCATCACATATCAGTGTATTGACCGTGCCTAGATCTATCCCCAAATCTTTGCCAAAGAGTGGCATCGAAATATCACTCCTCTGCAGAAGCCGATGGCCTTGAGGGACGACGAGCTCGTCTGTAGCGACGGGCCGCCTCAAGCCTTATATTCGAACGTTTGAGAGCAGCTTGGATCGCCAAATATTCGTCTGTGTCGGGGGGTGGACCCTTCTTTAGCAGCTCCTCCGCTCGCGCTTTCGCGGCTTCAGCACGCCCAAGGTCAATCTCGTCAACGTGCTCGCCCACGTCTGCTAGCACGGTCACGATATCCGGTCGAACTTCCAGCACGCCACCAGCAATGGTAAAGATTTCTTCTTCACCTTTATGGCGCACTCTCAATAAACCATAGCCGAGCATTGCCAAAAGAGGTGCATGATCAGGTAAAATTCCTAATTCACCTTCTGAGCCAGGTGCGATCACGATGTCGGCAGGGCCCTCGAAGAGCGATCTATCCTGGGTGACTATCTCACATCGAATCGGCATCTTCCCATCACCTTCATATCATATGCTAATCATTCAGCTGCTAGGCGCTCAGCTTTCTCGATCGCTTCCTCAATGGGTCCTACCGAATGGAATGCCTGCTCAGGAAGTTCGTCATGCTTACCATCTAGGATCTCGCGGAAGCCTCTTATAGTTTCTCGCAATGGCACATAGCGCCCTTCTTGACCTGTAAACTGCTCAGCGACAAACATTGGTTGGGAGAAGAAACGCTCGATTTTCCGTGCACGCGAAACGACCAACTTGTCCTCCTCACTTAGCTCCTCAATGCCCAAGATCGCGATGATGTCCTGTAGATCTTTATAGCGCTGCAATACTTGTTGAACCTCACGTGCAACCATATAGTGATCTTCACCTACAACTTGAGGATCGAGAATTCGAGAGGTCGACGCCAGTGGATCAACGGCAGGGTAAATCCCCTTCTCCACAATCGACCGTTCAAGCGCAATTGTCGCATCGAGGTGGGTAAACGTCGCCACCGGAGCTGGATCTGAATAATCATCGGCCGGCACATAGATCGCCTGCATGGACGTGATTGAGCCAGTACGAGTGGAGGTGATGCGTTCTTGAAGCTCTCCCATCTCCGTCGCTAACGTAGGTTGATATCCCACTGCCGAAGGCATCCGCCCAAGCAGCGCGGAGACTTCTGCACCTGACATGCTGAATCGAAAGATGTTATCGATAAATACCAAGACATCACGTCCCTGATCACGGAAGTACTCTGCCATCGTTAGCGCGGTGAGACCAACGCGAAGCCGCACACCGGGTGGTTCGTTCATCTGACCGAAAACCATCACCGTGTCTTTCATAACACCCGATTCGAGCATCTCTCGATAAAGTTGGGTCCCCTCACGCGTTCGCTCGCCCACCCCTGCAAACACCGAATTTCCCTTGTGCACCGTAGCGATGGTGCGTATGAGTTCCATAATGATGACCGTTTTACCCACACCAGCACCACCAAAGATGCCCGTTTTACCACCCTTGGTGAATGGTGCGATCAAATCGATGACCTTCAGTCCAGTTTCAAAGACCTCAACGCGCGTTGATTGATCCTCGAAAGGCGGAGCTGAACGATGAATGGGATAGTATTCCTGCGCTTCGACTGGGTCACCACCGTCGATTGGACGACCCAGAACATTGAATAGTCTACCGAGAGTGACCTCTCCAACCGGCACGCGGATGGGGGCTCCTGTCGCTTCCGCAATCGTCCCACGTTGGAGACCGTCGGTACTGTCCATGGCCACGGTTCGTACCGCGCTCTCACCCAAATGCTTCTGTACTTCTAATACAAGAGACTCACCCTCATCACGCGAGACCTCGATCGCGTCGTAGATCTCGGGTAACTCTCCAGGGGGAAATTCACAATCAACCACAGCTCCTTGGATTTGTGTAACATGTCCATATGTCTGCTTCATACCTTACTCCGGGCTTTTATTACACAAGTCTTGCGACTGCGCGAGGGCTTCTGCTCCACCTGCGATATCCAGCATATCGCTGGTGATCGCCCACTGCCTTGCTTTGTTGTACTCTAAGCGTAAAGCATCAGCGAGATCGACTGCGTTTTCGGTCGCATTTCGCATCGTCACCATGCGAGCAGCGTGCTCACTGGCTAGCGACTCAATGATGGCTTGATAAATCTGCAATTCCGTTAATCTTGGAACGATTTCGTCAACCAACACATCACGGCTTGGTTCGTAAATATAGGTCGGTTCAGGACCCTCATGCTCCCCTACGGATGGTTGAACATCAGCGATGTTAGCACCAATGGGAATCTCCTCCAATTCAACTGGAAGCAGAAGTTTGCTCGCCGGAATTTGACGCAGGAGATTAACGAAATCAGTGTAAACCAGCCACACTTGATCCGCCTTGCTTTCTAGATATTCATCAATGGCGATACGACCAATTGCTGAGACATCAGCAAAAGTCGGCTCCTTCGGCAAGTTGCTGAATTCGGCGAGGATGTTTTTCCTCCGTCGAAGGAGCATATCCCTTCCCTTTCGTCCGACGGTGATATATGTGACCTCAGCTGAAGAATTCTGGAAAGCTTCAAGGGTGTAGCGGATGACGTTCGTGTTATAGGCTCCAGCCAGCCCTCGATCACCGCTCACGAGAACGACTAAGATATTTTCGACAACCTCACGATGTGTCAACAGCGGGTGAACCATATCACGCCCTGGTTGGAGCGATAAATGTCGAAGGACTTGCCACGCTTTGCTAGCATAAGGTCGGGTTTGCCGCACACGCTGTTCTGCTTTTCGTACCCGGCTTGCACTAACTGCTTCTAGCGCGCGTGTGACCTGCGCGATATTCTCCACGCTCCTGATACGCAATCGCATCTCACGCGCTGAGGCCATACCTATCCGCTCCTATAGTTATACTCTACCCAAGCCAACCACGATTAAAGGTCTCGATGGCTTGTCGTAATTCGATCTCCGTCTCAGATGTTAATTCTTTACGTTCATCTATATCCTTAAGAATCTCGATGTGCGAGGTTTCGAGGTTACGCAGCAGTTTTTCCTGCCACTCCCCCATTTGATCAAGAGGAATTTCATCCGCATAGCCATGTGTTCCTGCAAAAAGTACGACCACTTGCTGTTCTAACCCGAGAGGTTGGTACTGCGGTTGTTTGAGAATTTCTTGTAATCTCTGACCACGGTTAAGTTGCGACAATGTCGCTTTATCCAAGTCCGAACCAAATTGGGCGAAAGCGGCCACCTCTCGATAAGATGCCATATCCAAGCGCAACATCCCCACCACCTGCTTCATCGCTCGCGTTTGAGCATCTCCGCCCACTCGTGATACCGACAGTCCCGCGTTGATCGCTGGACGTATGCCCGCGTTGAAGAGATCAGTCTCAAGATAGATCTGTCCATCCGTAATCGAGATCACGTTGGTGGGGATGTAAGCAGAGACATCCCCCAGTTGGGTTTCAATGATCGGTAACGCAGTAAGCGAACCTCCTGAGCCTCTTACTTTAGCGACACGATTCTTATCCCCCTCGGTCATCGCTTCCAATGCCTGCTCAGCATCATGCCGAGCCAAGGGTCCATCGAAAATCCGCCCATCAACCGAAGCTTCCACCTCAGCCTCTCCCTCAAATTCATCCGCTACCAACATATACTGATCGGCTATACGCACCGCGCGTTCCAACAATCGGCTATGAAGATAGAATACGTCCCCTGGGTATGCCTCTCGCCCCGGAGGACGTCGCAGAAGTAGAGACACCTGACGGTAAGCCCATGCATGTTTTGAGAGGTCGTCATATACGACCAGCGCGTCAAGCCCACGCACAGCAAACGACTCGCCAATCGCGCAACCTGCATAAGGAGCGATATACTGCAATGCTGCTGGTTCATCCGCAGCAGCTACGACCACAACGGTGTGATCCATGGCACCAAATCGTTCTAGCGTTGCCACGGTACGAGCAATACCTGCTCGTTTCTGGCCGATAGCAACATAGATACAAATTAAGTCTTTCCCTTTTTGATTGATGATCGTGTCAATGACAAGCGCCGTCTTACCCGTTTGCCTATCACCGATGATTAACTCACGCTGGCCTCGACCGATGGGGGTCATCGCGTCAATAGCTTTAATCCCTGTCATGACCGGAGTGTCCACATCCTTACGCTTCACCACACCTGGTGCGATCCGCTCAATTGGTCTGAAGGATTCGAATTGGACGGGACCTTTGCCGTCAATTGGCTCTCCTAAAGCGTTTACGACACGACCCACCAAATCCTCGCCTACAGGAACCGAAGCGATGCGTCCTGTGCTATAAACGGTCATCCCTTCCTCAATACCAGAATACTCTCCCATCACGATCACACCGACCGAATCTGCTTCGAGGTTAAAGGCGATGCCCATGACGCCGTTAGCAAATTGCACCAATTCCTGCGAGCTCACGTCAGCTAAACCGGAGATTCTAGCGATACCATCGCCGGCTTCGAGTACGGAACCGACATCTTTCAGTTCAACCTCTGGTGAGAACTCATCGATTTGTCGGCGGAGCTCCGAGGAGAGGCTGCTGACTAAATCCGACATGGCACCTCCAAATCAGCGGGGGATTTTCCCTTTGTCGAGTGTTCTAGAGTCACAGTATCAGGCCCGGCAACATACGATATACATCGAAGGCCAGGCCGTCATTGTCCATTATTGACATGGTCCACCGAGGTAGTCCTGCAACATGGGACACAGTCGAAATAAGACGCGGGAATAATACCTGATGGCTTACCTTTTGTCCAGCCAACGACCGATGTCAAGCTCAGCTTCCGTTGAATTAACCTAATATTCTTCTCTCGTTATAGTTGATCAACGCGGGATTCTGAACAAAAGGCAAGCTTGAGCCTACCCCAGAAACTCATGACAAATTTATTACTTGTCAATCGAACGCTTGGCTTATGGCTGTAATGGTTATTCCCGCCTAAGGTCGAGCGAAATATTTCAAAGCGAATTTTACGCGCCCTTCGACATCCTGTGGTGCATCTTCCGGGATGAACCCCAAAGCAGTTTGCGCCTCAACTAGACTGTAACCTAACGCAGTCAGCACGCTCAAAACCTCAGTATCAATTTCGCTCGGTAGTCCAATCTCCTCGAGGGGCGCAACGAGGCGGTCTTTGAGATGGAAGATCATTTTTTGTGCTGTTTTCCGTCCAACACCTGGTACCCTTGAGAGAACTTCGGGTTGATTATTCACAACTGCGCTCCGAATTACATCCGGTGAAAGGTACGAAAGCACAGCGATCGCCAATTTAGGTCCAACGCCATTTACTTGTAATAGCAGTTCAAATAATTCCCTCTGGTCAACAGTGCTGAAACCATAGAGGCTTAGCGAAGCATCCCGAACCACAAAATAAGTGTGCAGGAACATGGGTTGACCTATGGCGGGTGCCTCTTCGAGAACGACCTTGGGGACAGTTACACTTAACCCGACGCCCCCGACCTCGAGTACAAGCTCACCTTCCCCTATATGTTGGACTAGGCCCCGAAGGAAAGCGATCACGAAGTCTCCTCCAACAGCCCACGCATGGGAAGGGAATGCAGATGACATATCGCAATAGCGAGCGCGTCTGCAGCGTCATCCGGTTCGGGGAGAGTTTCCATCTCTAACAAAGTCTGTACCATTTGTTGTATCTGTTTTTTTTCCGCTCCGCCATATCCCACGATGGCCTGTTTGATCTCACGCGGCGAGTACTCCGAGACCCGAACACCCGCTTCAGCTAAAGCCAGGAGTGTCACCCCCCTTGCCTGACCAACAGAAATCGCCGTCGATACATTTCGCTGGAAATACAGCTTCTCCACCGCACCGCTATTGGGTTGGTGGAGAGTTAGGAGTTGAGACAATTGATTATACAGGAGGTGAAGGCGATCCGGCATAGGTAGGTTGGGAAGTGTAGTGATTACGCCAAAATCGACAAGTTCGAGCCCGCCATTCGCTGTTAGTTGAACAAATCCATAACCAGTACTCGCTGTCCCTGGATCAATGCCGATCACCAGCATGCTGTCCACATTCCTGTGTGGAGGAAGCCTACGCAGCCTCGAGGAGGACAACCGCCTCCTCGGTGATGTCCAAATTAGAAAAGACATCTTGTACGTCAGTGAGGTCTTCCAAATCTTCGATTAATCGCATCACCCTGACTGCCTGATCCGATGGTAGTTGAACCACCGAGTTGGGAAGCATTTTCAAAGCTGCCTCATCAGGACGGATATTAGCGTCCTGTAGTCGAAGGCTAACCTCCTTAAATGTCTCCACGGGACCAACAATCTCGATATCATCATCCCCCAGAACAACGTCATCGGCTCCAGCCTCAACGGCCAAATCGAAGATTTGCTCGCGATCAAGATCCTCTGCAGAAAAAGCGAAATACGCCGCGCGCCGAAATTGCCAAGAAACAGAGCCCGCCTCTGCCATATTGCCACCCGCACGGGTCAATACATGTCGCACTTCGGCGACGGCTCGATTGCGGTTATCGGTGACAACGTCGATTATCAAGGCAATGCCGTTCGGAGCGTATCCTTCATACATGATCTGCTCGAGCGATGCACCTTCCTTATCCTTTCCAGTGCCCCGATTGGTGGCTCGCTCGATATTCCCTTTAGGCATATTGTTGGTTCTTGCGCGCTCAATGGCAAGCCGGAGTGCGAAATTCGTGTTGGGATCTCCACCGCCCTCTCTTGCAGCCATGGTGATCTCACGGGCCAAGCGTGTAAAAAGAGCCCCCCGCCTGGCGTCAACGGCGGCTTTCTTACGTTTAATGGTTGACCACTTGGAATGTCCAGACATTGCACACCCTTTCAAGCCTGGCTGGCAGGCTATGATATCTCGGCATGAAAGCGAGGAAATGGCTGTCGATTCATTATACCACCCAGCGTATTTGATCATCAAATCGAGGGACGTCGAGTGTCACACGGCTCGATTTATATTAATAAATCTCATCTCGATGTATCTATGATTTGGATGACTCCAGGTGTGTACCAATAGGCAGGAATTCATCTTGAGGTTGGCAGTATTAGCTCAAAGGCGTCCCATCATCCCTCGCCTACGAGAAGCTGGTTCAATTTTCGTAGAGTGTCCACACTCTGACCGCGGTAATGATTGTTGGCGTAAACCAAAGTCAAGGGTGCGGCTGCCTCCAATTCCTTGATGCGCGGAATCCACTCAGCCAGCTCGGACTCGTTATAGGTGTAATCGTAGCGCTCCCAAGCGTGTTCATGTTGCCACCATCGTTCAGCATTACGACCATGGAAGCGTACATAAGCGACGGGACCACTGGCGCGAGATATTGGAGGCATGAGGCCTTTCAATTGCGGTTCATCTACACAGCAGAATCCCAGGTCTAACGCCTCCAACTGATCAAAGGTCTCTTCCGTGACCCAAGCGCTGTCCCGAAACTCAATCACAACGGGTAATTCCGATAGCCCTTCACGAACACGAAGGAGATAGTCCCGGTTGGCAGGTGTGGGATGGAAAGAATGTGGAAATTGGGCGAGGACGGACGCTAATTTTCCTGATTCGATGAGAGGCGAAAGGCTTTCGATGTACGCGTCGAAATCGGGATTTTTCCTCTCATGGGTCAAGCCGCGATGAGCCTTCACGGTGAAGCGAAAATCTTCCGGTGTTCGATCCACCCAACCGGTCGCTATTTTGGTCGATGGGAGACGGTAGTAAGTAACGTTTAATTCAACGGTATCGAACTGAGAGGCGTAGAACGACAACCACTTCCAACGAGGAAGATCTGCAGGATAAACAACTCCGATCCAATCATCATAAGAAAAGCCTGAGGTTCCCATTATTATCATGGCAGCAACACTCCCGCGCCGTCGATGCGGCTGTTCTTTAGATCACTCAGCGCTTGATTAGCATCCTCGAGAGGATAGGTTTGCGTACTCGCTTTCACTGGTATCTCGTTAGCCAATTGAAGAAACTCTACACCATCTCGATATGTAGCATTCGCCACGCTGCGTAAAGTACGCTCTCCGTAAATCAACCGATATTCCATTTCCGGGATCGGGCTGAGATGGATGGCGTTAATGGCGAGGGTTCCGCCTGGCCGCAGCTTCTTGAGCACAATGGGCACCAGATCTCCAACCGGAGCAAAAAGGATTGCTCGGTCTAGTGCTTCAGGCGCGCGATCCTCCGATCCACCAACCCAAGTAGCGCCCAGTTCCCGTGCAAGTTGACGATGACCCTCGCTGCGCGTAAAAACATAGACCTCACATCCCCAATAAACCGCGATTTGGATTGCCAAATGAGCACTAGCACCAAAGCCTACCAACCCCAATCGTTCACCCGGCTGCAAGTCGGACCTGTGAAGGGATCGATAACCGATGATCCCCGCGCATAGAAGGGGGGCCATCGCTTCGTCACTCAGCCCCTCTGGCAACGGGAGAGCATATCGAGCATCTGCTACTATGTACTCGGCATAGCCCCCGTCGACGTGAAAACCAGTAAATTGAGCTTGTTCACACAGGTTCTCATCGCCTCTGAGGCAGTGCTTGCAGCCACCACATGCGCGATACAACCACGGTACACCGACCCGGTCTCCAACGACCCAACTCTCGACACCATCCCCGAGTTCCTCAACCACACCGACAACCTGATGCCCAGGAACGATTGGGTAGCTTGGGGCAACGAGATCACCCTCGACCGTATGCAGATCGGTATGACATACACCACAAGCTCGAACGCGAAGTAGTAATTGCCCCGACTCAACGATGGGTCGGGGCAATTCGATTAATTTTAAGGGAGATCGCTCTATCGGTTCAGGCTTTTCTAACCAAACGGCCTTCAATCCACCCTCCTCGAAAAGCAGCTATTGAGTAAATGTTGAACGACCATCCATCTTGCCAACTGAGGGAATAAACCAAGGACCCACTAAAAGGTCACCCGATGAGCGAAGTTGAACCTATCAATCGTCCGATGATACTTCTGCGATGATGAAATCCTCGGTCATTTGTCGAGCCACATCATCGGTAAATTGCTTTGGTGGTGTTTTCATGAAATACGCAGAAGGTGCCACAATGGGTCCGGCCAACTTACGGTTCAATGCTATTTTCGCACAGCGGACGGCATCGATCACCACACCGGCTGAATTTGGGGAATCCCACACCTCTAATTTAAGTTCAAGATTGAGCGGCACATCCCCAAATGTCGTGCCCTCCATACGGATGTAGCACCATTTACGATCTGTCAGCCAGGGGACATAGTCGCTAGGACCAACATGAATATCTTCCATACTCATTGTGTAAGGAATCAAGCTGGTCACTGCGCCCGTCTTGGATATCTTCTTCGATTGCAATCGCTCACGCTCGAGCATATTGAAAAAGTCCATATTGCCACCAAAATTAAGCTGGTAAGTGCGATCGAGGTGTACACCACGATCGTTGAATAGAGAGGTGAGAACCCTATGGGTGATAGTGGCGCCGACCTGACTCTTGATATCATCGCCGATGATTGGAAGCCCCCGCTCTTGAAATCGACCCGCCCAATACTCAGAGCTGGCGATAAAGACCGGGACGCAGTTGACAAAAGCACATCCCGCTTCCAGCACTTGCTCAACATACCATTTGGTCGCCATCTCTGCGCCCACAGGAAGGAAGCTAATGACCACATCGGTTTTGGTATCCTTCAGAATGCCAATGATGTCATCCGTCGGTCCTGGAGCCTTCTCTACCACCTCGGACAAATATTTCCCTATCCCATCGTGGGTCATGCCGCGATGGACCGGAATGCCGAGGTTAGGGACGTCAGCAAACTTTATCGTGTTGTTGGGATGTGCGAAAAGTGCTTCGCTTAGATCCAATCCCACTTTGCCCTTAACCACATCGAATGCGGCAGTAAATTGGATATCTCGAATGTGATAACCGCCTAGATCGACGTGCATCAACCCGGGCACATGGTCTGTGGGTTTGGCATTCCGATAATAATGGACTCCCTGGACGAGAGACGACGCACAATTTCCCACACCGATGATTGCCACTTTCACTTTCTTGCTCGCCGGCATACATGCCTCCTTGGTGATGATTTGACGAATGGCTTCTACTCGAAGGTATTAAACACTTGCGTAAGACTATAGTACCTTGCTACGCGTTGTGGCTGTGCTAAAATCATTCTAAAGAGAAGGACGTGCCGGATGGCTAAGAAGCCTGCCTTCCGAACAACAACCCAACGCCTCGAACGCTTGCTTGAGATCAGCCGCAACCTGACATCGACACTCGACCTTCAAGACCTGTTGCAAATGATCGTTGAGGTCGCATGTGAGCTGACACAAAGCGAAGCGGCGTCGATCCTTCTGCATGATCCGGCCACGGGTGAATTACGCTTTGAGGCAGCACCCGGTTACCAACAAGATTCACTGAGCCAAGTCAGCGTCCCCCTAGATTCGAGCATCGCTGGTTGGATCTTTAAGAATTGTCGTCCGATGGTCATTCAAGACGCTACCAACGATCCCCGTATCTACCGCGAGGTCGATCGTACAATCGACTTCCACACTCGATCCATCCTAGGCGTCCCATTGATCATCAGAGACGAACCAATCGGTGTACTCGAGTCGGTTAACAAGCTAGAACAGCGTAATTATACCGAAGATGACCTTGCGATTCTAGAGACACTGGCCTCTCAAGCTGCGATCGCGATCGTAAATGCCAGGCTGCTTCAAGATCTTCAAATTGCAAATGAAGATCTGCGCCGATTGGACAGGATGAAATCGGACTTCATCGCGATTGCTTCTCATGAACTGCGCACACCCCTCGGATTAATACTTGGTCATTCAACTTTCCTCAAGGAACAAGTCGGAGAGAAATTTGATGATCAGATGGAAGTGATCATCCGCAGCGCGATGCGCTTGAAGACCATCATCGAGGACATGGCAACCATCGCCCATAGAGATGAAGGGCAGTCACGGGTTCGTAGAGCGCCATTTTCGATGGGTCAAGTCATCGAAGACATCGTAGGACGCTTTAAAGAAGCCGCGGAGAAGAAGAACATTGAATTGAGTTACGACATCCCTGATGAAAGCCCTCTCGTGGTGGATGGTGACCGAGAGAAGATCGACGTTGCGTTGGCCAACCTTGTCCAGAACGCGATCATCTTCACGGATCCTGAGGGTCAAGTAGGAGTCAAAGCGGAAGAAGCTTCAGGATACGTGAAAGTCTTCGTCGTGGACACCGGGATTGGCATCCCCAAGGATGACATCGATCGTGTGTTTGATCGGTTCTATCAAGTCGAATCTCATCTCACACGTAAACATGGGGGGATGGGACTTGGCCTCTCTATCGCGAAATCCATGGTCGAGATGCATAATGGGCAAATTTGGTGCGAGAGCAAGGAGGGCGTAGGGAGTTTATTCTGTTTCATGCTTCCAGTGGATGAACGTCGTGCTTCAGCGGCAGCGAAGGTGTTTATAACAAGTTAATCACCCTACACGTAAACAGAACAAAGGTAAGAACGGGAAAGTAGCATCTGGGGTTGTCCAAAAGGAGCAACCCTTTGTTCATTTTATGGCCAACCATCGAAAAGAGGGTGCCTTGGAGAAGAAACTCCCAACGAATTAGAGACCTTCGGGGAGGAGTCCATTGAAGGTCTTTAAAGGATTACTATGTCTTGTAGCCGCAGGCTTCAACCTGCGCATCTCTGCGCACCTCAAAGGGTGCGGCTACAACACTCTCGTCCACTGAGCCCACATGTAGCCGCAGGCATTATCCTGCGCATCTCTGCGCACCCTAAAGGGTGCGGCTACAACACTCTCCGTCCCATAAGCCCACGTGTAGCCGCAGGCTTTAGCCTGCGCATCTCTGTGCACCCTAAAGGGTGCGGTTACATTTTTCTCTTCCAAGATTTTATCGGTGGTCGAAGGATTGTAACGAGTCGACTGAAAGTTCGTTGTGGAGAATCTCACGGATCATGCTTCACATAATTCTAGGTTGCTTTTTTCAGCATGCACGGTAAGATTGTATCCAGATTGAAGTATGGTGGGGTCTGAAGTATAATCCCGCCGCCATCGGGGCGTGGCTCAGCCCGGTTAGAGCGCACGGTTCGGGTCCGTGAGGTCGGCGGTTCAAATCAGCCCGCCCCGACTGCAAAACTCACGGTTTTTTATATCAAAACCGTGAGTTTTCTTGTTTCACAATACTTGGATTGACTGAACGGATATCGAACTTTCCGCGCCTGGCAATTCTTCCCAAGACATTCGATAGATCTACACCTCGAATACCATCAACATAGGTTGTGATCAATCCATATGAAAAGTCCGTCAGAAGGAATTATTTGACTTTCTCAAGCGCATCGGATCGCGCCTCGAGCAGTTCATCGATCTGCTCGATCTCGTTTTTATCGAGCTCCCATTCGCCAGCGTGGACGGTTTCTTCGATCTGATGTGGTTTCCTCGCTCCAACGATCGCCGCGGTTACCTCTGGACGACGAAGAGTCCAAGCGATGGCAAGCTGGGCGACGGTTTTACCCTTATCCTTGGCCATCTCGCTTAACCTCTTGACAAATTCGACATTCACGCTCAGCTCTGGCTCCTGAAATCGCGAATCGCGAGCACGATGGTCGCTATCCGGCAGGTTTTGAGCCCAATCCTTCGAGAACTTGTCCGTCAAGATCCCTTTCTGCATGGGGCTGTATACGATCACTCCGATATCATGATTCGAACAGTAATCGAGAATCTCATCCTCGATCCCCCGTCTTAGTATGCTGTAAGGCGGTTGGAGGGAGGCCACTCGATGAATGGGCTGTATGCGTTTGAGCTGCTCGACATTAAAATTAGATACGCCGGCGTAGCGGATTTTGCCTTCCTTGATCAGATCGGCAATTGTCCCCCACCCTTCTTCGATCTCCTGCTCGGGGTCTGGCCAATGGATCTGGTACAAGTCAATCGCTTCTACGCCTAGCCTCCTTAAGGAATCCTCTGCCTCTTGTCGAACACTCCCCCTCTTAAGGCTGTTGGATATCATCCTATCCTCATCCCACACCAAGCTGCACTTGGTAGCGATGACGGGCTTTTTAACCATCCCCTGAAGCGTTTTCCCGATGACCTCCTCCGATCGACCCAGACCATATACCGCCGCGGTGTCGATCCAGTTAATCCCAAGATCGAGGGCTCGTTGAATGGTGATTCTAGATTCTTGGTCATCCTGCGGTCCCCATCCCCATCGCCATTCCCCTCCCCCAAGCGCCCAAGTCCCCAATCCGATGGTCGTTAGTTGAAGGTTCGTCCATCCAAGTTGTCGTAGCGCCATTGATCTCTCCCTTCCATTATCTGCTGAGATCACAATCTTGAGACCAATCTCTCACAGACTCGTAATTGTATAATTAAAAATTCCATCACATAACCGATATAGGCTCCTTAATTTGGTAGGGGCAATTCACCGTCCGTGCCGCGAAAACCGGCGGCACGCCGGTGCGAGACTGCATGAATTGCCTCTACAAACTTTTAATAGACTAATTACCGGTTTAGAAGCTTCAACCAAGCGATCGGGATCATTGCAAACATGTAATTGATCTCCGCAATTGTCAGACCCGATCGATGTCGCCTTCTGAGAATTTCTCAGCACCCGATCCAATCAACGATCCATCGGTACCGGAGAAGGTGTTAACTAAGACGGAGATTAGCATTAAGGACCTTTCTTGGTACAATCATCAATGGCTCAGTTAAGCCACCTCGGGAAGTGCCAATTTGTGATGGGGGCAAAACGTAGGCGTGAGCGAGGTGTTATGCATTGTAAGAACTCCAGAATGCTGATTGGAAATGGAAATGGATATCTTCGAGAAGTGCGACCAATTTGTTAGAGCACGAGAGATGCAGGAAGCCGGCCTCTACCCCTATTTTTTACCGCTTGAAGACACGGAGGGTACGGAGGTAGTCATCGATGGGCGTAAAATTCTCATGATCGGCTCCAATAACTATCTCGGGTTGACCACCGATCCACGAGTTCGACAAGCGGCCATTGATGCCATCAAACGTTTCGGCACCAGTTGTACAGGCTCTCGTTTTCTCAATGGCACCCTTGCTCTCCACAAGGAGTTGGAAGAACGTTTGGCAACCTTTGTGGGTAAAGAGGTGGCCCTCGTATTTAGCACGGGCTATCAGGTCAACCTGGGTGTGATTTCTTCCATCGTTGGACGTGGCGATGTGGTCGTAACGGATAAGGATGACCACGCAAGTATCGTTGATGGATGTATGCTCTCTTTAGGCGAAATACGGCGTTTCTCCCACAACGATATCGAGCATCTCGAGCGTGTGTTAAGCAAGGTCAATGAGAAAGCAGGACGATTAGTGATCGTGGATGGTGTCTATAGCATGGGAGGTGACTTAGCACCCTTGCCCGAAATTATTCCCATCTGCCAGAAATACAGCGCCCGTCTGATGGTTGATGATGCACACAGCTTTGGTGTCATGGGAAATGGGCACGGTACATCGGCTCACTTTGGGGTCACCGATCAGGTGGACTTGATCATGGGGACCTTCAGCAAATCCTTCGCTTCGTTAGGAGGGTTCATCGCGGGTGATAGAGACACACTTCACTACATCCAACACACCGCTCGCTCGCTGATATTCAGCGCTTCGATGCCAGCCTCCAATGTAGCGACGGTGCTTGCTGCGCTGGACATCATGGAAAACGAACCCGAACATTGCGAGCGTCTTTGGGAAGTCACCGAGCGTATGCGAACTGGTCTAAAAGCCATGGGATTCAACACCGGCCCGAGCGTTACACCCATTATCCCCATCATCATCGGAGGGATGAGAGAGACATTCATAGCTTGGAAGATGTGTTTCGAGGCAGGTCTTTATACCAACGCGGTTGTGGACCCTGCGGTTCCCCCAGACCAATGCTTACTACGCACTAGCTATATGGCCACTCACACCGACGAGCAAATCGATCGCGCCTTGAATATCTTGGGCGAAGTCGGTCAGGAGTTGGGATTGATTGACTAAGACGGCTCTCGTCACAGGGTCGACCGGTTTCATAGGTTCGGCTCTATGCCGGGCTTTGGTCACGCACGGTTACACCGTGCGTGCATTACATCGGAAAACTTCCTCACTCACAGCATTGGAGGGTTTGCCCCTCGAGCGAGTCGTCGGAGACATCCTGGAACCGGAAACTCTGCGATCCGCGTTCGAGGGCGTGGATTGGGTGTTCCACACAGCTGCTCAATCAGATTATTGGCGCTATCCAGAACTCGTATTACGGACAGCTATCGAAGGCACTCGTAATGTAATGCTAACTGCCAGAGAAGCCCAAGTAGAACGCGTCATGCTTACAAGCTCATCTGCTGCGTTGGGAGTTCCAACGCGGGGAGAACTATTAAACGAAGACCACAAGTTCAACCTGCCCCCGAATCAGTTCACGTACGGCTACTCAAAGTATCAGGCTGAGATCGAGGCTCTTAAAATCGCAGAGCGCGGTTTAGAGCTTGTCATCCTCAACCCTTCGATCGTGTTAGGTCCAGGCGACTTAAACCGTATCAGTGGAACGATGGTGATTGAAGCTGCCAAGGGATGGGGTTTTTTCTGGATAGATGGCGGTGATAACTATATTCATGTCACAGACGTAGTTACGGGTCACCTCTCTGCTGCTCGTCATGGCCGGTCCGGTGAACGTTACATCCTCGGAGGCGAAAATCTTCCTCATCGCAAAGCCTTCACCATCCTGACCGAGATCGTTGGCAGACGCCGGCCTTGGTTGAAAATCCCCGGCTGGTTGATCGAGCCAGCCGCGACGATAATAAATTGGGTGCGTCCATTGGTCACCCTCCCCTTCAACAGCACCCAATTACGCCTCAGCCGACATCATCTCTATTACGATACATCCAAAGCACAGCAGGAACTCGATTTACCAGAACCGCTCCCATTTCGTCAAGCCGCTCAGGAGGCCTATGATTGGTACATGGAACAAGGGATGCTTTAGTTAAAGAACCTTGCCAAGATATATAATCATGTGCCAGATGTATGGAGGATTCACATGACGGAGTTAAGACTTACTCAAGTTCGAAGCCAGGATGATTTAATCGATTTCATCCACTTCCCATGGGAGGTCTACCGCGAGAATCGCTATTGGGTACCGCCCATCATCTCCGAACGGGTTGAGTTCCTCGATCCGGAGCACAATCCATTTTTTCAACACGCGACTGCTGAATACTACTTAGCACATCGAGGGCCCAAGATTGTTGGCACAATCGCTGCATTCACCAACGATCGGTACAACGAATTTCAAGGGGTGAACACAGGTTTCTTCGGTTTTTTCGAGGTCTTAGAGGATGAAGAGGCAGCCTTGGTACTACTTAGGAAAGCAGAGGAGTATGCCACACATGCGGGACACGACTCCCTCTTGGGTCCCGCACAATTCTCAACGAATGACGAGGTTGGGATGCTAGTAGATGGTTTTGATGGCGTGCCGCGCGTTCTTATGCCCTACAATCCGCCTCGATATATGGACTACGTCGAAGCGGCTGGATACCAGAAGGCCATGGACTTGTGGTCATATAAAGTGAAGATGGAGGATTTCATTAACAATATTCCATCTAAGCTGTTGCGCGTAGTCGAGAAGGTAAAAACGCGTCGAAATCTCATCGTCCGAAACATTAATATGAAGGATTTCGACCAGGAAGTCGAGCGCTTCAAACGTGTTTACAACAAATCCTGGGAGCGTAATTGGGGATTCGTACCCATGACGGACCCTGAGATTGAACACATGGCAGCGCAGCTTAAATCGATGCTCGACCCAGATCTTGTGTTAATGGTAGAAAGTGAGGGCGAGGTCATCGGTGTGGCGTTGTCCCTGCCGGATCTATGCCAACCTCTGCACAAAGCCTATCCTCGACCTGGTTTTCCCGAGATCTTGACCATGCTGAAATTAGTTTGGCATTGGAAGGTGCGACGTGACATCGCATGGGTACGGGTATTCGCCCTAGGAGTGATGCCCGAATATCGGGGGTTAGGCGTCGACGCTATGATGTATCTCGAGACCGCCAAGAACGCCGCTCGAAAGGGGTACGAGTGGGCAGAGATGAGCTGGATTCTCGAGAACAATGATATGATGAACCGCTCAATTCAGCTTCTAGGTGGAGAGGTTTACAGGACACATCGACTGTATGAAAAGCAGTTATAGAATTAACGATTTTCGCCCCTAGCTAGACAATCTCATTCTGATACTGGAAATCCTCGAGGGAGAGGATTTCTTTTTTTGGGGGGATCTACGCCGAGACCTTCACAATCGCCTTAATGACTTTATCTTCTCGAAATTCTACCAGACGAAAAGCTTCGGCTGCCTGTTGAAAAGGAAATTGGTGTGTGACCAATTTGCCGAAATCGATCTTACCTGATTTAACCAAAGAGATCGCGCGCGGGTAGGTATGCTTCATCCTGCGTACAACCAAAATAGTCAGGCCCTTGTGTCGGGCAGCAGATGCCCTGAAACTGGTCACATCTTCTGCAGGAATCCCGATTAAAATCACCCTTCCGCCAGGTTTACACACTTCGACAGCATCTCGAACTGCATCATTCTCACCGGCAGCCTCAAACACCTTATCTACACCTCGTCCATGGGTGATTTCTCTCACCGCGTGGACTTGGTTGTTATCCAATGGAAGAACAATGTCTGCACCCACTTCTGTTGCCATTTGACGACGATGTGGTATCGGTTCGATGGCAATGATCTCCCCCGCGCCAGCAAGCCTGGCAAGTTTTATTACCAGCAATCCAATCGGGCCACACCCATGCACCGCGACATGATCACCAGGGTGTATGTGACCCAACTGGAGTGCATGCAACCCTACACCCAATGGCTCTAGCATAGCTGTATCGATACTCGTGAAACTCTCGGGGACTGGATAAACCAATTCTGCTGGATGGTTTAACAACTCACGCAGAGCACCATCATGAGGCCAGTTGCCGAAGAAACGGAGTGCTTTACAGAAATTTGGGTTACCCTGCAGACAAAATTCACAGGAGTTACAGGGCATGGCCGGGTCAACAGCTACCAGTTGTCCTGGTATTAACCCTTCAACATCAGGGCCTAGTGCATCGACTCTCGCGGAGGCTTCATGTCCCAGAACGAGTGGCGATTCGAGGGTGACATCTCCTATGCGTCCATGAGCATAGGTGTGGATATCGGAGGCACAGATCCCCACTGCCTGTACCTGAAGCCGTACTTCACCAGGACCTGGTTGAGGAGTGGGTTCGTCCTCCCATTGGAATTCTCTTGGTCCCATTAAATGTAATACACGCACTGACGATCACCTACAACAAGATTATGGAATTCAGGTAGAAACACTTTGATCAGACATCTATACTTCGAAAAGGAATTCTTAAAATATGTATTCCACTTATCAAAGTCAAATCACGCAAGGGCTTTCATTATTGGATTATGGTCCGAAAATGCTCCAAGCTCTTGGGCTGCTCGGAACATCTCGCAGATATTTTCCGGGGGAACTCCAGGTTGAATATTGTGAACCGCTGACAACACGTAACCCCCTCCAGGAGCCAAGTCAATAATTCGTTGCTTCACCTCAGCCTCGACATCGGATACTGAACCGTATGACAATACTTGTTGTGTATCGATTGCTCCCCAAAACGCCAATTTAGCACCGACCTCAGTCTTTAACCGTTCTGTATTCATCTTCGCTGCGCTCACTTGAATGGGGTTGAGCACATCAACGCCAATTTCAATGAGATCCCGTACTATATCAAAGACGGAGCCACATGTGTGAAACAAGAGTTTCGCCTCCGTAAGTCGATGGATCTCATCAAAGTATCTTTTAAGTCGAGACTTAAGTAATGTTCGAAATAAGGCGGGGGAGACGATCGTCCCTCTCTGATCGCCCAAATCATCAGCTGTTACTACAACATCGACCAAGTCGCCGATCTCATGCAGGATTTCCTGCACCGATGCGATATTAATTTCAAGAACAGCATCAAAGAGTGTCTCAATCAATCGAACATCATTGACACAATCAATATACCAATCCTCAAACCCTCGAATGAATTGAGTATAGTGCACAAATGCTGCGGGTACTGTAACCACAACAGCGAAGTCTGTTCTCTGCCTTAATACTTGCGCTCGCTCGCGAAGACCTCGGGTGACACCACCGTCGTGAGGGTCTGGCCACGGGTATTGAACAATGTCTGATATCGAAATTTCACCTACTAAAGGACTCTTTATAACTTCATAGTATAAGGCGCCGGGAGGTTTACGGCGGACAACTCCCCATTGATCGATGTATGTCTCATCCTCAAGGTTACACTCAAGAGGAATGTCCCGTTTTCCAAGGGCTAACCTGCGCGTATCGATATCAAAAAACCGTAATATCTCTTCATCAACCAAAGCTACCTGCATCCATCGATGCATCATCTTATTTTCAGATTTGATACCAAGGTGTGATTTAAGCTCTTCATATGCACGAATATGAATGGACGCATTCGGATGGCTGCCCAAATCCAATGGAATACGATCTGGCGGTTGATGATTTAGTGCTCTTAATAATCTATCGCGGTGACTCAGCTTGGCCATATGAATGCGTAAATTACACCTATCACTCTATTTCAGACATTATTAGTCATTCAATAACCACCTGATGCGACGATGACCTCTCCAACGATGTAGCTGGCACTCTCGGAAGCTAGAAAGACGACAACTTCCGCAATGTCCTCCGGTCGACCGAGTCTGCCTAGAGGTATTTTACGGATCAATTGAGCACGAGCTTCCGGAGTATCAACGCCCTGCAACATATCGGTCTCGATCTTGCTGGGTGCCACTGCATTGACCCGTATTCCTTTTCCCGCCAATTCCTTACCTATCGAACGAGTAAATGCAATCACACCCCCTTTTGCAGCAGCATAATGTGCGCCGGATGTTCCTCCAGATATGCCAGAGGTGGAAGCGATATTGATGATACAACCTGATCCTCGGTCAAGCATGTGTTCGATCACTGCACGTGAACAGAGGAATGTACCTTTGAGATGTACTGCCAGCATCTCATCCCACTGTGCTTCTGTCATTTCGGGGAAGGTTGCGGCGGTAAATATCCCGGCATTATTCACCAGGATATCGATACGGCCGTATGCGTCGAGGGTTTCATCTACCATTTTCTGGACCTGATCTGCTTTAGTCACATCAACTTGTATCGACTTCGCCTCTCCACCGATATCAACAATCTCCTTAACAACATCCTCAGATTTTGAGGATTGTATGTCGGTCACGACAATTTTCGCTCCAGAAGACGCTAGCTGTATTGCAATCGCTCGTCCAATCCCACGAGCCGCTCCAGTCACTATTGCTACTTGGCCATCAAAATCCATTTTACATATCCTTCCTACCTGTCACTCTTTGGTCGGCCAATCCGGATACCTGCCGCCTTCCACATTGGGGGCATGATCGTATCATCGACGATTTCCATCAAGCGATCGAAAAGAGAAACCCATTGCTGATATTTCTCATGATAGACCGTGTGAATATCTTCGTTGGTTGTGGGATAGTGGATCGATTCCCACGACACCATGGCTTCCGCTGCTTCAGGTAAGTCACGATACACACCAGCACCGACTGCCGCACACATCGCTGCACCGAGCGCCGGTGACTCTTTCACCACTGGGACCTTAATCGGTATACCGATGACATCTGCGAGGATCTGTGGCCACAGATAACTCCTAGAAGCGCCACCGACAATAGGTGTCTCCTCAATCTTATGCCCAGTAATGCTTGACAATAACTCAAAGGTGCCACGAATCTGAAAAGCTGCATTTTCTAAAAGCGCCCGATAAAAAACATATTTGGTGGATTCGTGCGGCGCATCGATGCTCCACCCCATGAAGGTCGGTGGTGGCACGATCCAGCGTTTGGTGTCAATGACCCCCGCAACTGAAGCTTGAATCCCATAAGCTCCGGGAGGAACCAGTGAAGCTTGTTCATCGAGGATCTTGTATGCGTCTATCCCCAATCGCTGCGCGAGTCTCTTCTCTTCTTGACAAAAGGCGTCTCGGAACCAGCGGACCATGTAGCCACCATAGAAGCAGACGCCCTCGAATTGCCATCGATCAGGAACAATATGGGGCAGGATCTTCGCTCGTGCCTCCGGATCAATGATCATTTCTCCAGTGACAACCGTTCCATTCCAGAAAGACCCCGTACCTACATAAGTCTGGCCAGGTTGAACCACAGCGCCTCCTGCTAAGCCAGCTGCAGCATCTGAACCACCTTGGACCACAGGCAAGCCTTCAGGCAACCCAGTCTCTAGGGCCGCTTGCGCAGTAATCTTCCCAATCACTGTGCCAGATTCATTTACTGGCGCCAGGATATTCGTGGGGATGTCCAACCAATTTGCGATCTCCTCGGACCACTGTCGCTTTCGTCCATCGAACATACCTGAGGTGCCAGCACATGAGGGATCGACACTGTACTCACCTGACAATTTGTATAACATCCAATCTGTGAGCATGGTCACGTGAGCAACCTTCTCAAAGGTTCCTGGCTCGTTCTCGCGTAACCAAAGTAATTCTACGGATGGACCACCGATGCCTGGCCATTCACCGTCGATTTCATATATCTTGGGTCCAAGCCCACGGTCGATCAACTCAGCGGTTTGCTTATCCGCGCGAGTATCGGTGTTAGTGCAAGCGAACAGGATGCTGCCTGCCTTATCGTAGAAGACCGTACCCAGGCGCATCCCTGTCTCACTTACCGCTGTTATCTCTGATGGTGTGATTCCAGATTTTGAGATGGCCCCTTGAATGCAATCGCACAAGACATGCCAGTTACGCTCGGTGTCGAAATCGACCGAACCTGGGTATCGGGGGTCAATTGAATGTTTCCACTCCCGGGCTTCATAACCCAACTCGGTGCCGAGGTCATCGTAGACCACAGCTCGACCGCTACCGGTGCCCAAGTCAAGGACAAGAAAGAATTTTCTTGAGGGCATGTTCACCTCCGGATAATAGGATAGCTAATGGTGCATCGCCGTTAAAAAGCAAGTACACGACGAGGATTGTTTATTAAGAATTTTTCGATCGTTTCTTCAGATACCCTTTCTCGGAGACGGGGGACGAATGTGCCCAATAAATGGACGTAGCCATGCCCTCCGTTCGTTTTCAGATAATCGGGTTTGCTGATGTCGTGAGACAAAACAATCAGATCCTCATATCCCGCATCCACCATCGCACACAGCACATCTAAACGGAGTGTGTCGTCGCGGTAACGTGTTTTGCCTATCGTATCGAAACCGAGAAACACTCCTCGCTCTGCTACCATCCGCAAATGCTCAACATGATCGAGATCGATGTGGTCAATCATAATACGCTGAGGAGCAACACCTTCGTCTGTTAATATATCAATCGCTTTTAACGCTTCTGCGCCACCCATGGTATGAACGCTAACCGTCACTCCAGTCGCAAGATGAGCTCGGGCTGATGCGCGGAGTGTTTTCACCTCTTGCTGGGTGGTACCGAATTCGGTCGTACCAACCTCACCAATGAGACCAGCCTTATAAGCTACTCCTTCAATTGATTCTTCAATTTCCCTGATCATCATATCTGCGATGAAGCCTATTTCAGCACCGCTGATTGTATCAGGGTGGTGCTCCTCACGATAAAAACCAGTGCTTGCGATGACATGAAGACCGGTCATTTCAGTAAGCTGTTTGAGTAGATCTGGTTGACGACCGAGGTCAATCGTCGTCTGATCCACAACACAACTCCCACCTTGTTTTTTGAAATCAGCTAGTTCTTTGAATTGAATTTTGTGATCTAAAAGGTATGTGTGTTCATGAATCAATGTAATGCCGATTTCTTCGGGATCGACATCGCCCATTACTGTTCGGACTTTTTTCATAGATATGTTCTCCAAATCTGACGATAAAAGTGTGAATAAAGGGGGTAAAAAACTGTTTCGTTTAATTATCTAATTGCTTACCGCTCTCGAAGTGTCAATTGGCTTCGACTTAAGTCCGGACTTTGAGAAGCTCACTTAATACTCTTGCAGAGAATCTTATAATTGTACCCAGTATCTAAGACGTTTGATTCAAGTATGTGGTGGACCGATAATTGCCGTCACTCCTTCGTTTCTTAGCCTATCTCATCGTTCATTTCCTTATAACTACATCTCGATACCTTTTTTTAATAAATTAGAGACAAGGAGATGTTTCTTCGATGCTATATCAACCATTGAATCGAAGCCTTCCAGGGAAAGTGGTGAATTAAAATTCAAGTGCACGTCGAGGATTGTGGATTATAAACTTTTCGATTGTGGTTTCAGATAATCTATCGTGCAGACGTGGGACGAATTCGCCCAAAAGATGGATATATCCGTGTCCGCCATTGGTGCTTAGATAATCCGGATTGCTGATGTCATGCGAAAGCAGAATTTGATCTTCGAATCCTGCCTTCACCATCGCACACAATACTTCCAAGCGTATTTCATCCCCTGTCATCCGATATTCATCCCGGAAACGTGGCTTGCCAATCGTATCAAAACCTAGGAACACCCCCTGTTCAGCAATCAAACACAGGTGCTCAACATGATCTAAGTCGACATGACTAATAATCACTTTTTGTAGTTCAACACCCTCTTCTTTAAGAATCGCAATCTGGTGGAGTGCTTCCGCACCGGCTATGGTGTGGGTGCTAATCGGAGCTCCTGTCGCCTGGTGAGCCCGCGCTGCTGCCCTGAGCACTTTTTCTTCTTGAGCCGTGGTGCCTATTTCAGTAGATCCTATCTCACCAATTAAACCCGCCCGAAAATCTACACCTTCGATAGCCTCATCGATCTCGTTGATCATTTGATGAGCGATTTGATTGATATCAGCATTACGCACTATTTCAGGTAGCCACGGCTCATGGTAAAAACCTGTGCTTGCAATAATGTGTAAACCCGTTTCCTCTGCTAAACGTTGGAGTAATTTGGGTTGACGCCCTAGATCGATCGTCGTTTGATCAACAACACACTTCCCTCCCTGCTCTTGGAAGCCGCTTAACTCTTTTCTCTGTACTTCAAGATCCACGAACTTTCGGTTTTGTTCCTCTTCTCCGATTCGATCATAGAAAAGATGTTCATGGATTAACGTAATGCCAATCTCTTGCGGATCAACATCACCTAGAACCGTTCGTACTTTAGCCATTGAGAAGCCTTCTAGAGACAACTACTGACAGATTACGGAGATGTATCGGTAAGGACAGCAATGTTCTTGCCACTCTCACTATCGAAGAGATGCAACTTGCTAGCATCAACACCAATGACGATTTTCTCGCCGGTTCTTGGGGTTTGCTGTGGAGGTACGACTGCGCAGATTAGTTGCTGACCGATATCGCAATATACAAGTGCTTCGCGGCCTAAAACCTCTACAACCTCAACTGATGCCGGAATGCCTTCTTCGGGCTCATCACTTGAAATGAATTTAACTGCGTCAGGGCGGAAACCAACCACAACAGATCGTGAGACCAATTCCGGTGCTTGCTTTATCTTGGCAGCATTTTCGTAGCCACTCAGATCCAATGAAAAATCTTGTGATTTTACCGACCATCGGTCATTTTCATGAGATAGAATGACATCTTCCAAGAAGTTCATTGGTGGTGAGCCAACAAAATGACCAACGAACCTGTTGGCAGGTTTATTATAAAGTCCTTCGGCTGTGTCTATTTGTTGAACCACACCCTTTCTGAGCAAGACAATGCGTTGTCCCATGGTCATGGCTTCTGTCTGATCATGTGTAACATACAAAACGGTTGCACCAATGCGGCGGCACAATTGAAGAATTTCAACCCGTGTCTGCACTCGCAACAAGGCATCAAGATTGGACAGTGGCTCATCCATGAGAAAGAGACGCGGTTCGCGCACAATCGCCCGTCCTAGTGC
This sequence comes from Anaerolineae bacterium, assembly GCA_011174845.1. GTDB lineage: Bacteria > Chloroflexota > Anaerolineae > Anaerolineales > E44-bin32 > DUEZ01. Next base: position 19,860 of record DUEW01000002.1, on the reverse strand, counting down.
AACACGTTGGCGCTCTCCACCAGAGAGTTGCCGTGGAATACGATCGAGCAGAAGATCAATGTGCAACATCTCAGCCACATCTTTCACCCGCTTCTCAATCTCATCCTTTGGCGTCTTGCGCATCCGCAGACCGAAAGCAAGATTATCGAAGATTTTTAAGTGCGCATACAGTGCGTAATTCTGAAACACCATCGCCATATCGCGTCTTTGTGGTGGAACACGATTGATAACCTCACCATCCAGAATAATCTCACCTGATGTAACCTTTTCAAGACCCGCGATCATACGCAAGATGGTTGTCTTACCACATCCGGAAGGTCCTAGGAGAACGATGAAATCCTGATCTTGAACGTCGAGATTTACATTATTCACAACTAAATTGTCGCCAAATTTTTTGTTTAGATCACGAAGAAACAATGTTGTCATGATGCTCCCTCAACAAAGTGAATGTTTTTTCGAACACAAATTGGCTTGAAAAATGACAGATAATCGGTGTATGCGGTTCTTTGGGTTTTTCGGATTCCTTTGTGATCCTGATAAATTGTAAAGAAGCTTTGATGATCCTTAATGTCTGGAAACCCTTCCAGCTTTCTTCGTTCTATATCGCTTGGACCTAATGTCAACCTTTTACAGCGCCAGAGATCAACCCTTCTACAAAGCGCCGTCCCATTAACGCGAAAAGGATGATTACAGGTACTGTAATGGCTGTGGCTCCAGCTGCTAACAGACCCCAGTCGAGGCGATATTGATCAATAAGAGCAGCAAGCCCGACGGGGAGAGTCTTGAGGACCTCACTGTTAATAAACACACTTGCGAACATATACTCGCCCCAGGAGATAACGAACACAAAAATTCCAACAGCTGCTAACCCAGGCTTAAGCAATGGGATGATTATTTGTGTAAGAACACGTACCCTGGATGCGCCATCCATGAGCGCTGATTCTTCAACTTCGCGTGGGATAAAGCTAAAGAATGTGGCAAGCAACCAGGTGCTCATTGGGCAAGTAAATGCAACCATGACAAGAGGTAGACTGATTAATTTGTCGATGAGACCTAATTTGGTCAACATCTGGTATAAGGGAACGAGCAGTAAAATCCCTGGAAACATGTAGCTAAGAAGGATCAACCTCGATAATAAAGCTTTCCCTGGGAAAGCGGGACGATGCAGAGCATAAGCAGCCGAGCTGGACACGATCAAGGTAAGCACAACCGTGACGATCGCGACCGCCGTGCTGTTTCTGAGATAGTACAAGTAATTCGTTCCCATAATCAGATTTTTGTAATGGTCGAGGACCCACTTCTGCGGGAAGAGTGTTGGTACAGGATCGTATATTTCGGCCGTTGGTTTAAAGGATGTCGTGATAATCCAATAAAAAGGTCCGAGCACAAGTATTACAATAAACAAAATGATCAGCGATTCTCCTATCCGAGAAATGATCATTCCCCAATTTACCTTGCTCGCTACCGGAAACTTTTCAAGCCTTTGCTCTTGTCTACTCTCCACCATTAAAGCTCCTCTTCCATGGGAGCAAAGATCCCCACGGTTCTTCGACTCATGCGCATGAACAATATGACGAAGACTGTAAGTACCAACATCATGAATACACCGACCGCAGCTGCCCGTCCCAGAAAATAATTACGGAAGGCAAACTCATACACGATGAGAGGCAACGTGCGAGTTGCCCCGGCAGGTCCACCTTTGTTGATCAGCCAGAGCATGTTAAAGTCATTGAACGACCACATCGTACCAATCAAACCAAGAACAACAAGTGTCGGTGTTATATAAGGTATGGTTATAAATCGAAGTTCTTGCCAAAACCCTGCTCCATCGATCCTAGCTGCTTCATACTCTTCACGCGGAATGCTGAGTAAGCCCGCAAGCATGATGATCGATAGGAATGGGAACATACTCCATGCATTGATCGCTGAAGAGGTCTCAAGTGCAACATCAGGGTTGGCAAGGAAGCCAAAACCCACATCGAGAATACCGAGTTCAACAAGAAGATAGTTGACAATGCCGTAGGTAGCTGAAAGAAGCCATTTCCAAAGGATCGCAATTGCGATCGTCGGCACGATCCATGGCAAGAGAATCCACACCCGCATGGCACGACGAGCAAAGAAAGCTCTCTCCAACAGGATTCCAACGATAAGTCCGAGGATACCCTGTAGTATTCCATTCATTAGAGTCCAGGACACCGATTTCCAAATCCCAGAGATAACCGTCTCGTTACTAAGAATGCGTCTAAAGTTATCCAATCCGATGAAATTCCCTTCGATGCCGATCAAACGTTGGTCAGTGAGCGATAGCTGTATCCCATAGAATAATGGATAAACCATGGTCATCGTAACCCATAGCAGTAGAGGTATCATGAGAATCATGCTAAATGCGTTATCACTCAGATAAAATTGTCTCCGTTGTATTGAATTGACCAAACCCCGCAAAGAAGAACGAACATCATTTGTTTTCATCATACCTTCTCGCTAAGGATGATTTTCAGACTATTCTTGATCAATAGGTTCAGTGGATTCTATTCAGCTTTGGATGGGAGGCCTCGGACCAAGCATCTAATCCGAGGCCCCATCCAATTATGAGCAGATCGGCTTATTATCCGAATATCTGTCATTCCCTTCCGAGATTCTCTTTGATTATCCTTTCAGCTTCAGCTGCTCCTTCTACGGGTGTCGCACCCTCAAAAAGCACTAATTGAGCTGCTTTAATCGTTGGAAAACCCAGATAAATTGTTCCAGAAAAGGGATCTGGTTTTTCGCCTACTTCCCAAGTAGTGCAGGTGTTGAGTTGAGTCAGCTCAAGTATGCTATGGACTTGTTCCTGATACGGAGCTATCATCTCATGTCCAAAGAAGCTTTCGGATTCCAATCCTGCTTCAGTGATTGGTAGGAACAGCCCTGGCTCAAACTCGGCAGCCCATTCACCATAGTTCTCTGGCTCCATCATCCAGGACAACCACGTCTGGATTGCCTCCAGCTTCACCGGATCATCAGTCAGGAACATGATGCATAGGGTATAGGAGACTGTCCTGACGTCCTTCCCGGGAGTTTCAGGCATCCTAACGATTCCTAGATTTTCAGGGACATTCCCCTCGACAATGTCATAGTCTAAGACGGCATTGAAGGTGATCAACATTGCAGCCTTTCCCTGAGCAAATGCTTGACCTGCCTCAGGCCAAGTGTAATTGCCAGCGTCAGGGGGGGTGAATTGGGCGAGATCACGGTAGATCTCTAGCGCTTTTACCATTTCAGGGCTGTTGACCACGAGTTCATTGCCACTTGCCATCACTTTGCCACCATTGGCAAACAATAGGCTCATCATCACCTGATCACCATAAAGCGTCTCGCCAGTGGGAAGCGCGATACCCCAGCGATTGGGTGGATCGTTGAGGGCTTCGGCGGCCGCAATCACATCATCCCAGGTTTCAGGGGGTTCAAGCCCAGCTTCTTCGAACATATCGGCGCGGTACCAAAAGTTGTAGCTCAGGCCAAGAACAGGAACAGCCCAGTACTCCCCATCCCAGAACAATCGGTCACGATGGGATGGTACGTAGGTATACTGTGCGTCGAGATTCTTAACGAGATCCGTCACCGGATAAATCGCTCCCGCTTCAAGCAGCGTGACTGCTGTATCCTCTGTGCCCCATGTTATATCTGGTGGATTTCCTGCCTCGATGGCCGACATTAATTTCACATACTGCTCATCCCAGGTCATGGTTTCTTGAACCACTCTGATGCCGGTTTCTTCATAGAACTCATCAAAGAGCTTGTCCAAGACTTTAATGCGACGATCGACCTGTTCCTGGTGCCAGAACGTGATGACTATTTCCTCTTCAGGTGCGGCCGTAGGAGTGGCAGCTTTGCAGGATGTGAGCATTACTGATGCAACAATCAGCAACGCAAAGATATTTCGAACTGTCCTCATTGTATTCTCCTCCCACTACTGTTGTTGTGTATGACCATATGAGGCACACTCATTAAGTTCAGTGTCTCTAACCGCTTAGTCTACTCGGATAGATTTCCATGAAGTGCTACAAGCAAGCTTTTTTCATAATAGTGTGCCTTATCCAAGTAATTACGTTTTTCTTCTGTTCAATCCCTTCCTCCTTTTCACGTCTTCATCGGTACCCGGGTGACAGATCAATTGCACATCGCGATTAATAATTTACCGTTTACCTTTATGTTTACCTATCAATAGATCGAAAACTGGTCAATTGCTTCGAATAAAGCTTTATATACTAAGTCATCTACCGCGGAAGCTACGCCCACCATCTTGACACCCGTCTCAGCCACAGCAGGGAGATTACTGACATTTACTCCCGCGTAGACAACCGTTGCTCCAGGCACCTCGGATACCATAGACGAAAGACAATCCAACTCCTCGGGTGCAATAGCACCAGCCTCAAGACTCTTAAAGATCCCTGAAAACCGCATTCCCACAATGTCAACACCCATGTTCATGAGTCGTCTGGCTGCCTTCGACGCGTCTCCCGGTGTTTCTATAGGGATTACCGCTGTCTTCGCTCCTGGGGAGCGCAATTGAAAACCTGCTTGGATTAATAAACCTGCATCGTGGGCAATTCGTGTCAAACGATGGACCTCATCGTAGCTATTCTTCTCCACAAAGAGGCCATCCGCTCCTGCCTTAGAGAGCAAGTGTGCCTGTTTTTCCTCAAAGGTAGGCTCTGCTTCGTCAAACGTGCCTGGGGCCGCGCTGAGGAGGAAAACATGTTCAGGTACAACATGCCGAAGTGTGCTAACGACTTCGAGCACGACGTTGAAGTCGAGTTCGTGTTTATAGGTATACGCCTCGCGCATGGAAGTTAAGCCCCTTTGAGCGCGTGCGCAGGAGATGGCCGTATGGTTAGGTTCCAGAATTCGGACGCCTGCATCAGCAGCAGTCCTGGCAAATCTTGGGTCAGTAGCTGCAACACCCCCGAGCTGAAGTGCTGGCTGGGCAGCCTCGAAAGCTTGTTCAAGCTTCGCCTTGCCTGCTGCTCGTTTCTCTTGTGGTGTACTTGTCACGCACACCCCCAAAAAACGAACTCAATCATGTCCCCCATCTCCATAGGCCTATTGATAATGTTTTACTTGTAGAGCCGTTGGTCTTTCTTTATCCTTCCGATCGCGATGGATTGTTGCTCTCTGTAATGAACGCGCTGCCCTGTGGAGGAACTTCAGTTCGGCCAAGGGGTTTCCTATTGGTGCCTCGCTCTTCATACCGAACGAGTTCGACCTCAAATCGAGTCCTGTCTCCCCTGTGTAGTGCATGGTAGTACTCAATCGGTGTCCCATCCCCTATGTAGCTGATGCTGTCCAGCAGAATGAGTGGAGCACCTTTCTCAGTCTCTAAAATCTCTGCCTCATACTCATTAGCTGGGACTGCTTCAACGGTTCGTTTTCCATAAACGATGGTGAGATTAAACTTGCGTTCCAAGGCTTCATACAACGATTGATTTGTGAAATCTTCGTTTTCTAAGCCTTGGCACAATTTGTAAGGCAAATAGGTGGTAACTAGGACGATCGGTTCCCCCATTACTGACCGCTTACGAGTAAGTCTGAGGACCTCTTCGCCCTCACGAAGACGAAGATAACTCGCAACCTTGGGGCTCGCAGGTATCACGTCCTGTTCGAGAACTTTGGTGGCTTGCTCATAGCCCCGCTCAGCCATATCGTGGTAAAAGCCGGTAAGTTTTTGCACGAGACTTTCACCAATCTTTGGTTCTGCGATGAAAGTTCCTTTACCTTTTACTCGGGTGATTAAACCCTCATATACTAATTCGCCTAGCGCTTGACGAATGACCGTCCTGCTGACATTAAACATCCGGCAGAGCTCTGATTCGCCAGGAAGTTGATAGCCAGCTTGCCATTGCCCATTCTCAATCCGCTCTTGAATGGACTCAATGATTTGTGCGTAATACGGCACTCGGCTGTTGCGATCGACGCGAATTACTGAAGAGGGGATTTCGTTATCTATATCAATCATTTGTGTAATTTCTCTACTTGAAATAATATCATGTAGTCAGCATGTCATATCAACTTGCATTATAGAGTAGGGTGTAGACAATGTCAACTTGGGGATTCTCTTGCTCATCGATCGATCGCCAATAAGTTATTTTTCAAAATTGTTGAATAATGCTAGCGTTCATTAACCTACGTTGAATAATACAAGAGATACATATACTCGATACTGCGTTTAATATGGTATTCATCCGGAGATCTATGGAGGATGAAGAACCCAATAGGATGCAACCAATGCCTTCTGGTAAGATCATTTTTATGAATGGACCATCAAGCACTGGAAAAACTGCCATTGCAAAAGAATTACAGCAATTAATTGATGAGCCTTACCTTCATGTAGGCGTCGACATTTTCTATAATATGATGCCTCGACGATATTTTGGCAAAGACCCATCTGAAGGTGATCCCGCGTACCAAGGCTTCCGCTGGAGAACAGTCATAGATGGGGATGAGATCTGGTATGACCTTACGCCAGGTCCCATCGGATACAGACTTCTTGAAGGAATGTACCGAGCGATTGCGGGCCTCGCCTCCGCCGGAAACAATCTCATCGTCGACGAGAATGTGATTTATGATGGTCAACTCGAGGGGTATCTCGCTACATTGCGAGATTTTGAGATCCTATTCGTAGGAGTACGATGTTCCCTTGAAGAAATTGAACGGAGAGAGCATGAACGAGGGGATCGATGGATCGGTCATGCTAAAGGACATTATCACCTTACGCATGCTCTCGTTGATGCTCATGGATCATACGATCTAGACATCGACTCAACCAACCTCACACCACTGAAATGTGCCAAGATGATAAAAGGGCACATGGAATCCGGTCCGCCACCAAACGCGTTTAGACAGCTTGGGATGATTCTCTTGAAAGAGAATATGGATACATAAATAATAGGTGATCTTTCGTCAGTCCTTACAATGCTCCCTCATTGATTGCGGGAAACTTTGCATTATCGATAAAATAAATGACAAGGATCGTGAAATGAATAGGCTCTTTTGGGTGCGACATGGCGAGACTTTGGCTAACATTATTAAAGTCTTCTCTTATGAACAGCTCGATCAATCCCTTACTCCAAAGGGTATATTACAGGCGGAGCAAACAGCAGAGTACTTCAAGAATAAGCAAATAGATGGAATTTACTCTTCCCCCTTGAAACGAGCCATAGAAACAGCAAAGATCATAGCTGCTCCCATAACTTTAGATGTTGTCTTGATCGAAGAATTCTTAGAGGTTAATGTAGGTGAGTTTGATGGTCAGCCCATGAGGGGTGAGATCTTTTCCGTTCACCAGGAGATCATCGATGATTGGTTCCATGGAAAATTCGAGGCAAGATTCCCTGGCGGTGAAGACTACATCGAACTTTGGGAAAGAATGCGTAAAGGTTATGTAAGAATATTTGGAGATCATGACAACCGAAATGTTATCGTTGTTGCGCATGGTGGCGGTTTTATGTACACCCTAAAGGAATTGTGTCGTAATGCTGATAGTAAGATCCTTCGTGATGCTCAAATCCACAATTGCTCAATATCTGAGATTATCCTGAACATCGAAAATGAACGACCCCAGGGCGAGTTAATATCTATAGGATTCATTGAACATCTCTATGGATACGCGGCAGAGGTGATCCCGGGGCTTCCGGCGCGATGATTGATTCACGATAACCACACAAAGGAATTTAACCCAACACATGGTGTTTGTTCTCGACCCCAATTAGAATGATAATAATCATCGCCTCCAACTTTCTTAAATCTCCTTGTAGTCTTGCCATCGAAATCACCAAGATTGATCTTCGATTACCCACTGGCTAACCGATAGATGGACGACACTTAAATCCCCAGTAGATGCCGCTAGTCAGACAGGAACTAGGAATAGCAAAAGAATTGCCTTGCAACCGGGATCAACTTAAAGAAACCGACCCTTGGTCAGCTATCACGAGAAAAGACAGATCAGTTAACTAATTGTGGATTAGTGGGATACAAGGAAGAAAATAGGATACAGAGCAGATGTCATCTCTGTTTTTTTGCGAATCCCTAGATGAAAATCAAGACCTGTTGCCAAATTTTTCGGAATAGCAAATCTCATTGATCGGTTTTCGGTCTATAACCTCAGAGAACGCGATTTTGTCCTTTGGGTATCCCAAGGGCGTGAGCATAACGGGTGGAAAATCTGGAGGGATATCTAACAACTCCTCGATACCCCACTTATCGAAAGCGCCAACCCAACATGTCCCCAAACCTTCGTTCCTGGCCGCGAGCACAAGATGATCCATCGAAATCGCCGCTTCTAATAGATACATACACTCTCCAAACCAACTATACTGATTGACATATTTTCGACCACAAAGGACAACAACGATCGGTGCTTCTGCAATGAAGATTTGGTTTGCAGCCAACTGGGCTATCTTATATATCGTCTTAGTTTCACGAACGACAATATACCGCCAGGGTTGTCGATTATTTGCTGAAGGAGCGACTCTGGCGGCATCCAGGATTTTCTGTAAAAGGTTATCAGGAACTTCCTCTCTACTGTAGGATCTGATACTTCTTCTCGTTCTGACTACATTTGTGAAATCCAAACTTCACCCCTTATCAACATCGATCGAAAATATTCGATGAGATAGATAGTTACTATCCTGACCTTGGTATCGGTACTAACTCTGGCCTCAAATCTGCGACCAAGCTCGCCAACTTTTTAAAAATCTCTTTATCCATCTCGATGTGCAGCACTTCGGCAATATGCTGAGCCCATCCATGGAGAAAATACAACCAACCATCCTCCACAAAGACCCCGCGGCTTTCCTCTTGAGCCTTCGCTTGGTGCCAGAAATCCAACTCGCCCCTGTAGTTGATCTCCCACGCAACACCATTACGGGGAAAAAGCCCATGATCGGTGATCGGCGAGCCGGGTCTGTCCTTTCCCATGCCCGTGGAGTTGATCACGACACTGCCCTCCGGTAGACTCGCCATGATCTCATCATTCACCCTAGGATCGTTGTTGAGAATATATTCAAACTGGATATCCGTCTCCAAACTTTCTACCATCTCTTGACATTTAACCAAGCGCGGTTTTGACCGATTAACCATTACAAATCGTCGCGGTCGATCACCTGCATTTTCCTTTTGAATCAGGTGAAGTGCGATGGCTTTACCTGATCCGCCCGCTCCGATATTCATCACATGGCCTCCCGTTCTGGCGAAATAATTTTCACCCAAAACTGCGTCCAGGCTCAGTCCTGCGGTAAGTACGTCCTTTGCGTGACCTACAAGTATGCCATTTCGCTTGGAGATACATGAGACCTCACCGGTCAGCTGTGCAGAGGAATGAAGGATCTCAAACATGTCCCCCGCAGCCTCAAGGATATCGATCTTGTGCGTTGTAACAAGCCCACCCAATGAGAGAGGATCGAATTTTATTTGCGCAACTGTATGTCGGTATGCACCATGATCGTCATGTAGCGCGTGATCGATTCCTTCGATCACGACCTCCGGGCGACCAAGGGCTTCAGCCCATAACGGAAAAACCTTCATGATCGATGATTCACTTGTCGTGACGCCGATGAAGTAAAAAGTCGGGACTGATTTCGTTAGAATGGGATATTCCATATCAATACTGTCTTTCACATTAAGTTACTTCTATTCTGCCATTGCGATGAACGCCCAATTGGCTATGCCATAATCTTTGAGAGCCTCCCGCTCAGATTAAACAGGAACTATATATTATATTTATCTCGTTGGTTCTGTTGACGATACTTCGGCTGGTTCTGCTCATTCTCGTACAATCTGCGGATTTCTTGTTCCTATCTTTGATGTTTTCCGAGTCACCTAGCGGTGGATAAATTCCCCGTGTCTTAGGCTACAAGAATTGAAAAAGTGACTTGCTCTTCGCACGTCATATTTATCTATACCACCCGATAAACTGGCTCTTCCCCTCTGAGAACAGCTAGGCAATCCTCCATTGCGATCCATCCCATCGCATTGGTCGCACCGTCTGTATGTGCCCCCATATGCGGTGTCGCGATCACCTGCGGTAATGCCAGAAGCGGATGATCGGCACCTGGAGGTTGCTTTCCAAAAACATCCAACGCAGCACCTCGCAATTTGTCGCGCTTCAAGGCTTCCAGAAGAGCGGTTTCGTTGATCAATTCTCCCCTTGAGGTGTTGACGAGATATGCACCATCTTTCATCTTGTCGATGAAATCGGCGTTGACCATCCCCCTCGTTTCAGGCAGCACAGGCATATGCAACGAGAGGAAATCTGCTTCACGAATGAGGTCATCCTGAGGGCGTAGTTCTACTCCGAGAGCCTCCGCAGCTTCTATATTGAATGAAGGATGATAAGCGATAACCTTACAGTCAAAGCCCTGTAACCGACGCGCGACATGCTTTGCGATCGACCCAAACCCAAGAAGAGCTATGGTCTTTCCCTCTAATGTCATCCCAGAGAGACGTGGCCATTCTCCTGCTTTCGTCGCTTCTGCTGCCGCGGGAATGTGGCGAGCAAGAGCCAGGATTAGTCCCACCGTTAACTCTGCTACCGATACCGAGTTGGCGCCAGGTGTATTGGTAACCACGACACCCTTTTCCTTTGCAGCCTCCAGATTAACTTTATCCACCCCAACACCATAACGGGCGATGACTTGCAGCCGATCAGCAGCTTCAATAACGCTCTGGTCTATGGCATCCAATCCGGCAATGTATCCATCTATTTCAGGGATCAAATCCAGCAACTCATCGGACGACAACGGCCGCCCGGTGGTGTTGTACACCACCTCTTTGACCTTTTCCTCCAGGTTAATGCGAAGCCTGGCATCGTTTTTTGCATACGAAGTTGGTGTGACCAACACACGATATTCCTTAAGATCAGGCATCTGCCCTCCTATAATTCCAAAACGGTATGAATCTAATGCCTTCCTTTGGACTTTATTCCCATCTCGCTTTTACCTTATTGGCACAATCCTGTCTGCGAGTCTGGTTGAATGCAGAACATCACCTGCCAGGTGATAAAGTTTTAGGGATCTCAAGCACCCTGACCCTACTACCACGCATTCCGTTCTACCCAGATCGAGCTTTCTCTACTTCCTTCACAAAAGTTTTAGCTCGCTCGGTAATCTCATCAAAGCGACCTTCCTTCGCCCAAGCACTTGGACAAAGGTCACTGCCCGCTCCCACTGCATACGCACCCGCGGCAAACCAATCAGCCACATTCTCGATACTCACCCCACCTGTAGGCATGACGGGAATATCAGGAAACGGTCCACGCAACGCCTTTAAGTATCCCGGACCGACAAGTGATCCCGGGAAGACCTTCACGACATCAGCCCCCCATTCTCGAGCTTGGACCACCTCCGATGGTGTGAGAGCACCTATCATGACCGCCAATCCCGTTTCAACCATGGCTTTTGCCAGTTCTTCGCTACAATGCGGACTGACGATAAAGAGTGCGCCAGCTTCCTTTGCCGTCACCGCATGCTCCGGTTTGGTCAATGTGCCCATACCAAGTAGGATTTGATTGCCGAATTTCTCATCGAGTGCCTTAACAACTTCGGGTGCGTTTGGGGTGGTGTAAGTTATCTCAATCCCGTAAACGCCTCCAGCGACAAGCGCATCGACCATCTTCAAGGTAAGTTCGGGAGAAGGACCGCGGATCACCGACAACAAGCCTATCTCTCGAATTCTAGTCAAGGTATCTTCTTTGTTCATCAGGATGTCCTTTCATTTTTTTATTCTAAATTTGGATGGTAACACTGAGGAACGGCAACCCGTGTTAGCTTTGTCTAAAACGATGTTGTCCCTGTAACAGAAAGTGAACATTCCTTTGTTACCTGCTCTATATCTTCCCTCATCGCAAATCGGGAGGAAGCCAATTCGGGTTATCGACGATTTCATAGCGACCATCTCGATCCAGAATGAGCTTTCGAAAACCTTGTTGCTCTATCGATCCATAGTCGTGTCCAGCGTTACTAGGGTAGACAAAGAACAACACCAAATCGCTTTCGAGATTAACATTGACGGATCTATGAGCCCATCGAGGGGGAACATACACCACTGTCCCTGGATGCATCTCTTCTACCGACCAATCGCCTTCAGGCGTTTCCATCACCATTACACCATCCCCACGTAGGCAGTAATAAACTTCCGCTGTGTCGAGCACCAAATGAAAATGGCCTTTGGTCATGAAATACTCATCCCCCACCTTCCCGGGATGAATAACTGAGACACCATGTTGGAGCTCACCAGGCATCTCAGAAAGTTTGATCTCAAATACATCATATAACAGAGGATCTTCCTTCGTGAGCCTCTCTTGATACGCTTTCTGATCGATGAATTGTCCTCTCATCGCGGAAAGGTACCGAGTGGTGTGATGATCGAACCGATCAGGAAGTCCGTCCGTCATTGATAATATAAAAGATGATGGCTGTTGTGGCATTCTTAGCTTTCCTTATCAAACTAGAATAGCTTTATATGAAGCGTGGTGAGGATGCCTATTTATCCATTCCATAAAATTCATGTCATATTGTCTCTAAAATTCACCTTTCGCAGGCTGCAGGACGACCTTCAGCGATTTTCGATCCTCAGCAGACACAAATGCCTCATGGGCTTGATTTAATGGGAATCGGGCGTCAATGAGAGGTGACAGATCAATCTTTCCTGAAGTAATGATCTCAGCAGCTCGACGACAATCGCTGTTAGAACTACCCGTGGTTCCGGTGATCACCAACTCCTTATAATGAACCAAGTTTGAATCCAGCGTAATGGAAGGTTTGTCTTTTGGCAGACCACCGAAGAAATTGATCCGACCCCCGATGGCTGCCAACTCGAGTGAAGCCTCTTGAGCCTTATGTGATGGCGCGGCAACGATGATCACATCTGCTCCTTCTTTCCCACTCTCTTCTATCATCACAGCCTTCAAATCCTCGCCCTCTGGATTAACGACGCGATCCGCACCGAGCTTCTCTGCTACCTTCAGCCTATCGTCAATCATCTCACTGACGATCACTCTTCCGGCACCATGAAAGCGTGCGAGCAGCATATGCATGATGCCGATCGGTCCTGCACCAATAATCAGCACAACTTCACCCGGCTGAATGTGGAGGGCATCCTGCCCCCGGAGAACACATGCAAAAGGTTCGATCAAGGCCGCAACCGCCGAATCAACCTTTTCATTAATGGGGATTAAATTGCCTTGCTGAATCGCCTCGCGAGGGATACGCATATACTCGGCAAAAGCGCCATCAATTGTCACCCCGATTGCCGTGTAATTTGGACAGAGATTGGTATTCCCAGAAACACATTGCTTACAGTGTCCACATCCCATGTTCGGGGCTATAAAGACGCGGTCGCCGACCTTGACAACATGAATCCCTTCTCCAACCTTTACAATTCTCCCCACAACCTCGTGACCAGGAATGCGTACTGTACCAACTGGGTACTTCCGATGACCACCATGGAGAATCCTTAAATCAGTTCCGCAAATACTGGCACTTTCTACAGCAAGTAAGGCTTCCCCAGGTCCAATTTCAGGTATAGGACGCTGTTCGATCCTCAAATCATTCGGTCCGTAATAAACCACAGCAAGCATGGTGTTTTCGTTCATTAAGGTTTCATCCCAACCTCAAGAACTTCATTCAGATAAACTGGCCGCTCTTCTTGAAATGATTTGGTTCCAGCCAAAACACCTGCAACCGCCCACCGTCCGTCTATACCACCAACTTTCGGGGCTTTTCCCGAACGGATACACTCGACGAAGTGACGTATCTCACGGATGTAAGCCTCCGCAAATCGCTCCGGCCAAGTTCGGAATATCGGCGTAACAAGCCCCTCATCACGATCTACACAGATCACAACGGCCTGACCTTTCAGCTCTCCGATTTGCATGATGCCCTTCTCGCCGATGATCTCAACCCGAGCATCGTAACCATAATCACATGGGCAGACACATGAAATACTACCAAGACCACCACTTTCAAATCGAATGTTGACTAAGGAAGTGTCGTAAAAACCTTCGGTTTCCACGCCACGAGCTCGACCCTTGAAATTCGCTACTTCAACATATACTCGTTCGAAATCAGACCCCATTAACCAACGGCATGTATCCCAATCATGACTGTTGACCTCGGCAAGATTCCCGTTCGATCTACTCAAATCACGTGCCCACGGAGGCGGTAAACCTGGACCGTGGGTGAGAGATTTAATAAGCATAGGCTTCCCGATTTCACCAGCCTCAATCCGGCTAGCTGCCGTGACAAACTCCGGGTCGAAGCGTCGCATGAAGCCCATTTGTAATAAGATCCCATTCTCATGAACTGCCTGAAGAATTGCATCACATTCTTCCATGTTCAAAGCCATGGGCTTTTCCAGAAAGATATGCTTACCTGCCTTCGCTGCTGTTATTGCGAAGTGGGCGTGAGTGAATGTTGGCGTCGTGATGACGACGGCATCGAAATCAGATTTGCTCAATGCCTCTTCTAAACTTACGAAACGGGCTTCAATGCCGAAGCGATCACCAGCCTCTTTCAATACCTGAGGGACATTATCCACTAAAGCAACCAACTCCCCCGTAGGCACATGGTTTACGAGGGAGTTTGCATGAACTTTTGCCACCCGTCCTGCCCCGACCAAGCAGATTCGTGTTGGTAGGGTCATGAATCTCTCCTTATCTAGGAATTGATGAATGTGAATTGTAAATTATGTTGTAAATAATATCTTACATATAATCATATCATGACAGGATGATAATAATCAAGAACAGTGCCACACTGCTCTTTAAATAAACAGATTCGAAGCTGGGCTCAATTGATTTTTGTTTTCATGAGTCATGGATAATGACTTTATTGCCATGTTAATGAACTTTTTCTGGGGATTTGAATAGTTATCTCACTTGCCATGGAAATGTTCAAGCTTAGAACCCAGTCAGCGGAACGGGTGTGAAAACCAGGACAAAAACGATCAACCCAAGGATCGCTAAGGTTCTCCGACGTTTATCGAGGGGAGTGATATCGTCTAGAGGTTGAGCGTATACACGACCAAGGAAGAAAATCAAACCTGCCCAGAGAAGCCAACCCCACCAAAAGATTCCCAATAGGACCAAGGCGACGATGATGTAAGGCACCAGTTTTGTAGCCTTATGACCAAACAGGACATAGCTGATATGTCCTCCATCCAATTGGCCGGCAGGGATGAGGTTCAATGCGGTCACCAGCAAACCCGCCCAACCTGACCATGCAAGGGGATGCATGAACACATCGAGACCACCGTAAGGTAGCGGGAGACCAATGAAGAAATATCGCACCCAATACAGGAGGGGAGCAACTCCACCATAGTCCAATGGAGCCGGCAGAAGTTGGCCTTTAACCAAGTACTTGAGTGCCAAGTAGAGCACGGAATTCCCTTCCAACACCTGATTTCTCCACGCATCAGGGGTTGACGGCAACGTGCCAAGGTCTGAAAGTGAGAGGCCAAGGATCAGAATCGGGATTGCGACCATCAAACCAGCCAAAGGACCCGCGATACCTATGTCCAACAATACTCGTTTATTCCTCGGCGGTTCCTTCAATCGGATCGCGGCTCCAAGCGTCCCGAGCGGACTGAATGGAAGGGGGATGAAATACGGCAGAGTTACAGCTGTTTTGTGATATCTGGCTGCGAGATAGTGACCAAATTCATGAGCAAGCAGGATAGCGAGCATACTGACCGCGAATGGCACACCCCGGGGAATATCACGTAGAAGGTAGATAAAATATCCCGCCATCGTATCGGGTTCTGGTCCCTGATAGCTATACATGGCACCAGCCAGAAGCATGCTGAACAATGTCAACAAGAACAACCCTAAGTTGATCCACGGATTAGACGGTCCTGGGCGGATGAGGCCAGGGATCGCTAAAATGATATGTTCTTCATCCTCAGAACGTAACACCAAAGTGGTATCTTCACGGGCGAAGACAGGAAGAAGACGATCGTACACTTCGTCTGCATCAAAATACAACCTGCCACGAAATCGTGCAGCGAAGCGATGTTCTGCACCACCCGAGGTCATCTCACGGATTGACATTACTTGCCGTACCACTGGGAGCAAACGATCTACCAACTCAGACGAAGCGCTCATTTGGTGTGACTCCATCATCATCCTTATGAATAACAAGGCGGGAGTGGATGGGAGTCGAACCCACCGCGGCCCGCTGTGCAGCCCGCCACCGGTTTTGAAGACCGGGGAGCCCACCGGGACCCAACCACTCCCTCACGGAACTCAAGGATACCGTATCGAACATCGGGAATCAAGTGAAGAATAAAGCGAAACATTCCCCTGTTTAACCACGCCTCATGAGCTTACATCGAATGCGTCAGCGCCAATAATCCTGTGATGAGCTCTGTAGACTTTTCCGATCGATTTCCTGCTACAATGTTACCCACGCGGGAAGGCATAGATGACAAGTTTTCAGGACAAGCTTGCCATGATCTTGAGTAACGGTCGAAGGATTGGTCGGGCCATTGCATCGGGATTCTCGAAAGACGTAACCATTTGATGGGCGCCTCTTATTCAAGGATGAACTACAGGAAGTGACGAATGAAATGATGCAAGGAGAGCGTTTTGTCTTATCGATCTTTTGTGATGTCACCAACCAGCAGCAAGGTACAGATGGTCCCGAGGTCAAGACATCATGAATGCTCAACCATGTAACGTACAAATCCTCGCTCAAGCGAGGGAAAATAATCGGAGATCATTCCCAGCAAAGATGATCAGGTCCCATTTCTCTTTACTGATGAGCCTTCTGTGCTTAACATTCTTCATTCCCGCGTGTGCACCTGCTGGGACAACACAACCTACAAGCCCTCCTACTCCGACTCGCACACCAATCCGGCTTGGCCCAACATCAACGCCGTCCCCAATTCCTCCGACTGCAGTCCCTCCCATTCCATCACCTACTTTGGTCCCAATCCCTCCCGTCTCAGAGGATGACTGGAGCCGCGGCCTAAATGATGCTTTTTTGACGTTCTTAGTATACGCGGATTTCCAATGACCTTATTGTGCTCAGCTTGCGCCCGTGTTGGCGCAGTTAGAAAAATGGCATCCTGAGGACATTCGTACGGTTTTTCGCCATTTTCCCTTGATATCGATACATGACAAAGCATCCCTTGCCGGTCAGGCGGCGGAAGCAGCTGGTGATCAAGGATCTTTCTGGGCGATGCATGACTTGTTATTCGAACAATACAATGAATGGACCGGACTCTCCCCAGAGCAATTCAAGGAATGGCTGATCACTGCTGCAGAAGAACTTGAAATGGATGTTCAAAGATTCCAAGACGATATTGAGAGCGGACGTTATGCACTAGATATGGAAGAAGCTTTCAACAAGGGGATCGCTTCAGGGATCCCGGGAACTCCATTATTATTCATAAACGATTTTTTATATCAGGTTAAACCAAGCTTGACCAATCTGGAAGCCTACGTTCGACTTGAATTGTTAACAAGCAAGCAATTTGACAGCTACCCCCCAATGACCTTCGAAGAGAAGACAAAGTATTTCGCTCGCATTGAATTAGATATCGGCGAGATCATCCTACAACTCTATCCAGATCAAGCCCCATTAGCAGTAAACAGCTTTATCTTCTTGGCGAAAGAAGGTTGGTTTGATGGCAATCTCTTTCATCGCGTTGTGCCGGAGGGCTTTGTTGAGAGCGGGGATCCAACCGGTACTGGTTTCGGCGAGCCGGGTTATCATTTCGCTGATGAAATCACAGAAGCCCTGTCCTTCGACGAACCAGGAATGGTCGCACTAAGCAGCTCTGGCCCTGATACCAACGGGAGTCAATTCTTCATCACGCTGGCACCACTCCCCGAACTGAACAACAGCCGAACGATCTTCGGACGCGTGATTGAGGGCCTCGATCTCTTAAAGAGTCTACGGGCACGACAACCCTTAGAAGACTTGCTGATCCCTCCTGAAGTAGTGATCCTATCCGTGACGATCGAGGCTCGATGAGCGAGAAAGTCGCTGCACGCGATCCCTTGAACTTGATACTTTTCATCGCATCTCTGGGCGGCTTTTTGCTGGCCATCATTCTCTCTGGGATCATCGTCTTCGCTAATCTGTTCTCCGATTCGGTAGGGATGAGCAATGGTCCGGATTACAGCATTACGACTGCCGCTTCGATCGCATTTGTTGGGATATGCGCTCTACCAACCAGCGTATTGAGCTTACGTGCACTGCTTGGTCATTCACCTCTTCCACCTCGTCCTGCTTCATCTTTGTGGCTGATAAGCCTCGTTTTACTTCCTCTTACATTCACATTGGGGCATTTCGCGTTTGAACTAGGTTTCTACCCCAACATCCTCGGACCTCCTGCACACATCCTGACTGCCTTGGTGCCGGCCCTCATCGTTGTAATCATCGTACGCCGTTACGGCCCGCTCCACTCACCTCGACGCGTTTGGGGGCAATTCCTTATCGGGGTCTGGGCAATCCCCTTCACCTCATTTTTATTCGAGATTGTCTTCTTAATCCCAACGGTAATGGCCATTGTTTTGTCCTTAATGAGCACGGAGGTTGGTCGAAGATTCGTCAATATCATGACAAATCCGGACCGATGGCTTGATCCTCAAGCATATGAGAGTGCCTTGCAGATCCTTGGGCAACCGAGCGTCATCTTGATCATCTTAGGCTATGTCATGATCCTGGTCCCATTGATTGAAGAGGCTGCAAAGACAATGGTCATTTGGCCGCTTCTGCGACGACGCTTATCGCCTGCTTCAGCCTTCATCGGTGGCGCGATCGGGGGAGCAGCCTACGGATTGTTTGAAGCTCTCTTCCTGACTCAGCCCGGTCCGGCATGGACCACGACAATGATCGCTCGCGTTGGCGCCACCATGATGCACAGCTTCACCGCTGGTCTAGCAAGTTGGGGACTCAATCAAGCCGTAATCAAGCGTAAATGGGGAGCATTCGGACGCGCGTATCTTGGTGCTGTCTTTATGCATGCCTTTTGGAACGGGGTGGCTTTGGTTATCAGCTTCGGTGCGATTGCCAGTGAAAACCTATCGGTCAATCTTACTCCCTCGATGTTGGACATGATCAACTTTAGCGGAGTGGTCCTACTCACGATACTTAGTGGCATAGCGTTAGCAGGACTGGTACGAATACCACGGAAATTAGCGAGGGATCACGAACATATAGAACTCGATAAACCTCTTGAGACTCTGGGCGAGCATACGGATCGAGGGGAGGTTGTAAACTAGGATTTCTCCTCATTTGACGTGCGAGTTCCACGGCGTATGTGATGATAAATGTAGTAAGCGAAGCCAGCAATTAGAACGATGGCGATCGGGATATCAAAAGGCCTCATGATCGCGCGTAACTCTTCCCAGCGTGCCCCAAAGGCGTAGCCACCATAAGCAAGAGCACCACACCATAAAAAAGAGCCAATGAAGCTATATGCCGTAAAAGGTATCAGCCTTGTGCGTGCTACTCCAGCTGGAAAAGATATGAAAGTGCGCACGATCGGAAGTAAACGGGATATAAAAGCCGTCCAATCTCCCCAGCGAGCAAACCATCGGTCCGCCACTTCCAGATCATGGCGACTGATCATGAGATATTTGCCGTAGCGATCAAGTAAGGGCCTACCCCCCAAAGCACCCAATGCATACGAAAGGAGCGAACCTAGAGTGCAACCGATCGCACCCCATAGCCCTCCCCATAAAGCTGCTTGAATGGCCGTGCCACCCTGCGCTTGTATTAACAACCATCCTGAGAGCGGCATGGTCACTTCACTAGGGATTGGGATGTTGGCACTTTCTAGCACCATGATCCCAACCACGCCTGTCCATCCCATCGT
>DUEW01000199.1 GCA_011174845.1 Anaerolineae bacterium | reverse complement strand
GCTTTACTTCACGATGGATTGTGGGATCCTTTTGAAGATTGGGTTATGGGCATGGCGGCGGAATGGATAGGCGAACAATATGAGGTAACCCGAGAAGCCATGGACCGCTGGGCGCTTGAGAGTCACCAGAAAGCAATCGCGGCCGCGGATGCCGGTAAATTCGATGCGGAGATTGTCCATGTTGAGATACCAGGAAGGAAAGGCCAGGTGACGGTTGTCGAGAAGGACGAAACTCCACGTCGGGACACCTCATTGGACAGATTAGCTTCCCTGAAACCGGTTTTTACAGAGGATGGTAGGGTGACCGCAGGAAACTCATCCGGTCTGAGCGACGGAGCAGCAGCGGTGATTTACGCCAGCAGAGCCAAAGCCGAAGCGTTAGGCATAAAACCAATGGCGAGGGTTATTGGATACGCGCAAGCAGCGGTCCCACCTAAAGAGCTTTTCATCGCTCCCGCCAGAGCCATGCCAAAACTACTCGAAAAGATCGGATGGGAGTTTGCCGATGTAGATCTCATCGAGTTAAATGAGGCTTTTGCGGCTCAGGTTCTCGCTGATGGATACGCACTGGCAGAAAAAGGTTGGGATTGGGAAAAAGTCAATGTTCACGGTGGCGCGATCGCCCTTGGTCACCCGATCGGAGCATCGGGCGCTCGGGTATTGACAACACTGCTTTATGCCCTTGAGGACCTAGGGTTGAAGCGTGGTATTGCATCGCTGTGCCTTGGCGGTGGTGAAGCCGTGGCAATGGCAGTTGAGATAGAGCATTAACCAAACAGGATCGTCCGTTTGTGCGTACATGGATTTCGTTTCGGGAAGTATCCTTAATAGTGTGATTTCCCTCAACGATCCCTCCGTCCACAGAAAGATCACCAACAGTATTTGCACTACAATGGACTTCGATGGGCGTGAGCTCTCAACCTATATTTAGCAAGTGTTTCATGAATAATCTCGAGTTCTTGTCTGGTCTAATCACACACAATTGAGACAACAGCAAAGGATGATCTCAGGTGGGAGCCTAGCACCTAACCTAAGCACTGATTTATATAGCACGAAGGTGTCTACCGAACCATAAACGATATCGCCTGCAAGGAGAAAGATCCATGGAAATCAAGAACATCGTTGTGATCGGTGCTGGTACGATGGGCAATGGAATCGCTCAAACAGCTGCGGTTGCTGGTTACCAGGTTACGATGACCGATATCATCCCAGAGGCAATCGAAAGGGGCAAAGCTACGATCGCTAAATCGGTCGAGAAATTATCCAACAAAGGTGTAATCGACGAATCACAAATGAGAGCCGCGCTGAACATCCAGACCGCTCTACATATGGTACCGGCTCAAGGAGCGGATTTAGTCATCGAAGCTGCTTCAGAAAATCCTGATCTCAAGCTAGAGCTATTCGCCGAACTCAATCGCCTAGCTCAGCCCAAAGCAATCCTCGCCACAAACACTTCTTCGATTTCGATCACCAAAATCGGTGCCGCCACCGATCGACCCGACAAGGTGATCGGGATGCACTTCTTCAACCCTGTCCCCCTCATGAACCTTTTAGAGATCGTACGTGGTTTAGCCACTTCAAATGAGACTACAGAGACCGTTTTTGAGGTAGGACGCAGGATGGGCAAGGAACCGGTAGAGGCCAACGATTCGCCGGGCTTCATCTCTAACCGCATCCTGTGTCCCATGATCAACGAGGCGATCTTCGCACTACAAGAAGGGGTCGGCACACGTGAGGCCATTGATAAAGTCATGAAGCTCGGCATGAATCACCCCATGGGACCGCTGACTCTGGCGGATCTGATAGGGCTGGATGTGGTACTCGATGTGCTAAAGGTGATGCACCGAGATCTCGGTGAGGATAAATACCGTCCTGCGCATTTGCTTCGTAAGATGGTCAATGCGGGCTATTTGGGTCGAAAGACTGGACGTGGTTTTTATGAGTATGGAGAATAAGAATTAGGGTAGGGATGAGTAGACATTAGGGCGCTTAGGCAATTGGGCACCTGGGGGATCGGGCGGAGAAGCACCATATTCAAGCGCTTTAGACAATTGATAAATAACATCCTCATTAACACGGATGCCTGGCGGCTATTTGCAGCCATCTGCTTACGCGTTCCACATTTGAAATCTTACATTCGAAATCACAAGCTTGGCCATCCTGGACCACATTCGATCGAGTAGCAGCCGCGAAAAAGGCGTGTATAATCCGCCAAGCTCAGAGGAGGGTAGACATGGATTTTTCGCGAACCCGCATGATGCTACTATCGCTTATCTTGCTAAGCCTTGCGTGTGGGTTACCTGGCTTAAGTCCGACACCTGATGATTCTGAGCTCGCGACCTCGGTAGCAGCAACATTGACAGCAGAAACACCACCACAACCACATGGAACTATCTCTGAACAAACCCAATCCCCTCTCGTCTCTACGCTAACTTCTACAACCCCACCCCCCTCCGTCCTAAGAATCGTTTACACGGACGATGGAAACGTCTGGCTCATCGAAGATTCAAACCCACCCATCCAACTTACAAGCAGTGGGGATGCGAACCAGGTCCTGATTTCAAGTGATGGGATGAAGGTCGCCTTTGTACGCAGGACGTCCCCTGACAACCCAGTGGAGATTGGTTCTGTGAACATCGACGGAAGCGGAGAACTAACCCTGTTCGGTCCTGCTCAATTCGACACCCTTTACCCGCTGGATGACTATCTTCATCACGACCTCTCTAGCCTCGCCTTCGTGCCCGGGACCCATCACCTAATGTTCAACACACGCGCGGTTCCAGAAGGCCCCGGGTTGATAAAACACGACGACCTTCTCTTGTTAGATGCTGACACAGGGGTTTTCAGAACCATCTTCTCCCCAGGCTCTGGCGGTGATTTCACCCTATCCCCAGATGGGAACCAGATAGCTATCACCAAACCTACCGGTATCAGTTTGGCAAACATCGATGGCTCAAATATGCGTTCCAACCTGATAACCTACGCTCAGGTTATCACGTACAGCGAGTTTAACTACTACCCTCTACCAGTTTGGTCACCTGACTCAAGTGCGATCGGCGTCGTCATTCCTTCCCCGGATCCTTTCGACACCCCTACCAGTGGCGCCATCTGGCGGGTTCAAGCGGAAGGAGGGGCGAAAGTGAATCTAGGGACTATCCTTGGAGACTTCTATTTCACCCAAACATCTTACTCATTGATGTCTCCGATGTTGGATCGTGTCGCGTATTTAAGCGAAACCCCTACACCAAACATCTATGACCTTTTTCTAGCCACCGCTGATGGGAGTGGTGAAACTCTTTATGCCAGTGGTGATATTCAATGGCACGGCTGGGCTCCAGATAATATCCATTTCGTCTTCGCGATGGGCAGCCCCTTAGATCTACACCTTGGGAGATCTGGATCCGCCCCCCTCCCACTTTGCTCGGGCCTCAACCTGCGCTGGATCGATGACGTAAATTTCTTGTGCTTATCCGGAGCCTTTGGGTCCTGGACCCTCATGAAGGGAGAAATCGGGGGAACGGTCACACCGCTCGCCAGTCCTTTAGGGGATTTCGTGTCCTACGATTTCGACGATTAGTAAATTAACCGCTATTCGCTTAGGTTTCGCCCATAGCATTAGCAGGAAACCTGAGAAAGATAAGCGAAGACAGCAAAATAATCTCAGGTCAACAGTAGGATGACCTCCCTAATTGCATTGGGAGCATTTTTCCAGTATTTTGATGCTACTGATAATAACTCATCCTATGATCCTCGTATCTTGAGGAGGGAATCTCATGAAGGCATTTCTCTATCCGCTTTGGTTTCTCTTCGGTTCCATCTTCGCTTACCTCGCATTCATGCATTGGCGATACTCTGACGATCCATTTAGACCTTTTTTTCTCAGGGAACCGAAAGATTCAGAGGATACTACGTCAGAAGTCCCGGAGCAGGACAAGCTTGCCCGTAAAGTCGTTGATGATCTCAACAACTACGTTGAAAAAATGAACGACAGGCTGCGTACGCGGAACCGGGCTGCGGCAATCGGATATTTTTTAGCCGTCATCGTTTGTGTCGTTTCGATCTTCCTGATCTACGTTGCTTGAATCGACTTAGCAAACGAACAAGAACTCAAAGGGCATAGTCAGGTCAGTCCTCTCATTTAGGAGGATTTATCCGATCAAGTTGAATAGCTAAGATATGCTTCGAAGAGAGGTTTAAGGAAATCGACCGAATTCCCGATCCATTGAGGTGTATTCATGGCCTACTTCGTCTGGCTACCGCTAACCGTTATCTTTTTCTACTTCTCTCTGATCTATTGGAGGTATTCAAGGACGCCTATCAGACCATTCATCTTCCGAAAACGAGCGGAGATGCGTCAAACTGAAGCTGAGGCGGCTCTATCGGAACCCCTTTCAGATGATTTGACGCAAGACATCGAGGGATTTGTAAAGTCGGTGAACGATACCAATAGAATTCGGTACCGAGTCGCTGCACTAGGATTTCTAATCGCCGGGATCAATGCCTTTGCGACGATCTTTTTTTTGTGAGAGGGTGATTCCTATCGATTGTAATCTTCCATCAACCCCTGAACAACCTCAGGTTTCCTTTTGACCATTCTCGGAAAGTAACTCCTCTAAGATCATTTTTGCCATCTGTGGATTTGCTTTTCCTCGTGTCTTCTGCATCAACTGCCCGACAAACCAACCGATCACGGTCGTTTTTCCGCCTTTATATGTCTTCACTTGATCAGGGTTGGCCGATAAAATTTCTGACGCCATGGAACGTAAGGTTTCTTCGTCAGAGACTTGAGACAGGCCTTCCTCCTCGACGAGCTCCAGCGGTGAATGACCACTCTCCTCGACTCTATCCAACAACGCTTTCCCGGTACTGATTGTGATCTTTTTCTCTTCGACCAACTGAATGATCCCTGCCAAGTCCTCAGGGCGTAGTTGCAGATCTCCTGCTCTGAGGCCACTCTCTCGGATCATACGTAACACATCGTTCATCAACCAGTTAGAGACCACTTTGGCTTCCCCACCATGAGCAGACACTGCCTGCTCGAAGTACTCCGAGAGACTTCGTTCATCGGTCAGTATTTCGGCATCGTACAACGGTAACTGATATTGTTCGATAAACCGGGCACGGCGTTCGAGCGGCAGCTCGGGAAGGTCGGCGAGGATCTCCTCCTTCCACTCATCGTCCAGCCGTATTGGGAGCAGGTCCGGCTCACGGAAATATCTGTAATCGGCTTCGGTTTCCTTGCTGCGCATCTTGGCCAATATTCCAGTGTCCTCATCCCAATTGAGTGTCCATGCCCCGATCTGCTTTCCGGCATCGATCTCCCGAATTTGGCGTTCAACCTCCGCCTGAATGGCGGTCCGTACGTTTTCAATCGAGTTGAGGTTTTTAATCTCCGTCTTGGTAGAAAGTGTCTCCACTCCGATTGGCCTGATTGAGACATTCGCATCGCAGCGAAGCTGTCCTTTCTCCATGTCACCTTCCGAGATACCAAGCCAACGCAAAAGTTGCCGTAATCGAATCAGATATTGAGCCGCCTCATCAGCTGAACGCAAGTCTGGCCCGGTGACCATCTCCACCAGCGGAACACCGCAGCGGTTGAAATCGATCAGGCGCTTACCATTTTGGTACACCGTCTTGCCTGCATCCTCCTCAATGTGCAACTTGGTGATGGTCACTCGACGGCTCGAGCCATCCGGCATCGGTAAATCGAGGGTGCCACCACGCGCCAATGGTTCATCATACTGACTGATTTGATAGCCTTTTGGTAAGTCAGGATAGAAGTAGTTCTTGCGGGCAAAATAGGAGATCGATGAGATAGATTCTGCATGCATAGCCGCAGCCAGAAATACCGCCTTATCCACCACTGAGCGGTTGAGAACCGGCAACACACCTGGTAGGCCAGTACATACGGGGCAGATGTTGGTGTTCGGCGGATCCCCCCATGAATCCGCTTTACATCCACAAAAAATCTTGCTCTTCGTGTTCAACTGGATATGTGTCTCAAGACCGATGACTACTTCATACTCAGGCACTACACCCGTCCTTCTCTAACCCATGACAGAGATTCGAACCTCTCTGAGCTTCAGAAATCCTAACAACCCTCATCCTTCCGCAACAGAAATTCTCTCGATTCTGTCTTCGATCGTCAACTCCTTAACCACATCCAAACCATCAATCACGTAGCCAAACACCGTGAAACTTCCATCTAGTTCGAGGCTTTCCTGGATGAGAATGTAAAATTGACTCCCGCTCGATGCATTCACATCCGATCGGAAAAGAAAGCCGACCGCGCCCTCAGAATTAGGCATCCCGATCTCCAGCGGCAATGAATATCCGACATCGCTGTCCGCACGTCCTGCCGGCGAACCGGTCAGTACAAGAACGCCTGGTTCAGTGTAGACAATTGGAAACCCGTCCCAATAACCCAGTTCGGCGAGCACGAAGAAGTTGTTAACGCTTTCAGGTGCAAATTGAGGGCGAAGCTGAACCTCGATATTGCCTTTAGTTGTCTCGATGGTCGCGGTATAAGATTTGGTCGGATCTATGACCATTTCTGGTTTACCCGTGAAGAGCCCTTCCCGCTCTGCGATATCGAGGGAGGCCAAGGGTCTACCTTCCTCCAATTGCGGCACGACGGGAATCGGTGTCGGTGTTGGAGGGGGAAGCAGACTCTCCGGGATCTCCTCAATCTCAACCGTATGGAGAAGATCACCCTCATACTCGGGATTTTCTTGTGGATCGCGCAGGGTGAGGGAGAGCACGATGTCCATGCCCTCGACAACCTTGCCAAAGATCGTATGGCGGCCGCTTAG
>DUEW01000198.1 GCA_011174845.1 Anaerolineae bacterium | reverse complement strand
TCCCGGCCGACGTGATCGAAGAACTCCTTCTGGAAAAACCGGATATCGTCGGATTGGCGCTTCCAGGAATGCCCCCGGGATCGCCAGGTATGGGTGGCATATTGGAAGAGCCACTGGAGATCCTAGCCTTTGATCAGCAGGGGCAGGTGTGGGTTTTCACCACTTGGTAATGCGACATATGGAGGTGGAAGGGTGGATCGGGGTCTGTAAACAGTATTGAATCCTGATCGGCAAGAATAATAACTACCTACGTAACTTAAGTTTAGAGAGATAAATCCTTCCCAACAAGCAAAAAGAGACGGTTGAATTCAACCCACACCGTCTCTTTTTTTCCTTGATCATCAATGGCTGGCGCAAGAAGCTTAAGTCGCCTCCGCTTTTCTGCGGTTCGCATTCCAGCGCTTTAAGAGATTGGGCAGTCCCCAACCATGTTCACCGACCACGCGGATGTCGCGCCGTTGGAACAGGATCCAGGCAATCAGCGAGAAAAGCAACGCTGCACCGATGAGCCCAGCGAGCCAACCCCACTCCATCCCAGCCGCGGCCTTGCCACCTTGGAAGTAAGCGAAAGGTGAGAACTGGTTGATCGACTCCAGGTCCGGGTTGATTGCCGCGATGACATTGAGCATGAAACCCCCACCCAGCACCAAGCCGGTCACAGCAGCGCCGAGATTGCGGGAAGGAAGCGCTAAACTAAGTAGTAAAGCTAGAGCGCCGAAAAACAGTAGTAAGGCGAACAAGCTTAGAAATGGACCCAACAAATCGATCGGTCCTAGACCTAGCTGGGTGCTACCAACAGTTATGGTTATTCCTAGCCACATCAGCGCAACGATGAGCAGTATCGACAAGCAGAAACCAATCCAGCGCCCGAGGAACAGCCTTGTCCGACTGATGGGATGCGAGATGAAAAGGTCCAACAACCCTCGTTCCTCATCTCCTACAAGCAATCCACTACCAGCGAGGAGGGCATAGATGCCAAGAACCGGCGCCATGTAGGAAAAGAGGTACGTGTCGAGATATCCTTCGGGTTCCGTGATCCCCTCTGCGCCGCCGACAAAAGCGACCAACTCTTTAGGGTAATGGGAAATAAGCTCGGTGAACATGTCCGACATTCCTAGCAAATTGTCATAGAACGTCACCATAGCGCCGGCATAGATTGCCAGGATCAGCCCCCACGCCAGAATACCCGTTCGGGATCGACTCATTGTGTGTCGAAATATGGCCAACATTGTAAGCCTCCTAACTCAGCGATAGTAGATCAGGAACACTTCTTCTAAAGAGGGCAGCTCGGTCTCGATTCTGCTGACCGGGAACTCGGCCAGTGCCTTGACCAGGGCGTCCATCTCACCCTCAACTTCCAGACGGATAACGGTTCCATCGTCCTGTACGAGTGTCCGAACACCTTCAACTTGTTCCAAGCGTTTCGCCTCGACCGGTTGCTGGAAGCGCACTTCGACGCGCAGCAGCGAACGTTGTACAAGTGTTGAAGGTTCTGCCACCTCAACCAACTCACCGGTGCGGATGATCCCCACCCGGTCTGCAATAACTTCGACCTCGCTCAGGACATGGGAAGAGAAGAAGATCGTCGCCCCAGCATCTCGCATGTCGCGCAGGAATTGATGAACTTCCCTCTGCATCATGGGATCGAGTCCTGAAGTCGGCTCATCCAGCAGAAGTAGTTCGGGTCGATGCATGAAGGCTTGGATCACACCGATCTTCTGTTTATTCCCTTTGGAGAGGTTTTTAATCTTGACATTCAGATCCAAGTCCAGCCGCTCGGCCAATTCGTGGATAAGGGTTCGCTCCGCTTGACCGCCTCTGATCCGATTCAACAACTGGAGCATATCGATCGCTTTCATATTGCCTTCCAAGGCGAGCTCCCCGGGGAGATAACCGACGCGAGCGCGGACAGCGACGGGATCCGATTGCGGGTCTATCCCCAGCACACGAATCTCTCCTGCGTTTGGTCGGATCGAATCCAGCAGGCAACGGATGGTGGTGGTCTTTCCAGCGCCGTTCGGACCGAGAAATCCGTAGATCTCACCCTCCCGAACTTGTAGATCAAGACCGCGCAGCGCCTGCACCGCGCCGTAGTTCTTCACCAGGCTGCGGGTTTCGATCGCCAACTTCGCGTTCATGATGAACTCCTTTCAATCGATTCTGCCCGCTCCACTTGGAGCAAGGTCAGGTTAAGGTCACGAATCCGAGTAAGTAGGCCGTGTAAAGCAGCTTGATCCATGGCGGGGCATTCGAGCACGGTGAACGTGCTGTCACCATCGCTGGACCAACTGACGCTCACACCTTCTACCCAATCGGACCAGCGTTTTTGGATGCGCCCACCCAGTACGATACGATACGTTGAGACATCCTGCTGGGGATTCCTAGCCACAATACGGCTCCATACTTTCTCGATGACTATATGATAATGCGTCCAGGTCGGGTTATGACCCTACGAAAGGAGGGTTGAAGTAGGGTTTTAGGGAGGGTATGGTGGATGTTTGCCGATTGTGTATTGAACCTTGCCAGGATCTGTTGTGATCATTATTTCCGCACAGAAGAGTTTCAGTTCTCGGTTAGCAATCCTAAGCTGCGTGCACGGGCGACTGCTTGGGCTCGGTTCTTGACACCCAGCTTGCCATAAATGTTGCTGGTATGCCATTTGACCGTGGAGAGTGCAAGGTGAAGACGCTCTCCGATCTCGGCGTTGGTGAACCCTTCGGCGAGCAGGGAAAGCACCTCCAACTCCCGTTCACTCAAAGGTTCAACCAAGTCATACTGTTTCATACGCTCCGGTTGGTCCTGTGGGAAAGCCGCCAGCAGTCGACCGACATACTCTGGTGTGGTCCCTCGCCGAGCGGCTTCGTGTAGAAATCGTCCTAGCCATTTACCTTCGGTAATGAAAGTGCGTATCATCCCACCCGCTTCACCAATGCGTAACGCTGTTTCGATGGCTTCGAGGGCTTGTGCCTCTTCCCCCATTGCATCATGCGCCAAGGCTTGGAGGACTAAAATCTCAACCAGGCGCTTATCCATCCCCAGCTTTTTAGCGTTTCGACCTACAGAGTTGAGGATCTCGAGCGCTTCCTGCGGTCGGTTCAAACCCAGAAGCACCCTCGCCAGTGTTGTTTGTTCAAGTTCTTGGAGGTGATAAAAGGGTTTATCTGTCGCAGCACTTCGCAAGTCCTGGACCCATTGTTCCGCAGCTTTGTCGTCGCCCTCGGCAAGTGCCAGAAATGCTTTAAGCGCATGAACCAGGCGGTCGTCAATGTCTGTGGCGTCGGATTCAAACGCGATGCGCTCAGCCTCTGCGATTTGACCGCGAGCGATATTGAACTCACCCGCTTCGATACTAAAGCGAGCCAGCGATGCAAGTCCGACTACGGTTCCAACGTCACCGTACTGCTCGAAACACGCGACACCTTCACGTGTGTAGCGCTCAGCAGCTTCGATGTCGTTCCATTCTCTCCACACTTGACCGAGACCGAGGAGCGCTTTCCCAGCAGCAGGGAGCCGATGACCGGTGGGACTCGTTGCGAGTTCGAGCGCCCGTTCGAGGAGCTCGTGTGCGCGTTGCAAATGCCCTGAGGTCATGTGAAGACCGGCGACGTTTCCCCATGCACCAGCTGCAGCCAACACATTGCCGGTTTGTTCGCCCATGCGGGCTGCCTGCTCCAAAGCTTGGATTGCCGCGGGGAAGTCGCCCAACATGAGATAGGCTATGCCAAGACCATCGATCATAAGCGTTCGCAAGAAGATGGATTCTTCGGGTAACAGCTGTAATGCTTGCTCTGCAAGAGTTGCCGTCGCTTGGCCGTCACCTTGGAATGTAGCCAACATGGCACGCACGGTAGCGATCTCGCCCGCAAAATCTCCACCTGAATCTGCTTGCGAAGCACGCTCGAGGCTCTGGGTAACCTCCTCCAATGGTCGACCGGTGATCAAACGCACCATTGCTTGAAGAACGCACAAGCGCGGGCGGCTTATGAGAATCTGATCGGGCAGGCTTTCGGTCCAACCCAAAAAAGTGGTCAGCTCACTCCGCATCAGCGTAGACTCTGCTCCGGCTTCGATGAGTTCACCCGCCTGAGCCGGATGATCTCCTTGAAGCGCATGGTCGATCGCCTCGGAGATGAAGACCGATGCTTCACTCACTTCAGCCTGCCTCGCGTACCAGGAGCTGGCTCGTCGGTGCAACGTGAAGGTTCGTTCTGGTTCAGATTTCTGTAACCGTTCTCGCAGCACATCGGCCAGCAACCGATGATAGCGGTACCAATATCTCTTATCGTCCAACGGAAGCAGGAACAAGTTGGCCGCTTCTAACCGTTCGAGCATCTTCT
>DUEW01000197.1 GCA_011174845.1 Anaerolineae bacterium | reverse complement strand
GGGACAGTAACTTCGGGTTCTGGAACCTCTTCGGCGGCAACTTCAGCGATTCTGGCCAGCCATGAAGGACCTTCCTCCTCTTCTAAAGGTTCTACCTCCTCAGGAAGGACAGCTTCTGGTTCTGGAGCTTCTTCGGTGGGAATCTCAGCAACCTCAGCCAGCCATGACGAAACCTCTTCCTCTTCAAGGGGTTCGACTGGCTCAGGCGCTACGGGTTCTACGAGTTCCTCCTCCACTTGGGCTGCAACTTCTGCGACCTCTGCTAACCAGGGCGGGGCGGCTTCCTCACCTGCTGGCTTCGCTACTTCCTCCCCCTCAAGTTCGGCCTCCGCAAGCCAGGATGGGATTTCAACTGCTTCTTCTTCTGGAATCTCACTGACGGGTTCTGTAGGAACAACCTCAGCAATGTCATCGGAGATTTCATCCGATGGTGGTTCTACCCCTGGAGCTTCTCGATCGCCAAGCCATGTGACGATGGTCGTCGTCGCGCCTGGCGTTTCGCTTTCGAGCCATGTTGGCAGTCCACCGGTTTCTTTTTCCTCCGTCAAATCAGCCGCTTCAATGACAGGTTCACCTATCACTTCTTCTTCGCCGACTTCAGCAAGCATCTCTTCCATAGAGACTTCAGGTTCTACGGAGGGAAGCCCTTCCGCTTCCGGTTGAATGCCTGCCACCTCTTCATCTAGCTCGCTTAGCCAATCTGGAAATTCTTCATCTCCAGCATCGACTTCGCCTTCAGCTACCGCAGCGAGCTCAGGTGTTTCTGGCTCGGGCTCTGATGGTGCGATGTCCTGCAGCCAGCCAGGGATATCAGCTGGTGCTAATTCGCCTTCTTCTATTGGTTCGCCTTCTTCAAGCGCTGTCAATTCTTCCTCCGTGAAAGAAACGGGAGTCTCAACAGCCTCGCCAGTTGCTTCCTGCCAACCAGCTTCTCGCATCCATTCGGGAATCTCAGGTTCAAGAGTCGGTTCTAGACTCGGCGGTGGTTCAATGCTCGGCTCAACGGGTTCTGCCGGTGCTTCAACTTCAACCGGTTCTGCTTGCTTCTCGAGGTCTTCGAGCCATGATGGCTTTTCGCTGATCTCAGATTCAATAGGTCCTTCTTCTTTGTCTCCCAAGTCCACACCCAGAGAAGCAGCCCACTCGGGTTGTCCTGGTTCGACAGCTGGCATTGGCTTCCCGGGTTCCCATTCCAGTTTCGCAAGACGAACCGAATCGTTGTCGACGGTTTGTGGATCGATATTTGCGGTTTCAACGAATGCAGCATATGGATTCAAGGCTGCCAATCGACGGTGATAGAGTTTCGCTTCCTCCGGTTTATTGCTAGCCTGGAGGGTGGCGGCTAAAATCCGATTGGCTTCACGGCAGTGTGGGAGTTTATCTAGAATGCGATTACATACTTCCGCCGCTTCGACATTTTGGTCAGAACGCCAGTACATGGTTGCTAATAGTACTTCGAGATCCGGTCGATCCGAATCATCTTTAAGCGCTGAGATTAATTCAGCGATCGCTTGTGGAT
The DNA here is from genome assembly GCA_011174845.1 of Anaerolineae bacterium. Taxonomy (GTDB): domain Bacteria; phylum Chloroflexota; class Anaerolineae; order Anaerolineales; family E44-bin32; genus DUEZ01. Next base: position 15,616 of record DUEW01000197.1, on the reverse strand, counting down.
AGAGCTCTCCATGCGCGTACATGCGGGCTAAGGCACCACGTGTCATGCGCACTTTATGAGGTTCGAGACCGTCACGGCGTCCTATCAGCCTGCGTAATTCTTGTTGAATAGCAGGATTCGCAGGATTGGTCTCAAAGGCACGTTCGATGTGCCATATAGCTGCATCCAGATTGCCTTCATCCTCACGAACGATCGCCATCCCAATGTGAGCTACGAAGTCGTCCGGTACGGCCGAGAGCACACGTTGAAAGATATCCGCTGCATCTCCGAAGCGTTTTGCTTCAAGATAAGCCTTACCTAGGACCCGATAAGTATCAACATGTTTGGGATAGATCTCAAGGATATGACGACAGTGGGCGATCGCCTCATCGAGTTGTTCTTGCTCGACGAGGTTATCGACCTCTTTAACGTAGGCGCGCAAACTTATCTCTGCCATAGAGGCACCTCTCAATTAGTATGCCTTAGATAAAATATTTGCGCAAGCGGGACTAGAGTAGCAGATTTTTTTAACATTCAGATTTACGAAATATTGAAAATCACGAGTTATTTGGAATGCAATCCATGAATGGATTTGAGAGTCTCGATAAGGTCGTCGACGCTAATTTCCGGAAATGGAGCTGGTCCCAATCGATCTTCGGGCAGAGATTCTCTCTTTAGAGAATACAGAATGGCGAGAATATTGTCCCATAGATCATCTGGGTCGTATCCTCCCTCAAGGAAGTATACGATCTTGCCCTCGCACAAGCTCTCGGCCATGCGTAATAAAGCTATGCCAAGCTGATTGTATCCGGTCGTTGACAATTGCAAGCTTGCAAGCGGGTCATTCCAGTGTGCGTCAAATCCCGCAGAGATCAGAAGAATATCCGGTCCAAAACGATTCGCTATGGGTTCGATCACCTGTTCGGTGATGGCTTCGAAGGCTTGGTCACCGGCACGAGCGGGGAGAGGGATGTTGACTACCGAACCACTCCCTTCACCTAAGCCGGTTTCTTGGATCGAGCCAGTCCCAGGGTAAATTCCATATTGGTGTGTCGAAAGGTAAAGGATGCTCGGATCTTTCTCGAAAAGGGCTTGGGTTCCATTGCCATGGTGAACATCAAAATCGACGATCATCACCCGTGGATAACCGCGCGATTGGGCATAACGGGCAGCGATGGCGATATTGTTGAGTAAACAGAAACCCGAGGGTCGTGTAGCCGAGGTGTGATGTCCTGGGGGTCTCACGAGTGCGAAACCGCTCCTGGCTTGACCGTCGATGACGGCATTTACGACGTTTAGAGCTCCGCCTGCGGCTTCAAGTGCAGCTTGATACGAGGCAGGGGTGACATATGTGTCACCGTGGTCGATAAACCCTGGACCTCGAGACGCAGCTTGTTCTAATTCCGTAAGGTAGGAAGGTGGGTGGATTGAGGTGACAACTGACACAGGAGCCTCATGTGGCTCAACTCGGAGAAGCTGTTCAGAAAAAGGGGACTCGGTAAGTCGATGGAAGTGTTGAAAACGACGCGGATTCTCTGGATGGCCAGGAAGATCATGTTCCTGTGAGTCAACAACAGTATAAGCAATGCGATTAGAACTCATAAGCTATTCCTTCATGAAAGGGTTTCAATTTTTGATAGTTCAAGCGAAGTCAAGAACTTCCATATTAAGGGTATCTCCAGCTTTTTCTTAAGTCATATGTGAAGTTCTAATTTTCACAGGGTCAGCATCGTTTCCATAGAGAGGTATACCTTTCGCGTCTGCGATCAGCAGACGAATCTAATTTGAGTCGTCATCAGTGGCATGTAATCTCATCTAAAATCATGTATTGATCGCGATAGAGTTCCCTTGTACATGCTTGGCGGAATTGATGCAAGTATAATTCTGCGGCTGCTAAATGCTGTCCCATGGGATCATGTTGCAAGAGGAAATTTAGACCTTCCATACTCAGTAACATATGTGTAACGCCTCGTTCTTTCAATGCACTCGCCAGCGATAAAGGTTCATAGATGGTATTTGATATAAGCGTCCATTGTGCCTGCTCAGCATCGGGCAGGCAGCGTTGATCGCAGTAGTATCCCTGTCCATCCCACATCATCATGATGCGCGCATCTGTTGGCAGCTGATCTTGAGCATATTTTAATGCCGGGTAGTCATATACCGTGCGTTGCAGGAACGCGTCCTTAGATTCCAGGCCCAGAACCACCGCCAGTGGGGAGATACTCCAAAAAAAAATGATCTGATAGACGAGGGTGGTTACTACTAAGCCTCCCAGAAGTCCGGCGCCAAGGATATGTCGGACGACCGACGCCCGGATTAGTCTGCCCAAACGAAGGAGCACAAATATGGTGAGCAGGCTAAGGCCTGGGAAGAGAGGCAACAGGTAGCGTGTTACCTGTGAGGTTAGAGCCCACATGATGAAACGAAGTCCCGTGATGCCTGCCAAAGCATCCCAGACTCGATCCCGCCGTAGCAGCGGATAGAGCAGAACGACGGGAAACAGCAGGTTGGGAAATTCTATCCGGGTCATATATGTGCCGAACAAGGAGTGGTGGGTGTACAGTCTCAAGGGGAGGAGAAGGTAATCTGCAAGTGTCTTGCCATCACCGAAGCTGAATTGGAATCGCATGAGCATGGCGAGACGATCTGCACTCCAACCAGGTCCACCAAGCAAAAGGGGGTAGAAAGGGTTGCCGGATAATATTCCATTCTTGAGGTACCATGGCAATCCGAGGAGGCATGCAGTCAATCCAAAACTTATTACCGATTGTATATTCACCCTTCGTTCACCCCTCATCGAATGCCATAAAAGCCACAAGCACAGCGTTCCGATCCCTCCCAACGCAAGATATTTGCTCCCTAAAGCCCATCCCATTACAAGACCGGCAAGGGTCAGCCAGGACTTACGACCACTTTCCCGAAAACGTATCAAGGCATAGATTGCCAGGAATTCATACAACGCCCATCCCATATCTGCATTGGCTAGGTTGGTCCACACAAGGAGAATAGGAGTCCCGAGTAAAACAGCCGCAGCGATCCAACCACGGTTCTTGCCAAGATACCGGTGACCGAACGCGGCCGTCGCCATCACCAAGATCGTAGCGTAGGTCAGATAAATCAATTTCGCAAAAGCATCAGTACCGAAGGCCAATCCGAGCGTGTAGAGCATCTCCACGGTTGCTGGTCCGTTAGCCTGGAAGACATCAGGCAGCAATTTGATACGACCAGCCTGCAGGAAAAGCTTCGGAGCCTGGAGGTGATATACCAGGGCATCGTAGTCCCAAGGAGGAGCAAGGGCTTGGGGGATGGCCAGGATCATGAAGATGCAGCCGAGCAGGAGGAAATATATAAGGTAAGATCGCGTTCCGACCCACGAGAAGGACCTTGAGGTCACCCGTGCCAGCAATTGTTCTATGATTTCCGTCCATTCGGGCCAGGCGATCGCCCCCGCTAGAACAAGCCAGATTAGAATCGCTGTGGATGTGAGAAACCCTACCAAGCCCAGGATCAGCACTCCGTAGGCCAGAATCCCCAATCCAATTGCGACTCCAAATACAGCCTGCTCCAGCGCTGTGGAATTGGTGGTGGTTCCAAGCCGTCGTTGGACCTTCAAGCCTAACCCGCCAGCCAGAAGTAGAATGAATCCAAGCAGGGCAAGAGCAAAGAATGAATCAAAGAGGGCTTGTGCGCCTGTGTAAATGAGTGTTCGTTCGGGAACTTGCCAGCGCAGAATGCATAAGACGACTGCTAGTACTATGACAATGATAGTGAGCCAAGATCGCCTACTATTCAATTTCCATCACCTTCAGCTACTCTGCAGTGTACGTGCCACGAAAATAGTCCGGCATGGTTCTCCCACCGATCAGTGATGGAACAGCCCTCTGGAAGTTCCGGTTCCCATGACCGTCCTGGTTGTCTGATGGCCTGACTAAATGCGTGCGTGGCTGTATACGGCTGACGAAGGATCCACCAACAATCCGGATCGCATGAGGAGGTTTTCTCAATAAAGTTCGGATCAATCTCATCAACGCCATAATACGTAAGGGGTAACAATGCTTCGGGCTCGGAAAGCAAAATCGATGTCCGTACCGCAGTATCTTGCTTTAAGAATTCGGTTAACGCTCGCCAGTTCTCTTTAGTGTATTTTTCATCGATGTGCACTTGTAAACCGGAGAATAACCCAATTGCGCCTGCACAGAGAACTAACCCGCCGAGGATAAACCGACGCTTTCGTAGGGTAAATCGACGCTTGATCTCATACCATACGCTTTCGAACCCTGAACTGACGAGAATCACAACCATTGGTAAGAGCACGATAAAGTAGCGATCGTGATAAATTGGTCTCCGTTGTGAGATGAGCCAGATAACCCCAATGGGCAGAAAGATGCCCAAGATGAAGATCCTCCGGTTGATCCGTTTATTCCCATCGTAAATTAAGGCTGTTACCAGCAATAAAAGTGCGAAACCTCCAAAGAGTTTCGCTGGCCATGAATTCAAACCACCGAAGCCTGATAGTAGGTTCCAAAATGTGATGGGTATATCGATTAGCTTTGGGGGTAGAAGCCAGCCGATCCCCAATGAGGGTTGTGGTTGAGCGAAATACCAAATGAGCCAGAGTGCCAATGGCACGAAGCTGATGAGAGCCGCCAATGTCCAGCGTCGGAAAAAGAGCGGGTTATGATGAAGATCGGTTATTGTGATAACTAATAACGAAATGGCAAGTACTAAGAAAAAATAATGGGTGAGCAGCCCCAAAGTTATGATGAGTATGGCGCCAATCCATGCTGAGAATGAGTCTCGTCTTTGCAAAGTGATGAACACTAGAGTAAGAGCTGCAGCAAACATTACCGCCAAGGCATAAGGACGGGCGTCTCTCGCATACCATATTGTCATTGGATGGAAAGCCCAGAACCATCCACCAGCTAAGCTTCCGATGCGACCTCCAACTTTGTACCCTACGGCAATAGCACAAATCAAGCCCACAATGTGGGCAAGCCAAGACAGAATACGTAGAGTGAATTCATTCAGTTCAAAGGGTGTCGTCAATAGTTTAACTGCGAGGTAGTAAACTGGCGGATTGACCCCATCAAGGCGTATAGCCTCAAGCAGCTTATCCCATGACATCGTGGAGAACCACCATGTATATGTTTCGTCGAGCCATAAGCTAGGCTCACTAAGGTGATATAGGCTTATAGCCCCACCTAGAAGAAGTGCAATAAGTGTGAGTAATCTGAACGGTGTAAACCAATGGCTAGATAAGGATCGATTCATTTAGTAAAAAAGAGATCCCAGCTTAACGAACCGATTAGTATCATTCTAAAAATATTCAAGGTTTTTAGTGAGTAGCAGCATATCCAGGTATCTTGGATTGCAGGTCTTAACGATTCTAGGACATTGTGTGATAGGATGCCCATGAGAAAAACATTCTACTGTAGATAGATATTGAGCGAAAGCATCACGATAGGTAGCCGTTGCTGTTTTCCAATCTTAATGTGAATTCATATATGTTTATAGAATTACTTCTCACCCCCAGGGTATAACTATCAATCTTGGATATTGGTTCGTGAGGTATGCATACTACGAGCAGTTATACAAACACATCAGCCGAGTGATCGAATTCAAATCCAAGGAACTGGAGATGATTAATGATTTAAGAAGCCTCCGAAGCGTGGTAGAAACTCGGTAAATCAAAAGAGTTGAAGGGGGATGCAGTTCAAGGTTAAACGAGAATGGTTTTAAATTCTGCGAATTCCTATAAGAGTCGTATTCTATGGCAATGAGTCGCAGGTCAGGAGATAGTGCCCTATTGATGAATACATCAATTCCAGCCTAATTTACCATATGGGGTTCTTGATCTATGGCAAGCTTTTCTACTTGTTTTCAATTACTGGCTGATTCCTCCTGGAGATCATGAAACCCCCTGCTCAAGCCTGTCACTTGCCTTCGACCTACTTTCGTAGCTGATAGACGACGATCCCATCTAACACCACTTCACGGCTCAGCTCTGCGGTTTGGTCAAGGGCTTCTTCAAGCTGAGAGCCTTCAGGCAGAGCTTGCCGATTTAGCAAAAGGTAGCGAACATCCCAACTCTGAAGCAAATCAAGGCATGCTAGATCGGGGCAATCAAGTAGCTCAGGAAACTCTTGACGATACCAATAGGGAAAATACGTTCCATAGGCAAAAGCTATTCGTTTTCCGTGGTAGCGAGTATAAAGCATCTGTGGGGCGCTAAGAGCGCTCGTAAGGGGAAGTTCCATGATCGTGAACTGATCCGCCTGCATCGCTAGCCATTCATCCACGGGGCGGGGTTGGACGTTTTGCAGAGGGATTCGACCTGGCCAAAGTTCGAAGATCACAAGTGCTACGACAATGATGCCTGCGATTTGCTTACGGCGATGCCTGATCTCTTGTGTATAAGAAGGTGGCGCGAGTTCCTGTGTCACCCAAGATGCAAAACCCAAACCAGCTAACAGAGAAAGGCCCATGATCGCAAAGACCGCAAAACGGTTCCATGCACGCATGCCTTGGAGTGTGGGGAGCAACCAGCGTAAGAGTAATGCTGGCAAGGGGATCGTGAGCCCATCTGCTTCTAGAAGTTGGTAACTCTCCCCAGAGGGGAGTGACTCACCGAGGGTGTTCATCAAACGATGAAATCCATCAACAATCGCTTGAGGTGCTGGTATGACTACAGCGTGTCTCCCCAAATGTAGCCTGGGTCCCAAACTTAGCAGGAAAGCGGATAATAACAGCCAGAAGATCGCTTGCCGGGCCGGGGAAGGACTTTGGCGCCAACCGTAAAGTGCGAACAAGAGACCGATCCAACCTGCGCCGAGGATAAATTCGAGCGCGATCTGTGGATATTCAACGGGGATGGATAGCAGCTTATCTCGTACCCAATTCCCCCAGAGTGGGTGAAGTCCAGGGGGTATCACATAATCACTCAAACTTGCAGACCAAAAATCAACCTCGTCTAACTGAATCAGTAAGTCCACTTGACGACCTAGTTGTATGTATGGCAATGCTAGGGGTCCAAGTGCGACCAATATGATGGTTGCTAAAAGCCCCACCGCGATCCAAGTTTTCTTCTCTTTAAGGGACTGTTTAAGGGGTCTTAATCGCACAAGCGCGTAGATCGGCCCAAGTAGGAGCAATCCTGCAGCATAATAAAGAGAAGCCCATGCTGACAATGCAAAGCCGAGGCCAGCGATGGTGATCCAACGTAATCGACGCTCCGAAAACCAGATTTCCAACCCTAAGAAAAAAATAGGGATTCCTTCGATCGACGCCAATGGGATTATTCCACCATATCGGACGATGTGATAGGGTGTGAGGGATAATAGAACACCGGCTATCAATCCAGCCCAGTTGTTACCTGTCAATCGGCGTATGAGGGCGAAAGTTGCCCACCCAGTGATGATAAAAGAAAGCATAGAGAAAAGATTGTAGGTCGGTATTTCACCCCATAACCACGTTAGAGGAAGACCTACTAGGGTATGAAGGGGTGAGAGTTCAGCATGAGCTAGTTGGAAACCTTGGGGGTAAAAAATATGCGGTGCAACGAGAGGGCTCTGGTGAAGGTCAAGTAAGGCATGTTTGAACCACCACATCTTCCAAAGGTATTCGTAGTTGTCGGCAACATACCAACCAGGCACTTGATCCGTAAAGTGCAGTGCAAGCGGCCAGGTCACCGTTAACGTCAGAATGATGAAGAAGGCAATTGCCAAACCATGAGCCCGGACCGATTCGTTGGCAAGTAGTTTGTGTATCATCTGGGGCAGTTATTATATGTTGTTTGTGAAAGCGTTGCTTAGAATCCCTTTGGATAAGGACCGGTCTAGTTACTCTCCACCTCGGTGAGCGGGTGGGTGAAGCTACTGATGGGTATTTCTACATATCAAAGAATAACAACTTCTCGATCACAACCCAGGATCGAGAAATTTGTTGGATAGAAATATAGGGATATCTACCTTCAAACCTGATGGTTAGACATGAGTAGGTGAGCTGTTCGTCAGTCACCAGCTGAGGCGGTCTCAGCTTTGATTTCTGGAGCAGGGTGCTTGCTTTGGATGATCGCCCGACCGAGTAAAACCAGGAGGATGGCGACGATCGTCCAGCCGACGATACCTAACGGCTGATACTGGACGATAATCGGTGCGATGATGACCGAAACTAAATTTACAACTTTGATCATCGGGTTCAACGATGGGCCGGCGGTGTCTTTCATCGGATCTCCCACAGTGTCACCGACGATACTCGCCATATGACGATCAGAACCTTTTCCCATGTTATTGCTAGGGTCTGAAGGTTCGTCTTCGATGGCCTTTTTCGCGTTGTCCCATGCGCCTCCTGCATTGTTCATATAAACTGCTAACAACTGACCGGAGAGGATGATCCCAGCGAGAAATCCTCCCAATGCCTCAACCTGGAGCACCAGTCCGACAAGAATGGGGGTTACTACTCCCAATAAAGCCAGAGAGACAAGCTCCTTTTGAGCAGCAGTGGTGGAAATCGCGACCGGTCGACTGTAATCGGGTTTAACCTTACCTTCTAGAACTCCCAAATCAAATTGGCGCCGTGCTTCCTCTACGATTAGTGCAGCGGCTCGACTTACTGCGTTGATCGTAAAGGAGGAGAATAACCAAGGCAAGGCTCCTCCGATCAGCATACCAACGAAGACCTGTGGCATGTCGATACGTATCCCCACCTCATTGATTCGCTCCGCGAGTGGGACACCGATATTCGCTTGTGCGCGGCTCACATCGATGAGGTAAGAACCGAAAAGCGAAACAGCAGCGATAACCGCTGAACCTATGGCAACACCCTTGGTGATTGCTTTGGTCGTATTCCCGACTGCGTCCAAGTCGGCCAGAATTTGCTTCGCATTTCTCGTGTCCTCGTCGTCCATATCCTGCCATGACATTTCACCGATGCCGTTGGCGTTATCAGCTATTGGACCGTAGGAATCCATCGCCACGTTATTCCCGGTTAGGGTCAGCATGCCGATCCCGGTCATCGCTACGCCATAGAGAATGTAGGAGACTTGGTCTGCACCTTCGATGCCAGGGATGGTCCCAAAGATGATGATCGAAGCGAAGATCGTGATGGCAATGACCACAATCGCCCATACGCTAGATTCATAGCCTAGAGCGATGCCGGAGAGGATGGTCGTCGCGGGCCCGGTGTTGGTAGCCTTCTTGATCTCCTGGACAGGAGGGCTGTGAGAACTGGTAAAGTACTCGGTCATGCGATCGATGAAAATGGCCAACCCGACTCCCACCGCTGTTGCTAGGAAGGGGCGCCACCATCCACCAGGTACGGATGTCATGTAGAAGTATGCCACCAGGCCGAAGAGGACGATCGAGATCGCCGCTGAGGAAAGAAATCCACGAAAGATCGCTTTCATCGCATCGGCGCTCTCGCCCGGCTCACTCCTGACGGCGTAGGTACCAACGATCGATGAGAGGACTCCGATGCCTCGTACAAGAAGGGGATAGATGATCCAGTGTAGATGACCGCTGATGTGCCACAAGGCTAATCCGAGGATCAGCGCCGATACAATGGTGACCTCGTAGGATTCAAAAATATCGGCCGCCATACCTGCGCAATCACCAACATTGTCACCTACCAAATCCGCCACTACTGCCGGATTGCGTGGATCATCTTCTGGTATTCCGGCTTCGATTTTTCCAACTAGATCCGCGCCAACATCGGCAGCTTTGGTGTAGATCCCTCCACCAACACGCATGAATAAGGCGAGCAGCGTTCCACCAAAGCCAAAGCCGAGCAGAGCATCTGGCGCAGCGATGCCAAAAAAGATAAAGATGATCGTACCACCGAAAAGACCGAGACCATCGGTGAGCATACCGGTAATGGTGCCAGCACGATAAGCGATCCGGAGAGCATCACCGAACGAGCGTCGAGATGCTGCCGCGACACGCACGTTTCCTTGTACCGCCATTCTCATCCCGATTTGACCTACGGTAAGACTAAATCCGGCTCCCATGATAAAAGCCATCGCTCGTCCCAAACCGACGATCAACCGAACCGAGCTTTCCTCCATGCCGCGAAATCTTTCCATCGCTTCAACTGTTGGCGGAACGATGTAGACGGAGAAGAAGAGCGCCAGGGTGAGAAGAGCGATTAAGGGCAGGATCGACCTCAGTTGCTGGTTGAGATAAATATTGGCGCCGTTCCGAATAGCATTCCACACCTCCTGCATCCTGCTCGTTCCTTTATCCTCTTGTAGGATCTGGAACCGCAGGAAAATGGCGTAGAGCAAGCCGAGGATCGCCACACTTAGCACTCCCCAAATGGCGTATTGCTCAAAGGTTGTCAAACCTTCCATGAAATACATGAGTCCTAGCTCCTATTTCATAGCGTCAATGTAGTAAACGGTTCGATTGTACAAACCGAGTAATGTAGTGTCAAGTTCTTGACCTGAGGGATAGATTTTAACCAAGATGAATATTTGATGAAAATTAGCGTTGCTTATTGACTCCGGTATCCCTTTTTTTGTATAGTGTTACCTAGATGTTGCATTCGAATAACGGACTAGGAGCACATGCTGCCTGGTAATCAACGGCCGCAGTGCTTTTTGTTCATACAATGATGCATACGAACGGGGTAGGTGGGAAAGAGTAGTTTTAACGAAGGCTTATCGTTGGTCCGTTTGTTAGTATGGAGTTAATATTTATATTGTATTGTAAGATATTAAAGGACCTGAGTAAGTAAGAGATCATCAGAAGGATTAATGCGAATCTAATAAACAAGGGGTACTTTGACTCAGATATGGCGAAAGTGAAGAAGGTGTCCAAAGTAGGAGTGGAATCACAACAGGGCTGGAAAGTGCCTGAAGTTGAAGCGCGCATGGTGCAACCTGAAACCGATGAAGTTCTTGGAGCGGACGAAGATCATCCTGCGATTGATCAGTTGATCGAGCTAGGAAAGGAACGAGGGTACGTTACCACTGACGATATCCTGGCCCTTTTTCCGGAAGTCGAACGGGATATTGATCAATTGGAAGATGCGTACGCCGCACTACTTGGCGCAGGCATCACCTTTCTCGATAGTGAACCAGAAGATGACCTTGCTCAACCTGGTGAATTGACGGACCAGGATGGCGCAGGTGACGCGGCAGAAGAGGAGAACCATCTCGCAGCCGTTGATACGGATGATACCGTTGGTCTATACCTCAAGGAGGTGGGCCGCGTACCACTTCTCACAGCGGCCGAAGAAGTCATGCTGGCCAAGCGTATCGAGAGAGGGCGATATGCGCGTGAGGAGTTAGCCAGAGGAGCGGTATCTAACAAACGCCGTTCAGAACTGCAGATGCATGTTGAAGATGGTTGGGCCGCTCGTGAACATCTGATCACTGCCAACTCACGATTGGTTATAAGCGTTGCCAAGAAGTACATGGGTCGTGGTGTGCCCTTCCTCGATCTTATCCAGGAAGGCAATATCGGTCTAATTAGAGCGGCTAAGAAATTCGATTATCGCCGAGGGCATAAGTTCTCCACCTATGCTACCTGGTGGATTCGTCAGGCCGTAACGCGAGCCATCGCCGACCAAGGGCGTACGATTCGTGTGCCCGTTCACATGGGCGATCAAATCAACAAACTTCTTCGAGTGTCCCACCAGCTCACTCAGAAGCTTGGTCGGTCGCCGACGACGGAAGAACTTGCACAAGAACTCGATGTGCCTCCGAAGAAGGTTGAAAATATGATCCAGGTGGCACGAAGACCTCTATCGTTGGAGACCCCAACTGACGAGGAGGAGGATTCGGTCCTTGGAGATTTCATCGAGGATGAGGAAGCTCCAGCGCCACCCGAGATGGTTACGCAGCACATGCTCAAAGAACATCTACAGGAAGTACTGCACAATCTGCCACCACGTGAGGTGCGTATTCTCCAATTAAGGTATGGTCTCTTAGACGGTCAGAACTATACTTTAGAAGAAGTGGGACGAAAAATGGGGGTCACGCGAGAACGAGTACGCCAAATTGAAGCCCAAGCTTTGAGCAGACTGAGGCATCCGGGGCATCGTCGTAAGTTGGTCGATTATCTGCGTGAATAGGTGCTACAATCGTCAAGGTTGGCACACATAAGAATGATAAATCCGCCTCGCTAATTCAAGCGAGGCGGATTATTTTTTCCCATGTTCTATAGATATCTTGGAAACATATCGTGATTAAAAGATACACCTCGAGGTGTACATCGATGTCTCGCTAATCGCTTGCCTCCACCCCTCGTTATGCGGTGGTCCTACAGATAAGAAGAGAGACGTGATTATCTGTTGGGGGCTTAATGTCTGACGAAGATCAACATCCCCTCTGACCCATAAATGTCGGTAGGAATCGTATTCATCAAATCATAGCTCTTAAGGAACATGGGATCTTCCAAGAGAGTTTTGCGTCCATAAATTTCTGGGAAGACGATGAAGTCGGGTCGATAATCGTTGATGAGATCAGATGCGATGGCGTAGTTTGCAGCATAGGCGCTGTCATTTAATGGGTAGTACTTCGAGGCTTGAGGAGTGATCAATCCGAGAGTATCTAGGATATGAGCCTGCGTAACATAGCCTAATACGCCGATATCACCGGCCGCGAGCACTTGACCAGGTTGGATTTGAGCTTGCAGTATTTCAGCCGCACGTTGATAGTGAAGTTCTAGCTGTATATACGCCATTTGTGGAGTTGGACGATCTGGGCCATGATCAGGGTGAATAACCCATCCCTGCAGGGTAAGTGCAAGGGCAATGGTAATGAGGATGATGGGGGGTAGATTTGACTTTATGTCGGATGCGAGACGCTCACCGCCCATGAATATCCCGAGGAAGTAGATGGTAAGAGGGGGTGTGAGGTACCACCGAAAGAGAAGAGGATTGGCGACAGAAAAAGTAAGCATGTACAACCATGGATAAACCAAAATGGGCCATGCGCTTGGTCTCTCGCGAAATAGCTTAAGGGCACCCAATCCGAATAATACCGGAAAGAGAATAAGGCCGACCCCTATCCACCATGTCCCGAAGGTGAGATGACCGAGAAAGGGTGTCGCATAGTGTTGGAGCAGGCGGACGATTCCAGCCTCAGATGGCAGGTGATATGCTGCGGCTTTTGCCACCAGCGAGTTTGGAATTGGATTACCAAAGAACGTCGTGGCATAGATCCCCCAAACCGCGATCGGAATGACAAAGACACCAATTTCGGGAATGGTAATGGGTAAACGAGATAAGTTGTGTCGATTTGACACTAGCGTGCGTCTAAAGCGTTCAATGATGAGAGGGATTAGAAGGAGCAGAGCATCAGGACGCGTGAGCAGACTGAGGCTTCCACACAATGAAGCAGCGACTAGCTTATCGATTGAATAAAAGTAAAATGTAGCCATCCCCAAGAGGATAAGGAGGCTAGTCTCCATACCACCAATTGCGAAGGTCACCGACCATGGCGCTATGGCCCAGATTGAGGCGGTCGCTAACCCAGCACGGCGGTATCCGAGAGCCTCTGCCAACCTTATCAGTAGCAAACATGTGAGACCATCAGCGATTGCGTTGACTATTAAAGCGAGGATTGGGAAAGGAGCTTGACTACCGCCAGTAAGTAAGCCCAAGCCCGCCATGAGTAACGTATACAGTGGAGTTGTGGTCCCAAGCACGGCTTCGCCTGGGTTATACACAAATCCGTATCCATTCAGAAGGTTTTGAGAATAGCGGAAGGTTATGTAGGCGTCATCAATTGTGCGTGGACCAGGGAGAAGACGTGCGACCAGCGCAATGAGGACGATGAGGAACTCAAGTTGAAACGCTTTTTTCAATCGCATCGTAGCATTATACCGACCAGTTCGGACACAGGAAAGTCGCTTCTTAGCGGGTTACCGCCTTGGGTTTATGCCGTCGCGGTGACACTGATCGCGCTTGGATTAAAGCTTGGGCTGCTGGCATTTGACGCCTTTCCCTTTAACGCAGATGAGGCGATTGTTGGGTTGATGGCCCGTCACATCTTGGAAGGACGCTGGCCCGTATTCTTTTATGGGCAGGCTTACATGGGTAGTCTTGACGCCTCACTCGTAGCTTTAGGCTTTGCGTTGTTCGGTCAAAAAGTGATCATCATCCGTGTAGTTCAAATCCTACTCTACATTGGTACGATACTGACTACCATGTATTTAGGGAAGAGGATATTTGGTGCTAGGGAGTCGATGCTGTTTGCTGGTTTACTGATGGCCATTCCGACGGTAAATGTCACGCTCTATACAACGGTCTCACTCGGGGGATATGGGGAGGCACTCCTGATTGGCAACCTGTTATCACTGATCAGCCTTCGCATAGCCAAAAATAGCGATGTGTTGTGGCCCTATCTAGCATGGGGCTTTTTAGCAGGTTTTGGATTCTGGGTCTTTGGTTTAACTCTTGTTTACACAATCCCAACAGCAGGTTTGATCTTGTGGAGTTTATGGAGAACACAAAACCAACGTGAAGTGTTGAAGAAATTCCTTGGTCTTATCATCGCGCTTGTAATAGGCGTCTTACCCTGGTTAGGCTGGGGATTGTTCCACGACCAGGGGTTTCTAATCCAAGAACTTGCCGGTTCTGCGATCGCTGGTGCATCTCCAACTGACCCTTTGGCCGCAATAGGATCGCGAATACTGCATTTACTCATTTTCGGGAGCACCGTCAGCCTCGGATTCCGACCGCCGTGGGAGATCCGTTGGTTGAGCCTCCCGCTTATGCCCTTTGCTCTGATCGTATGGTTGATCATCCTTGGCTACGGAATTCTCAGTTGGCGCAGGCCAGGTCCTGAGCGATTGGGTCGTTACCTAATGATGGGTATTGTATTTACACTGCTTCTTGGTTTTACACTTACTCCCTTCGGTGCTGATCCATCTGGTCGGTATTTTCTACCTTTAGCCGTTCCTATGGCGTTGCTTGTGACAAATTTCTTGGTAGATCTCAAAGGCAGATATCGGACAGGATTGCGAGTGCTGATCTTGCTTGGCCTTCTTGGGTTTAACCTCTGGGGCACGATCGAATCTGCAATACGAAATCCACCCGGAATCACAACTCAATTCGATGAAGTTACCCAGATTGACCATAGTCAGGATCGCGCGTTGATCCATTTTCTTTCAGAAAGAGGTGAGAGCAGGGGGTATTCGAATTATTGGGTTTCCTACCCATTGGCTTTCCTTTCAAATGAGGATCTTATCTTCGTTCCCTACTTGCCTTACCATTTAGACTTCCGATATACACCTCGCGATAGCCGTTATGAACCCTATGAAGATCAGGTTGCTATAAGTGAACGGGTGGCTTACATAACGACCCATCATCCAGCGCTTGATGAATACATCAGATCGTCTTTCAAAGGATTGGATGTGCGGTGGAAAGAGGTGAGAATCGGGGATTACCAAATCTTTTACAATCTCTCAAGAGTAGTAGTGCCCACAGAGATAGGACTCGGGATCCTTTCTCCATAATTTAATGGCCTCACAATTTCACCTCACAGAAGCAAATCCTAAGTAATCTTGACCTTTTTCAGTGGAGTCAGAACTTTAAAATGAGTTGCGGCCGAAAGGCTAACAGGTATAGTACTGTGAGAAGGGCTATTCCCGTTAGCCTTTTGGTTACATTGAGATTATTTTACAAAGGTCGT
>DUEW01000196.1 GCA_011174845.1 Anaerolineae bacterium | reverse complement strand
GTCCGGGCAAAAGTGCTCTTTCCAACATCTGGTGCACCGATCACTAAGATCGGTCCCCGCACTCCTTTGAAGTCGATCGCTTTCCACTCTAATGGGATCTCCATTGTCACCTCATTCTTTTTTCGTTTCTTTATCTATCCCTTTAGATTGTGACTCATCGTCGTGGTACGTTAAAACTATTATTGTTGCGGTCGGATTTTCGCCAACAACCTAGCCCACAGGCTGACTAATCCCTTTTGATTGACCCAACCATCGATGTATTCGATATCCAATTCGTCAGCGAGAGTCATCATAATGCTGGTGGTGTCTCGCAGGTGTTTTGTTTGTAGGCTGAGGCTGTAATATCATAGTTTATCGATGATGAGATCTTCCGGAGAATGAAGATAGACTTCGCCCAGCGGAAATCCACAAGCCTAAGCGGCGACTGCGCCTCCGATCATATACGTGACACCTGCAGCAGGCTGCGGGGTTCCTCACAATATTGCAGTGCTAAAGGTCTCTGTTTCGTCCACGACACGACCGCGTGAAAATCAGCTTCAATGTAATTTTTGACTCGATGCGTGCAGTACAGTTATGGTCAACTGCGAAGCAGGGTCGGTTGCACACGTTGGTTGGAGGACGGGATTTCATTCACAGCCTTACGGTCTGCCTTTCATTTGTCGCGGTATGAGCATCCTTACTCGTTTTCGATGTTCAGTATACACTCTCCCAAAAACTTTGTGGCGACCCATGCCGATCGAGAAAAAATCACTTGTTTATCAAAAGAATGTCAAGCCTTTTAATTCACTTTGGGCGATCTTAAGATCACCACATACCCTTTCACATAATGGTGTACATGCATCAGCGTGTCGGAGGTTATGGATTTTTTCCCTCGGATCATGAGGAGCGAGTGGGTTGCGGAACGGCAATCCACCACTACAATTCATGGAACAAGAAAGTACCGTCGATGTGAAAGATGATGCAGGCGAATTGCATTCGGATGTCCCTGTTCGATTCTCCGATTCATAGGAGAGAGGACATCTGTGGAGGTGAGAGATGAAAAGAAGGTTCTGTAGTCTTCGAAGATACCTGCTATCCATATGTCTTCTCATGGTGGCTCTAACTATCCCGGGAGCGGTATTTGCGGATGGGATCGCGATTCCCAGTAATCCTGAAATGTGGTCTTATATTGAGGAAGGTCAGCAAGTCGCTGTTGTTAAGATCCTGGGGGATGATAAAGCTCGAGTTGATCTTTTCATTTCCATGCTTGACCAAAGTGGAGAGTCAAACGAAGTCACATTCTTCCTCCCACTTGGGTTGGAGGTCACGAACTTCTCAGTCACGGAGACCACATCGCTTGCGTTCGATGAGGAGATGACCGATGAGTTGGACTCTGTTTTGGAACGAGAGGTCCGCCGGCCAGCTCAGTATAAATCCAGTGTGCAGCTCTCGCTCCTTTCAGGGACGTTGGTGATCAATGGTGGTTGGAGTTGGCCTATATGGTATGCTGTGTTGCTTTCGGGCTGCGGTGTGATGGGTGGTGCTCCCCAACCGGTGGGCACCTTCGAAACCGAAAGCTCCACCATCGATATCTATGACATGGAACAGGATGTGGATCTTCAAGCCTTCATCCAAGCGACGGGGCTGGACCCGTCCGTTCGCGAAGGGCTTGAGAGAGTGCGGGGTCAACATATCGCCGTTATTCACCTTCGCACACAGGCGGCTTCCTCTGATGTGGGTTCACATGGTCCTTTATCAATTCAACCGGGAATCCATATGCGTTGGAGAGTAGCCATGGAGACCGGTAGCGGAGAACACAACTATGCCTACCCTTTGGGTACGGGTAGCGCTTGGGCACATCCCATCGAGGTGACTCGTGTGTATGTCGTCGCACCACCGGGATTAGACTTTGAAGTTGATTACCCAGAATTAGGTCAGGATCTCTCAGGATATGGAGGTCAAACGTTCTATCATCAATGGCCAAAGATCCTCTATGCTGAAGGTCCCGCCTTCGCCGTTGAGAATGCTGTGGGTGATTTCGGTCGCATTTGGCGGGTAACCTACTACATGAGCAATGCCTCCGAGGACATCCTCATTTCCCCTTTCTCCGGGATTTCAACAGAGACACAATCTGACCTCGAGTTGCGAAAGTTCCAGGAAGTTGCCAGCATCGCGAGCTGGCCGATCAGCTTGATAGGTTCCATTCTGATATGGGTGTTCGCATGGCGTTTCATCATGAGTCGCTTCCTGGGATTGGAGTATGAATGGCTCTCAACACGCTTTTGGGGTGAAGCGCTTGGTTGGGCTTTCCTTTATCCCGCCGTCAATATTGCGGCGATCGTTGTTCTTCTTCTGTTGTTTATATTCACGGGTCCTTTTGCAATTTTGGGAATTCTGATCCTTCTCACGACCGTTTTCGGGATACTCAGTATCTTCCTTTTCAGCAATGTACGAGCTCCCAAGCTTGGAGTTCCCAAGGGACGTGCAGCACTCGCCTACATACTCGTCGTACTTTTGGCAAATGCCATTTACCTTCCAATAGCTTTAGGTTACGCCGCACTTCTCCACGCGCTTTGAGGCAAGTTATGGAAGACAAGCTTGATGGCATTCAATCTGTAGCTAAGAAATGACTCAATGAATGAGACATCGAAGACCTAGCTGATGGAAAAGTATTTTTGGTTCCCCCATTTAAACCCAAAACTTATCCCTTGATAAACCCTTTCGGTGTATGACAGGAGCACGATGTCGCAATTAGATTTCATTCATGAGACGAACTGAATTAATAGAAGATAGGATCGATTGAAGATTCACACCACAATAGATGATATGCGTGTGTCCTAAACACCGTAATTTACATACTGTTGAACCTGGACTCGATAGGAGTTGGAAAAATCTCGTAACTTCAGGCTGTGTCAGGATTGTTTAACGATATCCAATGGAGGTGTGTAGTGAGTAGCCCTGCCGAATATCCTGCTTGCCTTGAGATCAGCTACCCAGACGAAGAAAATGATCTCAATCGTTGGTATCCCCTGGTCTAGTGGCAGCCCTGTTCCATCTCATGATTAATGTCTCCAATCTTGCCTTCTTCGACATTCTGCAAGAGGCAGAGTTCATGATAGTCAATGCCCTGGTATGGTTGATAGTCGCTGGAAGATTGGTATTGTTGAGACGCGAGGTTTACTTTCCGAGTGAAGCTTTAATTAACGAGTCCGGCGCTGAAGGTATTCGTCTGTAAGAAATAAGTATTCCTCTCTGATTACGACGCGGGAGCTTCGTAACCAGAATTGTATATGCCTCCCCGGAGGCTTTAAGCTTCCGGGGAGGTTAAGGTTCCACTCGTTCTGATGCTCCAGTGTCGTCACCCGGGAGGGGTGAAAAGATCCTTCGTTGTTACTTCTCTTTGGCATCATCCTCTCTTCTTCTCGTGAGTCTTAACAATAACGAGATGAGTATAACCACCCCAAAGAGCCAAGCCAAAAGGCCGCTCCAACGTAGGGGGATCTCCTTGCTTCCCTCTGGCACTAGGGGTGTCTCAGGATCGAGGCATGGATAAAGCTGGTCGATGGCAGGGGTAGGGATGGATGTACGACGGGCTAACATCAAGAATTCATCCGTCAGGTGATGGACCTCACTTCGGGCGGCGTTGGCATGTCCCACCAAAGCGATCTTCATGGCAGGGTGGGTGATGAACCGTCTCAGGAAGAGAACCAGGAGTGGCTCAGGGATCCATTCGAAAATCTTCATTTTTACGGGGACGATGGGTACATCCAAAACGTGGAGCACTTGGAAACCCTCGCGGATCGCCCGTATCGCCAGGACGAGTAAATCTCGCGTCCGAGAGAATCGGAAATTGTCTGTGCCGGCGGCATAGAGAGCAGGACCCAGTGAGGGGAAGAGTAAAGCAACATGGGTCTTGTGCCAGGCATCCATGTCTGTCCGGATCTCACCTTCGTACCCGGGCATGGTTTCGAAAACACTGGCTACCCATTTTGTGCGATCGGTAATCGATCCGTCGACTTCACCGAAAAGAACCCCTACTTTGTCCTCCACTTGACCTGCTATGCAGTGGATCTTATGTCCCTCGAAGTAGCCAGCCGAATTTG
>DUEW01000195.1 GCA_011174845.1 Anaerolineae bacterium | reverse complement strand
GCTGATGAGGGCGTAGCGATGATTAAGGCCTTGCGAAAGGCTTTCCTCGACAGCGGCAAAAACCTGCCGATTAATGTCGATGGCGCGATCGCAGCATTGCTCATCGATCTACAGATGCCGCGCGAATTGGCCAATGCTTTTTTCATCATGGCTCGCGTGCCAGGTTTGGTAGCCCACATCTATGAGGAGCAGACACGAGAGTCTCCTATGCGCCGTATCCATCCTTCGGATCATGTTTACGATGGTCCTGATCCAAGGGATCTAACGCAGATGATCAGGCAACTTTAAATCTTATGCACGCCAATCGTTGAAGCACGCTGAACATGCAATGCCCTGAGCCTTCATTGTTCAGCCTGTCCCGATGGTTCGACGAGCTCACCACATGGCTTGTTGAGGGGAGTTCGTCGAAGGATCGAAGGGCAGCCGAGGGGAAACTGTCGAGCGTCGCAGGGTGTATTCAACTCAATCCTACGACAGGTTTTATCCTGAGCTTTGCCCTGCTTGTCACGAGCATTCCGAGGGGAGCCTGCCGAAGGGCATAGGATCACTTTTCTCAACAGGAGTCACCCTCTTCATCAATAGTAGAAATATCATCGTAATGATCCCTCCCATTGAGTCTTGGAGATAATGAGATGCAAAAAGACTTAACCAATCTGATCCCGGAATTCAACGCCATTCGAGATGACGACCTTCGTCAACGGGTCTTGGCCGTCTGGGCCGAAGCTATGGAGATCGGGGGATGGTCTGTTGACGATCTACAAAAGATGCCTTACACGCTGTTGATAGAGAATGTTGATATCACCTTCCCCAAACACGTAAGCGTCGTTTGCCGTCTATGTATCGCGATGGAATCGGTGCTTAAAGAGGCATACGGTGATCGCTACGAAATCGATCATGACACCTTGGTCGCAGGTGCCCTATTAGCTGACGTGGGGAAACTCATTGAGTTTCGAGAGATGGAGGGTGAATATCAGTGGGCGACCATGTACCAGTACCTGCGCCATCCCTTCACCGGTGTTGGGCTTTGCTTCAAGCATGATATCCCCGAAGCAATAATGCACGTCATCGCTACCCATTCCTGGGAAGGAGATAAATTTAAACGGCGACCCGAATCGATCATCTTCCATCACGCTGATTTCACGGATTTTGATTTGACGAAGAATTGGCAATAGATGATGGAGAACCTAGACGCTAAGGCAACAGGGCGTTTGGGCTTAATAGTTCTTGAGCTCTTCATAGACAATCCGATTAATATTTAGTATCCGTAATAGGGAGTAGCATGGGACAGACTTTTGCTGAGAAGATCCTGGCCAAGAAAGCCGGTGTGAAGGAAGTACATCCGGGGGAGATTGTAGAGGTCAAACCCGATGTAGCACTTTCGCACGACAATTCGGCTGCCATTTATGAGATTTTCAAGCGCATGGGAGGCAAAGAAGTATATAACCCCGGGATGCACGCTATATTCCTCGATCATGCCGCACCGGCGCCAACAACTAAACACGCTGAAAACCACCGCACCATCCGTCAATTTGTACGAAATCAGGGGATCCCCCACTTCTACGATGTTGGTCGTGGTATATGTCATCAGGTGTTGGTTGAGGAGGGCTTGGCTTTGCCGGGTGAGTTGGTCCTGGGTTCGGACTCACACACTCCACACGCAGGTGTGATGGGTGCTTTCGGTGCAGGGATCGGTCGTAGTGAGATGGCTTCCATTTGGGCGCTAGGCACTCTTTGGCTGCGAGTTCCAGAGTCTTTAAAAATCGTTGTCAAGGGGCAGTTGAAGGAAGGTGTGACATCCAAAGATCTGGCTCTACATGTCATCGGAGACCTTGGCGCTGACGGCGCTCTCTATATGTCGGTCGAATGGCATGGTGATGGCATAGATGCACTTAACCTCGCTGAACGTGCGGTCTTGCCAAATATGACAGCTGAGATGGGAGCAAAGAACAGCTACGTTTCACCTAACCAGAAGGTTTTCGATTATCTCGAAGGGAGAGCCAGGCGTCCGTACGAACCGATCTTGCCCGATCCAGACGCTCAATACGCAACGGTTAAAGAATATGAAGCCGCGACAGTCGAGCCAATGATCGCATGCCCCCACACAGTGGACAACGTGAAACCTCTCTCTCAGGTCGCTGGTACGCACATCGATCAAGCATTCATCGGCACCTGTACCAACGGGCGCTTGGAAGATCTCGCCATGGCTTCGAAGGTGCTATTTGACCGCCGGTTGGCTCAGGGAACTCGGCTGATCATCATCCCTGCCTCTTCTCAGATATACAAAGAAGCCCTAATGGCAGGGTACATCGAGATCTTCCTCAATGCAGGTGCTGTCGTCGAAAGTCCTGGTTGCGGACCTTGCATGGGCAACCACATGGGCGTGCCTGCTGTGAACGAAGTCACCATTAGTAGTGCTAACCGTAACTTCCGTGGTCGGATGGGCACCAAAGAAAGCGAGATCTATCTGGCCAACCCAGCGGTTGTCGCTGCTTCCGCGGTCGCGGGAGAAATTATCCATCCAAAGGATCTTCTTTGATGAACACGAAGCATGTGATCAAGGGTCGCGTCTGGAAATATGGCGACAACGTAAACACAGATGTGATTTTCCCTGGTAAATACACTTACACCGTCAGCGATCCAGCCGAAATGCCGAAGTACGCTCTCGAAGATCTGGATCCCAACTTCGCCGAAAACGTCCAAACGAACGACATCATCGTAGCAGGGACCAATTGGGGCTGTGGTTCTTCGCGCGAACAAGCCGTGACTTGTCTCAAGGAGAGCGGTTTGGGAGCACTAGTGGCGAAATCTTTCGCCAGGATTTATTACCGCAATTGCCTCAACGCTGCGCTTCCGGTATTGATCAGCCCGGAAGCCGTGGACGATATTCAGGATGGTGAGATCATCGAAATTAGATTAGAGAAGGGGGAGATCCATTGTAAAGCAGGGATTTTCACCTTTCCTCCCCTCCCTGAAACAGTGATGGAGATTTTCGAGGCAGGTGGATTGATACCTTACACACGCCAAAGATTACAGAGTTAGAAGAGGGGATCGCAGAAGAAAAAACATCCGATTGAAGTCAGAAACTTCAAACAGGAATTAGGATGGAAACCACTTCGATCACAGGGAAAGTTCATTGAAAAACGGTCAGGCGACTTCCATCAAACCCATTCAAGGATCAAATCCCTTACGATACTTATGGCGAGCGATCTTCTGGGTTTCCTTCCCCTTTGGCATCCTCTCTTTTGTTTTACCTATTTACGGAAAAGATCTGGGAGCCTCAGCACTTGAAATCGGCGGGTTCTTCTCCGCCTTGTCCGTCGTACCCGTCGTTGTACGACCGTTTCTCGGGCGAGCGTTAGACCGGTGGGGGAGGCGTCCCTTTCTGATGTTTGGGCTTTTTGGCCATGCTGTAGCCATGGTCGTGTTCTCCTTCGCGAACTCGGTCTTCCTACTAACCATCGCCCGATTTGTGCAGGGTTTGGGAACTGCCTTCCTCTGGTTAACTGCCTATACGATCGTCGCAGATAAGGCAAAAGAAACTGGACGTGGCCAAAATTTTGGCCTCATCGACGAGGCCGCGAATCGAGGCGCGATCATCGGCACAACGATCGGTCTCGTGGCGATCGTAGTTCTTCCTAACCTTGCGTGGACACAAATCTGGTTTTGGATATTTTCATGCTACAGTGTGCTGGCACTCCTGGGTGCGTGGTACGGCTGGAGCGGTGTCCCAGAAACTCGTTCAGCTGTACGTTCACTTCAGATAGAGAGTCGACCTCTTTCAGGACAGTTATTTGCATTGATGTGCATTGTTTTCATCACAGGTGCTTCCACAGCCATGGTCTGGCCGCTGTTGATGGTATTTCTACAAGACATCCTCCAAGCAGAAGTGTGGGCGCTGGCCTCGGCTTACCTTCCTGCTGCATTGCTCAGTTCTTTTCTCCCTTCACGTACGGGGAGAATCGCTGATCGTTGGGGACGTAAACCACCGATGATCGCTGGTCTATTGGTAGGAGCCGTCGCATCCGCGCTGATTCCACATCTACGTAGCATCCTCGGCTTGGCAACCTTGTGGGCAGTCGAATCCTTGGGCTACGTCACCTCTCTACCGGCAGAACGAGCTTTCGTCGCTGACATCGCGGGTGAAGATTTCCGTGGTACGAGTTATGGTCTCTATACTTTCGCTTATTTTCTCGGCGCGGTGTTCGGTCCGCTAGCAGGTGGATGGTTGTATGATAACCTAGGACATGGTACACCGTTCTATCTCAACGCTGCTGTTCTGCTTCTCGGAGGTTTATTGGTCGCAGGTGTGCTACGTGAAACCATACCCAATCAAGCCCGTATGACAAGTAGTTGATTCTTAATAGCATAATATTCCAAAAAGAGGGTTTCAATGACAAAATATCGAATCGCTTGGATGCCTGGGGATGGAATTGGTGTGGACGTAATGGAAGCCGCGCGAATCGTTCTGGATGCGTTGAAACTCGACGCAGAGTACGTCCCGGCGGACATCGGTTGGGAATTTTGGTGTCATGAGGGAGACCCCTTACCTCAACGGACGATTGAAGTGTTGCAGACATGCACATGCGGTCTTTTTGGCGCCATCACATCAAAACCAAAGGGCGAGGCTGATTTAGAACTTGCACCTGAGTTGCAAGGGAAAGGATTGACGTACAGAAGTCCGATTGTAGGTCTTCGGCAATACTTCGACCTTTATACCAATCTGCGCCCATGTAAGGCATATCCTGGTAATCCTCTCAACTATCGAGACGACATCGATCTCGTCGTCTTCCGTGAGAATACCGAGGGACTTTACAGTGGGGTCGAATTTCATCCATTACCCGATGAGGTCCGGACGATCATTGCAAAATTCAACCCTAGGATGGCTCGTTTCGATGACATTCCTGGGGAAGATATATCTGTAAGCCTTAGAGTCATCACAACAAGGGGAGCAAGACGTATCATCAAAAAAGCATTTGAGTATGCTCGTCAGTATGGTTATCCCACCGTGACGCTGGTTGAGAAGCCAAATGTGCTGCGGGAAACCAGCGGAATGATGACCCGTGTCGCCCGGGAGGTAGCAAAGAACTTCCCCAAAATTGAACTCTGGGAGACCAACATCGATGCACAAATGATGTGGCTGCTCAAGAATCCAAACGACTACGGTGTGATCGTCACCAGCAACATGTTCGGTGACATCGTCTCTGATCTTTCGGCACAACTCGTAGGCGGCCTCGGTTTTGCTTCCAGCGGCAACATCGGAGACGACTTCGCGGTCTTTGAACCTACCCACGGCTCCGCTCCGAAATATGCTGGTCAGTATAAAGTCAACCCGACCGCAATGCTGCTTGCTGTCAAGCTGATGCTAAATTGGTTGGGTGAGAGTGAGATAGCTGAAGCGCTCGAACGCGCGATCGCTAAGGTGATCTCCGAAGGGAAAGTACGTACGTATGACATGGGGGGGGAAAGTTCTACCCTTGATGTAGCTCATGCTATCGTGGAAAAGATATGAGCTATTAGCTATCAGCTTTCAGCAGTCAGCTTATAGATACAATTAGGTTTCGGTTCTCTCATTGGAAAGGAACTTTAGGTGATCGCTGAAGGCTGATAGCTGATGGCTGCTCGTAAAGAAGAAATCTCAGGAGATTAAGTAATGACATCCATCAGCCAACAGATGGCAGATTTCACACATACCCTACAATATTCGGATATACCAGAGGAAGCTCAACATGAGGCCAAGCGCTTTCTTTTGGACAGTATGGGATGCGCACTTACGGCTACACGAAATGAAGACATGCGTTCGATGCATCGTTTCGTTGAAAAGCTGGGCGGTATCCCTGAAGCCACCGTCATCGGAAGCGGTCTTCGTACCAACGCCCCCAATGCTGCCTTGATGAACTGCCTTCTGACACGGGCATTGGATTACAACGATATCTATTGGGAACAAGATCCGAGCCACCCTTCGGATATCATCGGTGTTGCCCTCGCCGCTGGGGAAGCTACCGGGGTTGACGGTATAGAAGTATTGGTGGGGATCATCATCGCATACGAATTAGAGATGCGCTGGTGCCATGCCGCCGAACCGGGTATTCGCGAAGTTGGATGGCACCACGCTTCTTTAACCCAATTTGTCAGTCCGTTGGTGGCTGGCCGCTTGTATGGATTAGATCGCGATCAGCTCACAGCCGCCGTCGGGATAAGCGGGAGCAGCCATTTCACGCTCGGAGGCGTCGTCGCAGGTCACCTAACCAATATGAAAAACACCGCTGACCCACTCGCCGCTCAAGCAGGCGTTTACGCGGCGTTGATGGCACGAGAGGGATACGGCGGACCCGTGGAGGTGATCGAGGGTAAAGAGGGGTTAATCGAAGTGTTGTCGAATGTGAACTGGCACGCTGAGGAGTTGCTAAAAGGGCTCGGGCAAGAATTCATCATCACTCGTTGTAGCTATAAGGCATTCCCTACCGAAGCCCTCACACACCAACCGATCAGCGCCACACTTCAGGTCTGCCGTGATAATCAAATTACACACAAAGATGTGGCAGAGATCGTGATCGAGACGACAACACGGGGCGCGGATATCCTATCGGATCCAAGTAAATACAAACCAGAAACGAAAGAGACCGCTGATCATAGTTTGCCTTATGTCATCGCGGTCGCTGTAGCAGACGGGAATGTACTGCCAGAAGCCTTTTACGACGAGAAATTACGCGATCCCCGCATTTGGGAGTTGTTACCAAAGATCAAGGTCTTGGCGGATCCTGAGATCGACCGTATTTTCCCAAAAATCAAACGTGCTCGCGTGACCATCAAGACCAAAGACGGTGAAGAATATAACGCCCAAACAGATGTGGCCAAAGGCTCTCCCGAAGATCCACTAAGCGACGATGAGATCGTGGCCAAATTCCGCGCTAACGCACACGGCGTCCTAAGTGATCGGAGAATGGACGAGGTCATCGAAGCGACCTGGAAGTTTGAAAGGTTCTCAAATCTGAGCAATTACATGGCTTTGTTGGTTGCGGATCTCTAAAGGCAAGTTTCGAATCTGCGAACATTACCTCTCCTGTAGCCACAGGCTTCGTCCTACGCATTTTTACGCACCCTAAAGGGTGCGGCTACCTCTGATTTCAGAAACGCCACTTCTGGTCGCAGATCATGTAGGAGCGCACTGTCGTGTGCCCCTACCCATGTTAAATGTCATTCCGAGGAGCCTTGCGACGAGGAATCCCTATGTTGAAACTTTTGTGATAGATACATCATAGGGATTCCTCGCTCGTGTCACTCGCTCGGAATGACACCTAGGAAGATTCTTATTTTTGTAGCCGCAGGCTTTAGCCTGCGCTTCTCTGCGCACCCTAAAGGGTGCGGCTACATTTCTGCCGGAGCCACCGCTGCAGCCGCAGGTTTTAGCCTGCGCCCAGATGAAACAAAGAAGCCATCCTGTGGTTGCCACAGGATGGCTTCACTCTGATCTATATCGTACTACCAAAAGGCTACTCTTCTGGGCCCTCAATCGGTATTTCATCCTCAGGCATCGGTGAGACCGGTGGCGGTGGTGGAATGTACCCTGAGGATGGGCCTTCTTCCACAGGTGTCTCCCTTGATGGGAAAGTTGATCTCTCTACGGGAGGCCCCTGTTTCGCAGTAGCTGCGCGGCGACCGATCAACCAGCCGACAACCAAGAGAACCAATCCTATACCACCAATCAGCAGCGCGTGGAACACCAAAAGTCCACGGATGACATCTACCAGCCCGGTAATGACCATTTCTGCCATTTCATATACCGACTCTGCTTCTAACCGGGTATCTGAGAGCAAGCGAGGCAGCATAAAATCACGTCCGATAGGCATCAAGAGAACATATCCAAAGATAATGACCCCGCTCAAAAGTAGCGGTATTCCCCACCATCGGCCAAATTCGCTCCATGATCGGATGGCCAAGGCCATGATGAGTCCAAGCAAGGCGATCGGAATAAGCCAGATGACTCGTGAGAGGATTCGCACTAGCCGGATCCACTCCTTCGTGGCCATGGTATCAACCGCCTCCTGAGGATCGACCTCCTCTTCGCCAAGGACGAACTCGGGCGGAATTTCCCTTACGAACTCAATCATCATCTCCGTGCCATAACCCATCAACCGCTCCCGGAATGGCTCTGGAGGTTCACAATATAGGATGGGAATATCCTTGGATTGCAATGTTGCTTCGCGTAGCTGTGTTGTCTGTTCGGTTGAACAGCTGGGCCAGGAATCAACGATCATCTCAAGGATTTCCTCCACACCGCCGCTCATAAGACGATCCTTTAGCGGTCGTATGTCAAGAACAAGCTTGGGCAGGGGCTCCTCGTTGTCAAACCAGACGTTCAAAGCACGGAATACCTGACCGATTTGACTCCCTAACCAACCGGGAGGCAATAAAATATCAACCAAGGTTTCACGATCACCGGGCGATAGATTTTCAAGGATCTGCATGAAATTAATATCACCAGGACCCATCTTCTCTAGGAAATCCGGTGAGCTAAGTTGATCGGTGACAAATGATCGTAAGACGCCCGACTCGATCAACTGCGACGTGAGTTGCTCGCTCAGGATCTCTGGCGAAAAAATCACACGTGAAACGTCGAAAATTAATAGGCTGATCGGTAGGCTCAAGATTACGAGAAGAGCCAGAATACCAGCGAGCAACTTCATCGTGGTTTTTAAACATCCGTTAGATTGAGACATGGAACCGCTCCTTAGGGTGAGTGCTCATCCCTCTGATCCATTTCCAATGACCTGTTGCGTTATTGAGTTGATGATCAAGCCTGCACTAATGAGAAGCGCGCCGGCCCAAAAGGCCAATTCCAGGCGCTCTCCTAAGAACACTGCGGACAAGCCAACACCTACGATTGGCTGAGCAAAGAAAAGAATCGATACCAATCCCGCCTCAAGTAGCGAAAGGGATTTGTTCCATAAATACATCGCCAAGGCCGTTGAGACAAGTCCCAGGTAAAGGACACCAATGATGACAGGTAGGGTGATCTCACCAAAATCGTTCTTTATGATTTCCATACCGGTTAAGGGCAAACTCATTAGCAAACCCCCGAGGAAAGCAAACAGGCTAACTTCCGCTGTCCGTAATCCCTGGCTCACACGCTTCACAAGAACAGAATACAAACCCCATGTCAATGCAGCTCCAAAGAGGGCCAAATTGCCATAGAACGCATACCCTCCTAACAGCGCCTTCCGAGGGTCCACCACAGCCAATACTCCTAACGTAGCTAGTACTAATGCCAAGACACGTCCTCGTGTAATTTTCTCTCCCAGCACCCATATTCCAAAGAGGAAAATGAATGTTGGTGAGGCTGAAGTCACAAGTGCAGCATTGGCAGCAGTTGAAAGTTTCGTGCCAAGGAATTGTAGACCAATAGAGATGCCGAAGCCGATGAAACCGACTGCTACAGCTTCGATCGCTTGTCGTCGATTGACCTGAAACCCACCTCGGAAGGTTATGATGAGAGCAAGACATCCTGTGCCAAGTATTAAGCGTAAACTCACTAGCGTAAAAGGTGGGATGATGTCGAGGACCACTTTACTTACGACATACATCCCACCCCAAATACTAGCCGCTGTTAATCCAGCTAGAATACCAAAGGTTTGCACCTGTACCTCAGTGGAAGAAGATTATACTCACGCGCTGCAGACCACGATAGCGGACTTACTCAATCGAGCCCCGGTATCTGTTTCGGGTATTGGATCAGCTAAATTGGTGTTAATGTCAATCCTAGGCGTTTTACGCTGAGGAATCCCTAGGATATAGCATCATATGAGAATCATCGTAGGGATTCCTCGCTGCGCTCGAAATGACATCCTATTCTATAGGTTTAAAATAAATTGGATGTGATCACTCAAAATGAGGCAGGGTGATGAGTATTTACACCCTGCCTCAATCCGTCTCCAATAGCTTTAGGGGAAACAAATTTACTACTGGATCCAGAGCGTCCTCGTCACGGGTCGCATCTTAGAACGACGCAAGCCTCAAACTTGAAGCCTGTTGCTTGCAGCATGAAGCTTGAAGCTTGTGTCTTGTGACTTGTGACTTCTTTTTATCGAAAAGCCTCCATAACCTGTTCCAAGCTTTCCTTGGATGGCCGAAGGACCTCCTCAGTCAGATGGACCAACGGTGTTTCAACCATCTCCTCAATATCTGGTAGAGGCGCTTGCTCCTCATTGATGAAAATCAACCCTGTGACTAAGACACCACCACAACACGTTTCTTCAAGCATTTGGAGAGCCGCCATCCGATCCCTCGGATTGTAATCTTGTTCGAGTTTTTTAAACACCAGGGTGGAACCATCGTGCATGTCTACCTCAGTTACCTCACCGGGTTTGTAATCGACTTGGATCTCATCACGCTTGGGAACCCACGTAACATCGTGTAGCGGGTACTCGTGAGCCTTCCCCCATGTATAACTTTTTGTCGATTCTCCTCGGTTATTGAAAGTTACACAGGGGCTGATGATGTCTACCACTGCAGTGCCCTTGAAACTCAATGCAGCTTTTAGCAATTCCTTTACCTGTTTCGGATCTCCAGCAAATGACCGGGCGACGAACCCACAATTGGCGATCAAGGCTTCCATACAAACGTCAACCGGCATAAATGGATTCACGCCAATTTTCTTCAACACTTGGCCTTTATCTGCGGTTGCGGAAAACTGCCCCTTGGTAAGCCCATAGACGCCGTTATTCTCAATAATGTAGACCATGGGAACGTTTCGCCGCAGCATGTGGATGAATTGACCAATACCAATGCTTGCGGTGTCACCATCTCCGGATACTCCGATCGCCTTAACCGACCTATTTGCCAGGACAGCTCCGGTCGCAATGGATGGCATTCGTCCATGTAAACTATTAAAACCTTGCGAACGATTTAAGAAGTAGGTTGGGCTTTTACTCGAGCAACCAATCCCGGAGAGTTTGACGATCCGTTCCGGCTTGATCGACATCTCATAACAAGCAGCTATGATTTGACTCGAGATCGAGTTGTGACCACACCCCTGGCATAAGGTTGTCGGCAGCCCCTTGTAGTCCGCCTTCTCTAACCCTACTTTATTAACATTCTTATTGGATACATCCTTCTCAGAAATGGAAGCTGTCATCCTAACCTCCCTCGTGGGCAAGTATCGCCTCGACAACCCATCGAGCACTCAAAGGCAAACCGTTGTTATGTGTCAGTGAAATTAGCTTCGCCGCTTGATCCGGTACTTCCAACTGCAGCAGCTTATGCATCTGACCATCCGTGTTCATCTCAAGTACGTAAACAATGTCGTGTTCACGAATAAAGGTTCCTACTTTAGGTGCAAAAGGTACGGAACGGATTCGTAAATAATCCGTTGAGATATCCTCCATCTTCAAACGATCTCGAGCCTCCCGGATCGCAGGATCTGTCGAACCATATGCGATCAGCCCGATACGAGCGTCCTCGTCCGTGGAAATCATCGGGCGTGGCAACATATCGCGCGCGGTTTCTAATTTCCGTATAATACGATCGAAATTAAAATCCCAATCATCAGCGCTTTCACTGTAGACGGCCTTTTCGGTGTGTCCCGTCCCACGGGTGAAGTAGGCTGCTAAAGGATGATCGGTCCCTGGCAAAGTCCTATAGGTAATTCCATCTCCATCCACATCCCGGTAACGAGCGAACTCACCAATCCGATCAAGATCTTCCGCTGTGAGAATCTTACCCCTGTCAAAAGGTTGGGATGGATATGTAAACTTCTCAGACATCCACAGGTTCATGCCCAAATCCAAATCGCTGAGCACAAATATCGGGGTTTGTAGACGCTCTGCAAGGTCAAATGCTCGCCAACCAAACTCAAAGCACTCAGCGATTGAGCCCGGAAGGAGCATGACTTGTTTTGTGTCTCCATGCCCGAGGAAACGCACGAAGAGGATATCCGCTTGGGAAGTGCGCGTCGGCAGTCCAGTACTTGGTCCCATGCGCTGAACATCCCAAACCACGATCGGAATTTCAGCAAAAAATGCGAGCCCAGCAAATTCCGCCATTAACGAGATCCCTGGTCCTGAGGTGGAGGTCATCGACCGTGCCCCAGCCCACCCCGCGCCAACGGCCATCCCTATCGCCGCCAATTCATCCTCAGCCTGTATGACCACATAGGTAGCTTTGCCGGTCTCCTCATCTTTCCTTAGTTGAGGCAGATATTCTTCTAACGCATCGGCTAAGCTTGAGGCGGGAGTGATGGGATACCAGGCAGCAAAGCCTACGCCGCCGTAGATCGCACCCAACGCTGAAGCGGTGTTTCCATCAATGAGCAGCAGATCTTGGGTTTGATCGATGCGTTCTATACGGTATGGATCCTGTTTGCTCAAGTTTTTTTCCGCCCACGAAGCAGCTGCTTGGATCATTCGCATGTTCAGATCCACAGCACTTTGCTTGCTTTGGAAGTGCGTCATGAGGGCTCCTCGGATCTCCTCCATTTCGATCCCAAGCATCTTGGCAACCACGCCGACATAAGCCATGTTCGCAATGTAATCTCGCAGTTCCTTCGGAGGATCCATTTCCTTGACCAACGCCCGCACAGGCATGGGGTAATAAACGATATCGGAACGCTCTTGCGGGATCGTAAATCGATCATCGTAAAAGCAGACCCCGCCTGAAACAAGATCACGTAGATCCTCCTTGAATGTAGCTGGGTTCATGGCTACCAAGATTTCCACTCTATCTCGACGGGCAGTGTACCCCTCTGAGCTTGCCCGGATGGTAAACCAGGTGGGTAAACCCTGGATATTAGAGGGAAACAAATTCTTTCCGCTCACAGGAATGCCCATTCTGAACAAGGATCGGATGATAGCTAAGTTTGAGGTTTGACTACCGGATCCGTTGACCGTTGCCACTACCATCGAGAGTTCATTTACGATCGCCTCTTTCGATTTCATCGCATCGATTTTTTCGCGCGGCGCTGTTCTAGTTTCAGTCATCTACATTTTCTCCCTTTACACCTCGAAGACCGCTCTTCTGACCCACTCTTGATTTCGGTATATGTGTACTCAGTTCAGGACGATAATGAAGCATCCCAATATGTTCAACCAAAGCACGGTGCCCGGCATTGTAATCCTCGTCGAGGATCGCCTCGACCATTTTTTGGTGATAAGACCATACACGCTCAAGATACTTGTAATCTGAATATACATTTAACCCAACAGTCTCGTATGCATCCCAATAGGCTTCAAGCAAGTCAGTCACAAAGGGATTGCTTAACCTTGAAAAAATGGTGAGATGTAAATCTCTATGCTCGGCGTGGGGAATCTGAATCGGGTCACCGCGCAATTTCTGCCACGCGTATTCGAGCAACGATTGCAGATGTTGCTTGTCCTCAATGGTTAGCAACCGCACGGCTTCATGCCAATAAGCCGCTTCCAAATGATCCCTCAAACTTCCAAGGAGTTCAAAGTAACTCGGATCAAGCTTCAAGGCGAAACCGAGACTGATTTGTAGACCAGGTAGGAAGGAATACTGCTGTGTTCGTATCCCGGTCTTCGGTCGAACTTCCACCAGCCCCATCGTGCGAGCGACCGCCAGCTGTTCACGGAGCTTACTGCTGCTGATCCCCAAATGCTGAGCAAGCTCTTGGGTGGCAGGAAGTCGATGACCAGGCTTGCAATCCAGATCAGCAAGATAACGAAGGAACTCGGACTGGACTCGTAAAGGCATGATGACCTCAACCCCAGATTCTTAATCATATGAT
>DUEW01000194.1 GCA_011174845.1 Anaerolineae bacterium | reverse complement strand
TTTGGGCCCTCAGGTCAATCGTCAAGAAACCAGCTATTGATGTACCATCCCTCTGGGTTGGAAATCTGCTGTCTGCCCTTGTGTTTGCTGGCGCGCATCTCCCCCAGTTGACGTTTCATGGTTGGAGTCTCTTGATTCCAGTCGTGATGTTTAGCAGCAGTGCGGGCATGGTCATGGGATGGCTATACATGCGATATGGTCTGGTCTCAGCCATTGTCGCTCATTTCATCGGCGACCTGATGGTATATGTGGTCCCAAGATTGATGGCTGTAATCGTGTGACCATGGTTCAACCAAAGTTTTCACGCCGGGGTGATTCCGGGTGGACTGTTCCTAGGTGGAGTGATTGTCACGAAGGAGAGCGCAATGAAAGGCAAGAAGCGGTTATCACATATGATTGGCATGACATGGGTCACGTTGTTGTTGATGGTCGCATGCCGCACACCCCAGCCCTCACCGACAGCCACTCCTGCACCGACGCCGACAGCAGAGATGCCGGAGTGGGATTACGTCGCGATGGGGGAATCTATTACGATGGGCATGACCGCTCGTTACGCAGAGATGCTCGAACAGGATCTGGGAGTAAAGATTGATCTCCATGATTGGCAGATCCCAGGTGATCGCAGCAGCAGCTTGCTGGAAAGGCTGCGCACCAATGAGCAATTGCGCCGAGACCTTCGGGAAGCTCAAGTCATCACCTTTGACATCCCATTGGGCGTCCTCGCAGGTCCCATGCAGACGTTCGAACGCGGGGATCCTGGAGCCTGTGGCGGTGTGGACAACCAGGATTGCCTCCGAGAGGCCTTTGCGACCTACATGGCGGATACGGACGAAATCATAGCCGAGATAGTTTCACTTCGCAGTCCGTCCGAGGCGCTGATACGCATGCAGGACACCTGGCAGATCAAGGTCGGAGAAACGCAAGAATCTGGAAGCTTTGAGATCTTTAACGGGTATTGGAGAGAGGCAAACGCGCACGTGGTAGAGGTGGCAACCAGTTACGACATTCCTGTAGCGCGCGTCTACGATGCGTTTATGGGAGAAGGTGGCATGGAGAATCCGAGAGACCAGGGTTTGCTACAGTCTGACGGAATCCATCCTACTTTGGAAGGCTCAACCCTTGTGGCGGAGCTCTTCCGGGAACTGGGGTACGAGTATGCGCCGGGCACGCCCTAGAGGTTGGACTGGCGACCGGGCAGAACGCTTTGCGTCCGGCACTAGCGGCGCGCAATAGCATTGCACTTGCGAAACGGAGGTGCCAGCATGGGCAGTCCTAGATTGGCCGATACCTATCTGAAAGTCAAGGACATGGACCGCGCGACCAGCTTCTACGAGACGTTCCTGGGGGTCAAAGCAAAGTATCGTTACCACGACCGATGGGTGTCTATAACGGATAGCCTGGGGCTCTACAACCCGGCCTATGACGTGGAAAACGATGTACCCATGACAGAGTATGACCGAGAAGGCCGAATGGGGAACAATGTCGTGGTCGTGTTTGTGACGGATGACATCGAGAGGGAGCACCGTCGGGTGAAGGCCATCGGTGCCACGGGTGTGACGGAGGTAGTGGAAATCAACCTGATGGCGCCCTATCGGTTCTTCCAGTTTCAGGACACAGAGGGCAACGTGGTCGAAGTCGGTCGGATGGGTTGAAGGTGCAGTTGGTTGGGGTTTTGTTTCTTGCGAGTTGGTGGCGGTCAAGGATTTCTTGGCATTGATATGAAACCGTACAATGAACTAACCCGTCTTGGCCGCCTGCGCCGGATCAGGCAACTGGCAGAGGCCGCCCTCGAGGCCTATGGCATGGGGGAGGCACGCCTCACCTTTCTCCGATACTTTGCCAACATTACCTACCGGGTTGACATGCCAGACTCGGTCACGCATCGAGGTGATCCAGATCCTTATGTGCCCAACCGCTATCTGCTGCGGGTTCTGCTCTCAGATCACTGGGAAAGCGCCAAGGGGGAAATGACCTGGCTGGCGGCGTTGAGCGGTGAGGCTGATCTGCCCGTGCCCACGCCGGTTCCCACCTTGGAGGGCGAGCTACTGACGCGGATTAACACACCCGGCGTACCTGAGGGACGGATCGTCTCGCTGATGCGCTGGGTTGATGGGCGGAAGCTCACCACCGGGTTTCGCTCCAGCCATCTCCGGGCCTGGGGGCAGATGGTAGCCCGGCTGCATGCTTTTGCGGCAGGCTGGCAACCACCTGAGGGATTCGAGCGATTCGTCTGGGACTGGGAGGGTCTGTTAGGCGGGCGATGTTTCGGCTGTACCGTCGAAGAACTGGTGGCCTCGATGCCGGCGCATCTGCAAGAGCCTTTCCAGATCGTGTCACAGGAAGCAAGGGCGGTGATGGAAGCCCTGGGCAAAGGATCGGACGCCTACGGCATGGTTCACGGGGATATGTATCCGGAGAATGTGCTGTTCAAGGACGGCGAAGCGTTTCCCATCGACTTTGAGGACTGTGGCTTTGGCTACTGGCTGTGGGACATCGCCGTTGCCCTGTGTCTACAGCCCTGGACGGAGGAGTGGTACAGGCAGCGCGATGCGTTTCTGGCGGGTTATGCCCAGGTCCATCCGCTGCCCGAGTCGCAGCTTGGACACCTTGACCTGTTCATGGCTGCACAGTACGCGACCGGAGTCCTGTGGGCGTCCCAATTCATCCGGGACGACCCGACCAGGCAAACCGAGCACGAGGCATGGCGGGATGAGAATGGGGCCATGTTGCTGCGCTACCTTGAGCTACACTAACCAGCCTTGATCCTATGTGGGTCCACGTCAATTTTCATCACGCGCTGGCCGACGGGTTGCACATCGCCCGGTTCGTCAAATACATCGAGGAAGAAGCATGAGAGCTGGCTGGTAGTTTTGGATAGGGTGCACATGTGTGCCCAAGTAGGTACGGCGAGCGGCATCGCTCGTCAACTCCTACCCTCCAGGTGAAGGGGAGAGAGCGCTACTCCTTCGACTCCGCTCAGGACAGGCCTTCTGGCCGAGGAGTTTCTGGACGGTGCGGATGTCATAGCCTGCACGAATGGTTTCCTTCGGTTTGACAAAAATGGTTTCTGACTGCATAATGTCAGCATCGTCGAATGCACACTTTTAGCCACTCTGATCACGAAAGTTCAAGAATCCTTATACGTTGGCTGCTTTCCTTGTCGAGAACAATTGCGGGATCATGCAAAATCGGTCATCACACACAGGAGAAAAAGAAAGATGGATGCGAATGATATGTTGTTTGCTGCTGCAAAAGATGGGAATCTACAAAATGCACGAAACGCAATAGCGCAAGGAGCGGATGTAAATGCACGGGATGCCAGTCTTATGAGGTGCACACCTTTGAGATGGGCGTCGATTTATGGTCATTTGGGGGTTGCTAGACTTCTTGTCCAAAAGGGCGCTGACGTGAACGCAAGAGATCTCAGAAAAGGTGTAGCGCCTTTGAGGTGCGCAGTGGAACATCCAGCAGTGGTAAAACTACTCGTTGAGAACGGGGCAGAAGTAGATGCAACCGATAATGATGGTTGGACGGCATTATTACATGCTTGTGCAGAAGGGTATCTGGAATCAGCCAAGATCCTCATAGAGCATGGTGCCAATGTTAACCACGCGAATCGTACGTCACGATACACCCCACTGATGGCCGCTGCCAACTATGGACAACTGGGAGTCGCGAAGCTTCTCCTTGAGAATGGTGCCGAAGTCAATGCGACGAACATTGAAGGTCATTCGGCGTTGTGGATGGCCGTTAGATTCAACCACCCTGAAGTTGCGAATCTGCTTCGGGAAGTTGGAGCAACCTAAAGCGAACAGGGCGCGGCCCAATTATTAGTTAACCTTCCAGGCTGCCCTTTCTACGCCTCAGCACATGGCTCCTGGCGCATCCTACAGTCCTATTGGGCTAAGAGAGCGGGAAGAAACAGACCATGTTTGTGTTTCACGATCCCGGTAGATTGATTGACCATGACCTTGAACTCGTTCTGGTTGAGGAATACCCAGGTGATCCGGCCATCAACTATGTGCCCGCCTACAAGTTTAGAATGACACCAACCAGTCAGGATGAGGAAATCGGTCACATTGAGCTGAGAATCGGGAACACGAACCACATCGTCATGTACGGGGGCCACATTGCCTACGGCGTCCGCCCAGAACACCGAGGACACAGATACGCTGCCAGGGCCTGCAGATTGCTTTTACCCCTCGCACGGAGCCATGGATTGAAAACGCTATGGATTACGTGCAATCCTGACAACATCGCGTCCAGAAGGACCTGTGAGCTCGCGGGG
>DUEW01000193.1 GCA_011174845.1 Anaerolineae bacterium | reverse complement strand
GGGCTAAGACTTTCCACATCCCAGGCCGGGAGGGGAAGGTTATGTTGACGCCCAAGATCAATAATCGTCTCTAGACGTACATTGCCATCGAGATGACGATGTAAATCTATCAAGGGAAGGTTGGGATCAATCATTAATCGGTAACTCCACCTATCGGCGGTCGAATGGTATTTGGATCAGCCACCCGCTGAAATGTTATCAGCCACGATCCCACAAGTACGCATTTAAACCACGATCTGTAGCCGTAGGCTTCAGCTTGTGTTGCGCACCCTGAAGTGTGCGTCTACGAAGGAACTTCCTATACCACAATCTGAGACCGCGGGATTCACCACTTTCTCACAATAGGATGCAACTTACATTCCAAGGTGAACATCCCAATAGAGTTATCGATATGGATAACTAGGACTTTCACAGTTGTTGTGGCTTAACCCCAACAACGTGCTCTGCCTTCACTCTTGTCTCGAGATCAAGTTTCGCAGTAGTTGTATGCCAACTGAGGGAGTCAAGTTGTATGAGGTTACCTTTGCTAAGTCGCTCTTTGACTCATCTTGGGAGGTCTTTGAACTGGATGCCATCCTCGTCTTGTGGGACAACTGCTAAGATCGCACCTCTGACCAGATCGCATTTCCACTTAGGTATCTGTTTTCCTCTCTTACCAGGCGTCGGGGTCTTGCACAATGCATTCAGTTTTACCTTTATTGACAATTCTCCATCAACTTGGGGTTCGCAGGTAGCGTGAATCTCTGGCAACCTGCATTCTTTGATGGCTATCTTGCCATTATGGATTTCATATGGGAGCCATTGGACCAGATCCCGGAACTCAGATTTGTCTTGAAAGGAAGTCTAGCACAGCCTTATTGAACTCCTGCGGTCGCTCAATAGTTACCGCATGTCGTGCATCTTGTATCACGACCAACTCGCCTTGGCGTAATCGGTCGACGTAGGCTTCTTTCGTTGAGACTGGCGTGTAGTCTTCATCTGATGCGATCACGAGGGTGGGACAGATGATGGTGTGAAGAAGATCCGAAATGCTCCACCCAAGGAGTCCTCGAAACGCGTCTAAGTACGCACGCTGATCATTCTCCGCCCAACGCTCGATGAACATTTGACGCATAGACTCTTGTTCAGGCTTAGGGAATAGACGTGGGCCGAGGAATTCACCGATCTTGCGTATTCCGAAGATTTGAGCGAGGAGAGACCGCTGAAAAACACGTAGGCGATCCTGAAAGGTTCGTACAATCATCTCAGGGCCACTGTTGACAATCACCAAACTTTTAACAAGATCGGGTGAGCTGACGGCAAGTTGAAATGCAATCATCCCTCCCATAGAAATTCCTACGACATGGGATGGTCCAATCCCAAGTGATCGAATAAGATCGGCAGTATCGACGGCGAACAGGGGGATGGAGTAGGGTCCTGGTGGTTTATCCGATTGGCCGTGACCACGGACATCGAAGGTAACAACCCTGTAAAGTGGAGAAAAAGCTTCCGTTTGTGGCTCCCAATCGCGGGCGCTAGAGCCCAATCCATGGATGAGAAGGACGGGCTGTCCTTGGCCAGTGGATTCATAATAGAGATCGATGTCGTTAACATGAGCTTTTGGCATGGGAGTATCCTCCAAGAAGCAGGCGATCCAATCCTAATCGAGGAGTCGAATGGGAGGCAGATGAGTGCTTGCTGCGCATGGAATCGCGCTGTCATCTTATTTTTTGCTATCTGCGATCACTCCACGAGCGTCAACTGCAACAGCACCCT
Organism: Anaerolineae bacterium; assembly: GCA_011174845.1. Classification (GTDB taxonomy): domain Bacteria; phylum Chloroflexota; class Anaerolineae; order Anaerolineales; family E44-bin32; genus DUEZ01. The sequence continues at coordinate 2,606 of DUEW01000193.1, read as the reverse complement.
CGCCCGTGACAATCAGCGGGTTGATGTCCATTTCCGCGATATTGGGGTTCTCGACCATAAGTTGTGAGAGCGATAGTAGGGTTTGGATTAAACCTTCCAGATCTATTGGCGCTTTCCCTCGAAAACCTTTAAGTAATCGTGCGCCGCGTACCTCTTCGATCATCGTTCGTACATCGAACTCAATAAGAGGTGCGACACGAAAAGCTACATCGTCATAGATCTCAACGTGGATACCGCCTAAGCCGAACATCACGACGGGTCCGAAATGAGGATCTCGCTTGCCTCCGAGGATGACTTCGATTCCGTCGGAAACCATTTGCTGAACCATGAACGCGAATGACTGGCTTTCTGCGGCGGATTCTGCTATCTGATCGAGCAGGTTTTGAGCCTTGGCTTTGACCTCGTTAGAATTACTTAATCCCAAGGCTACGCCACCATAATCTGTTTTATGTGTCATCTCACTGGAGAGGATTTTTAAAGCCACTGGATATCCTATCCGTTCGGCCGACTTCATGGCTTCTTCTGGGTTCTGAGCTATTTCCCACTGAGCGACGGCAATACCATAGGCTTCACAGAGGTTTAAAGCTTGATCTGCGGTAAGCACTCCATCTTCGGTTATGTTCATAGAAACCGTATGCTGCGAGGTTTTTGAGAATGAGGGGGTCATCCTGACAGAGTTCCTTTGCCAAAGGGTCCATTCCCTGGACGAAGCTAGCCCCCGTAAAGCTCCGTTGATATCGTCAAAAACCGGAAGACCGATCTCTTTCTGAATTTCTCGAACATCATCTACGTCAGTGTAATTGCATACCGCGATCGGATGGCCCAACTCGCGAACGATTTCTCCTACACGGCGAGCCAATAGACGGGCGTCATCAGCCTCGTGTTGGCTGTATGTATTAATCAATAGGACGGCATCAGGGGAGAGTGCTTGAAGACTTTGCTCGACGATTTGAGCGTAAACTTGGAAGTCATAAATGACACCGAGATCAAGAGGGTTAGTGGGCGCGATGACATCAGCACTGAAGAGCGTGCGCACAGCCTTATTAAAAGAATCGGGGAGGGGGGGAAGTTGGAAGCCATAACGCTCAGCGGTGTCCGCCGCAGAAACGGCGTGGCCGCCGGATCGTGAGATGATTAACAATTCATTCCCTTGAACGGGTGGGAGTGAAAGACCCTGGACGATAGCCACCATATCCCGAAATCCCTCCGCGCGAAGGATACCTGTTTGTCTAAAGGCGGCTCCCACGATTCGATCGTCATCAGCGAGGGCGGCTGTGTGTGAAAAAGCCACATTCTGGCTGGCTTTTCCTCGGTTTGCTTTGTGGATGATGATGGGCTTGGTTGATGATCGGGCCAGGTCCATGAGAAGGCGGCCATCGCTGATAGACTCTAAATAAAGGCAAATCATCTCCGTCTTGTCATCGTCTAATAGGTACGCCAGATAATCAGTCTCATCGAGGTCGGTTTTATTTCCAATGCTAACGACCTTATTCACACCTATGCCAGCTTTGCTAAGTGCGCCCAGATAGGTGAGAGAAACACCCCCACTTTGAGCTACAACAGATGCGGGGCCGCTCCGCACGATATCAGGGGAGATCGGTCCGAAGGGGAGGCACACCCCGGTTTCGAGATTTACGACGCTGATGCAGTTGGGTCCAACGAAGCGTATGTTCCACTTGCGTGCTATTTCGAGTAGTTGTTCTTCTAATCGGCGGCCTTCTTCTGAGAACTCACTAAATCCCGCGGATTCGATGACCACCCTAAGAATTCCCTTACGACCACATGCATCCATCAAATCGGGCACGGTATGTGCTGGTGTAAGGATCACGGCTAAGTCCAAACCATCGGGGACCCTATCTAAAGTATCTACGATCGGGACGCCGTAGACCTCCCCTGTTCGAAGCCCAACGGCGTAGAGATCGCCTTGATATTTGAAAGTAAGGAGATTGGCGACGATGTAACGTGCGAGGTTGTCGGGTCGTTCCGAGACGCCAATGACAACGATACTTTCGGGGTAGAAGATATGTTTCATGGATGGTTACTACTCCTGCCGAGAACAGATGGAGCTCTCTCGAACCCCTGAGAACATCAGGTATAACGATTTCAATTTGAGTCGGTCGTCAATCCGGGATATCTTTGGTGGCTAAATATCCCTTTGACACCGCGTCCTCGATGATCGATTGAGCGAAAGACCAGAGAAAATCCGATCCATCGCGTATAGGACGGTTTCGAGCGAGAACTTGATCCTTCGAGATGCCGTGTTCCTTCCAAGAACGACCTTCAGAGTAGTAGTTGAGCAGGAGGGGCATCAAGCGATCTAAAGATGCAGCAAAACTTGCCTCCGATGAGCGTCTTTCCTCAAATTCTTTCCATAATGCATGTAACCGAATGGTTTGATCCTTTGGGAGCAGATCAAAAAGCTTATTTGCTGCTTGATCCTCCCGTTCCACCTGACCTTGGATTTCGATGTCGTCGTAACAATACGTATCTCCTGCGTAGACTTCGACAAGGTCATGGATCAGGAGGAGTTCAAGTACATGGTCAAGGCTGATTTCTGAATTTGCATACTCAACCAGAAGCATCGCCATAAGGGCTAGGTGCCAGCT
>DUEW01000192.1 GCA_011174845.1 Anaerolineae bacterium | reverse complement strand
GATCAAACGGTAAAGCAAGATACCCATACTCCAGACGTCAGCTTTAGCTGGATCGTATCGTTGGACCAATTCTGGAGGGCTCGGATCACGCGATTCCTGCAACCTTTCGGGGGCCATATACACTACAGACCCATCAAGCTGTTGTTTGATGAGCTTGGCTGCTACGCCGAAATCAATGAGAACGGGATCGTATCCTTGACCCACCTTCAGAGGGCTTCGGAAAAGGATATTATCAGGCTTGACATCGTTATGGGCGAAGCCTTGCTGGTGGATATATGCCAGGGTGATCCCTACCCGATGGCAGATCGCAGCTGCTTCCACAAGCTTCAAGGAACCCAGCGTACGTATGTACCCCTCAAGCGACCCACCTCTCAGGCACTCCATTCCAAAAAACCACGGGCTGCCTTCAATCTCGATCGCACGCTCTTTATATGGATTCTTGCCGCCAGATACACGTTCAAGCTTGACTACACCCCGATGGTCCAATTTTTGTAGGATTTCGATTTCCTTTTGGATGGCAGCGAAGAAGAATTGTTGATTTGGGCCACCGACCCTACTGATCTTCAAGGCAACCTCGGAACCTTTCTCTCTCTTAGGTACGGATCGAATGACACGCGCCATGCCACCTCGACCCTCTGGGTAGACTTTAACTACTTTGAACTGGCCGATTGGGTACCCGGGCTTCACATCTGAGAGTCGATAAAGGGCCAAGATCACTCCGAATTTCGAAATATCAGGTCAAATGAGATGAGGCTTCACGTCTTCTTTCGGCGTGGCTTTGTACGGCGAAAATCCTTCTCTATCTCAGGAAGTTGTCCATCCAAGCCTGCAAGTTGAAAGAGGAAGCGGAGTCCGCCCCTTTCAAGGGGAGCAACATCGATGATATCACCGTCTTGAAGCATTAACGGTTCTAATGGGGACAGCTTCTCATCATTCACAAGCGTCCCGTTTGTGCTATCTTCATCACGGATTGCGAAGTGATCGTCCTCGTCCAGGATGGTACAGTGAAGCTTACTAATAGCGCTATCTTCATCACCAATATGAAAAAGCAGATCCGCATGACGACGGGATCGGCCGATGGCCATTGTGCCATAAATCTCGTAGGGTTTGGATGGCAACTTATCGAATCCTTCTATCGGGACGAGGTAGGCTCTGGCCACCATCGCCGTTCTCCTACCAGTGACCCGCTCGACAAAATCGACGATACTTCCTCCTGCCTGCTGGATGGCAGGCATGCCTCGTGAACGGTTGAGAACGAGATAAACACCAAGCCCCACCGCGATCACAGCGAAACCCAAGGAAATATAAATAAGAATCGATTCCGAGGGCTTAAATCCAGTAGATGGGGGCGGGATATATTCGATCGCAATGGTAACCGGCGGAGAGGTCCCTTGCATCCCAAGCTCATCCTCTACCTGCACCTTCAACTCTACCGGTACCTGACCTTCTTCTTGATATGATCGAATGTCCCAAGTTAATTTCGTCCTTCCTTCATCCACCTGGGATTGGCTAACCTTGATATTGTCCGCTAATAGTCTTGCTTGCCCTAATCGCCTCGAAAATCCATCTTTCCATGTCACCTGCGCTTCTACTACGATGAATGTCGGATCTGCTTCTGCGGGCGTTTCATGTGATTCTGAAGCCTCTCGGTTGAACACCTGTCCTTCATTGGGAAATGTGATCTCAACCTGTGGAGCTTCGATCTCCACAGAATACTGGCTATGCGCATTGTAGGTTTGCCCATCACGATGCAATTCAAGGGTGATTTGCCTCACTTGTTTTGAAGCCGAAGCGGATCTGTACGTCACCACATATTCTCCTCTTTGCGCCGCTAAGGATTCAAACAAGGGCTCTACACCTCCCGCTTCATAGAGAGGAATGAATTCTCCTCCGGTGACGCTTGCTAAGGGACGCAATGCTTCATCCCAATAACTTATCTCTTCCGGTCTGGCTATCACCACATGAATAGGGATGCCGGAGTCGATCGCTCGTTCCGCTACGTCAGCGAGATCAGCACGCGCGCCGGGAGTGAAGAGGACCAAGGCTTTCGGGTTGTTTTCACCACCAGGTGAATAAAGAAGCTCGTCCAAGCTATACTCCAGCGCTGTCCTTGTGAAGTAACCATACTCCGGCGCGCGGGAGAAATTAATATCAGATGGCGGAGAGTACCCCGAAAGTGCATCGTTGATCGTGAGCGGGTCGTCTCCCATGGGCGATAATAGCCGGGAGACCTCGCCTTCTTGCACAACAACTGCAACCTCATCTACCCCTGCAATCATCCACGGTCGACCTGAGACGAATGTCTGGATGTACTCCTCTGCAGCTTCATAGACCATGGCCAAGCTAACGCCCGTGTGGAGGACACCGTCCCCGACATCAACCACGAATACCACGCGAACTCCTACATTCATCTGATCGATCGAAACGACCGGCAGTTCCACCCCGTCTTCCAGAACCCGGAAATCGGTTCCTGTGGTTACATCCACCGATGCACCGGACATATCCCTTACAGCGACCTGTAACTTTACTAATGGAAAATTCTCAATGTCCACATCGTTGATTTCAAAATAACCTATTTCCCCCTGTTAATGAACCACGAGAGGTACGAATATCATGACGAAAGCCGCAACGAGGAACCATCCGGCTCGCCATGAGAAGCAAAAACGTCTTGTACTGTATGGAACGCTGCCCATCAATAACCTCTCAGTGGTTCCATCTTACACTGAGCCTATTCCCAGATTCAAGGTGGAAATTTCAGTTGAACCTCATTCATTCTTAAACGCTTGTTTAAAAACCCCTACCACGGTGTCAATGGCCTGATCATTGATCCAGTAATGTACGACCAATCGCATCCGACGAGGTCCTATCGTGCTAAGCTTGATCCCCTTCTTTGAGCACACTTGTACCAATTCAAGAGCATCGACCGGAGCATTTTCTTCAAGCTGAAGATAAACCATATTCGTCGCAGGTTTTTCCGTTTCTAAGATCAATCCCGGAATAGTACGAAGACGATCTGCCAAAGATCTCGCCCGCTGATGATCTTCAATCAAACGATCAACCATCTTCTCCAGCGCCACGATACCTGCTGCAGCTATCACGCCGGCTTGACGCATCCCTCCACCTAATTGCTTCCGCACCCTACGCGCGCGGCGGATGAAATCATCATCACCGCACAACACCGAGCCCACGGGCGCACAGAGGGCTTTTGATAGGCAGACCATGACCGAATCCGCAGGTTCAGCTAATTCAGCTGCGGAGATACCAAGAGCAATCGCAGCATTGAAGATACGAGCACCATCGAGGTGTAACTTGAGCGAGTATTGACGAGCTAGATCTCCCACCTGACGGGTATAGTCAGAGGTTAAGGGAACGCCACCACACCGGTTGTGGGTATTTTCGAGGCAAATCAAACGGCTGATAGGAAAATGGGGGTTATCAGGACGGATCGCGGATACCACGTCATTCAGCTGCAACGTCCCATCTGGTTGGTTGGGCACGGTATAAGGGTGAACACCACCAAGCGCTGCCATGCCGCCAGCTTCGTAAAGGAAGGTATGCGAAAGATTGCCCAGGATGACTTCGTCTCCCCTTCCGCAATGTGTCAATACCGCAATCAAGTTCCCCATGGTTCCTGAGGGAACGAACAACCCTGCCTGCTTGCCAAGACGTCCAGCCATTAATGCTTCAAGACGATATACTGTGGGATCTTCACCTAAAACGTCGTCTCCCAGGTCAGCGTTAGCCATCGCCTGCCGCATCTCAGGAGTAGGTAGGGTGACGGTGTCTGAACGCAGATCGATCCAATCCATGTTCCCCTCTTTCAGTTTCTCCTTAATCGCTCAAGGATCGTTTCTAATTCAGATGGCAATGGAGCTTCGAAGCGCCGAGGTCGATTATCCCCCGGCAAAGTAAGGGTTAGAGCGGCGGCGTGAAGAAACATCCTTTTAACCGGTAAGGTCACCTTTCTCTGACCATACTCTCGATCTCCTACAATTGGGCATCCAAGGAATGCAAGATGGACTCGAATCTGGTGGGTACGACCAGTTTTGGGGTTAACTTCTAGAAGTGTGTGCTGAGGAAAGGATTCGAGCGAGTGGAAAACCGATATCGCCTCCCGCCCCTTGCCTGGGGGAAGGACCTTCATCTTTTTCCTATGACCAGGATCTCGTCCGATGGGCGCTTCAATTCTACCCTCTGGCGTCGGCGGCCTTCCGTCCACAAGGGCTAAATATGACTTTTCAACCTCTCGCTTCTTGAACTGCGCTTGAAGCGCGTTATGCGCAGCATCATTCTTGGCCAATAAGATTAACCCAGAGGTGTTCTTATCCAACCGATGAACCACACCCGGGCGAATTTCCCCACCAACACCCATGATGTCGGGTGCATGAGCCAATGCCGCGTGGACTAGTGTGCCTGAACCATGACCCGCTGAGGGGTGCACGACCATTCCGGCTGGTTTATTAATCAACATCAGATCTGAATTCTCGAAAACGATTTCGAGTGGGATAGGTTCCGCCTTCAGAGTCGATGGAATCGGCGCTGGGATGAAAATCTCTACCGCCTCGCCACCATCAAGACGAAACCCGGTCTTGGTGGCTACCACACCATTGACCTTCACGTGACCCGAACGGATAAGTTGTTGCAATCGGTTACGGGAGAGATTAGGCACATACGTAACCAGAGCCACGTCAAGCCTACCCCCCGATGATGAGGCTTTAAATCGAAGCCTTTGCTCTTTCACCCAGCCGGGCTCTCCCGTTCTTTGGCTTCTTCTTCATCCCCCATTCCCACCGCAAGATCTTCAACCCCTTGTACCCGGGCGCGACGTTCCTCGACCCACATCGCGGCAATGAGAATTGCTGTACCGATTGAGATACATGCATCTGCAACATTAAAGACTGGGAACGATCCTACGGAGATGAAATCCGTAACGATACCGTGGATCAGCCTATCGATCAAATTACCTCCCGCTCCTCCCAATTGCAGCGCCAATGCGAAACGCAACGCCACCTGCGAGGATGGTACACGAGGGTAATAATAAAGAATTGCGATTGAAACCAAAATCGCAATGACAGTGAATAATAAGCCCCCCGATTGAAAGAGCCCAAAAGCAGCACCCGTATTCTTCCAATGAATGATTCGGGCATAGGGTGATAGCCATTCGAAGGGCGACCAAGTTTCACCTGTTTCAAGATTGAGTCGCACGAGATACTTCGCCCACTGATCCAAAGCGATAACCAGACCTGCAATTCCTAACAATACGAGATAATCGCGTACTTTAGCCAAAGCTTCCTCCAAGAAAACGCTGTAGCCCTCTTCGCTTCGCCACCAGATTGTACCTTATCGTTTCAAGAGTGCGAAGTAAACCACCTTACTTAATGATCTGTTGGTCATAACGTGACAATCTAGAATATCCTACAATCAAGTTTATCCTGAGGTTTGTTAAGAGTTCACTCAGAATGACATCACAAGACACCGAAATCTCCTTAAGCTTTGATAGGTGAAGAGAAACTTGTTGTTCCAGGTAAGATATCCTTCGATTGGATGGAATGAGATTTATCACTACCTAATTTTATCCCTAGAGCATTCGAGGACTCCCACTCAGGGACATCGTTACAGCTAATAAAATTCTATCTCCCCGCGAGCTTGAAGCTTGCGAGGAGATGTTTGGGAACGCTCATTCTCCACCTTCCATCTCGTCCGAGAGTCGCTTTGATACACCCCATAAGAGCACACCGCTGGTTGAAATCTAGGCAACGCTTGGTTCGTTCAAAGTGAGTATGAGCGTCTGGAATAAAAAATGGGTTAGATTATGCTGTGTATCTATTAAGCGCGATTTCCAGCTCCTCTCCATCGAATATGTGTTGTTCTGAAGCTTGACCTTCAGGTTGGTCGATCTCTTCCAATCGAACCGCCAGAGTCTCCCCTACAATGTATTCACGATGAGTGTTGACAGCTTCAGCGAGACGATCGGTGGCGCGGAACAAGACCTCAATCCTTTCATCAACGCTCAGATCAGCTACCTTGCGTAATTCTTGCACCCTGCGGACGAATTCCCGCGCGAGACCCTCGAGTTCAAGATCAGGGGTTAACTCTGTTACGAGTGCGGCCAGATACATACCTTCGGATGCAGCAGAAAGACCTTCATGGGCTTCCATCCTGATCTCGACTTCCTCCGGTAGAACGTGAACCGTTTCGCCCTCAAGTTCAACAACGACGGTTTCTCCCATTTGCAGCCGCGCGGATGCCTCTTGGGGTTCCAATTCGAGAATCGCTTTTTTCAAATTCGGGAAACGAGAACCATACTTTTGCCCCAATTGTTTCGGCAGTGGGTTCAAGCGGTAATCGACAACTTCCACAGCCGTGTCTAAGAGGCGAACCTCTTTGACATTGAGCTCTTCGCTGATCAAGTCAGCGTATCGATTTACGATGTCACGTTCCTTTGCTGTACTCACCACAAACGCCGCTTCACTGAGTGGTTGTCTAAGTTTACGGTTCGCCTTATTTCGGGCAGCATGACCTAATGAGACTAAACGCATAACTAAATCCATCTCTTCGGTCAATTCAGAATCTACGGTCTTCTGATCGACTTCAGGCCACTTGCAGTGGTGGACGCTCTCGTGAGCCTGAGGATCGACCGTACGCACCAGATTCTGGTGCATCTCCTCCGTAACAAACGGAACAAATGGAGCTAGAAGCCGAGAAATTGTGACTAGTACATGATAGAGTGTTCTGTAGGCCGCATGTTTGTCGGCGTCAGACGCTTCGCTGGCACCTGCCTTCGCCCAAAACCGACGTCTACTACGCCGTAAATACCAATTACTCAAGTCATCCAGAAAACGTGCGACTGCCGCCGTCGCCACGTTAGGTTCAAAGGACTCAAGCTGGAGAGTCACCTCCCCAACGACTTCGTTCAATCTTGAGAGAATCCAACGGTCAAGCAGGCTATAGGTGAATGGTTCCTTTCCACCAGGTCTCCACCCATCGATGTTGGCATAAGTGACGAAGAAGGAGTAGACATTCCATAGCGGAAGCAGGAAGTGACGTCTCACTTCATCAGCCCGATGGTAGCCGAAAAGCAAGTCCTTCTCCGGTTTATGATCGCAGAAGAGCCAGCGCATTACATCGACGCCCATCTTATCTGCGGCCTCATTAAACTCGATCGCGTTCCCCCAAGATTTGTGCATCGGTCTGCCATCCTCAGCGAGAAGCGTTCCGTACGTGAAAACATGTCTGAAGGGCGCACGCCGTTCCATGATCGTACTCATAGCGAGCAGACTGTAGAACCAAGTGCGGAATTGCCCAGGGAAACTCTCACTGATCCAATCGGCCGGAAACCATTTCTTCCAATACTCTCGATCCGTGTTGTATTGCAGCGTACTCATCCCAACGATCCCCGCATCAAGCCAAGGATTTCCCACGTCTGGAATTCGGTTCGCCAGCTCACCACACTGGCTGCATTCGATCTGAATCGCATCGATGTACGGCCGATGTGGTGTGTGACCGTCAAAGGTATCCCACCCAGCAACTGCTCGCTCTTGGAGTTCTTCCTTGCTGCCAAAGATCTCAAAATGTCCACAGCGGGAACATTCCCAAATTGGCAAGGCAAGCCCCCAATACCGTTTCTTGGAGATCATCCAATCCTGCATATTGCGCAACCAATCTAGTTCTCGAGCGAAACCAAAGGACGGATACCAATGGGTCTCGTTAATCACCACCTCCATGATCTGGTAGCGTAGATTTCGGGATTTCTCCTCCTCCGTTACCTCTTCATAAGGCTTATCTAGGTTCGCACCCATGGAGATGAACCACTCGTCGACAAGACGGAAAACCAACTCTTCTTGACAACGCCAACAAACCGGATAGCGATGGGTATAGTCCTCCAATTTATAGGTCAGCCCCTTCTCCGTTAGATGATCGAAGATCGGTTGAGCGACGTCGGTCACGTGCATACCGGTTAGCCAATCGAATCCGTTGATAAAGATGCCATCTTCAGTGAGCGGTGCGATAACCGCTAATCCGTATTCCTTGCTTAGTTCGAAATCCTCCGCACCACATCCCGGAGCAATATGCACAATGCCAGTGCCCTCTTCCTCCCCAACTTCGTCCCATAGGATCACACGGTGCTTGTCTACTGCGCCACCCCTAACTTGTGCCGGTAGTTCGTCAAAGGGCCCCTTATACAGCCAACCCTCCATATCATCTCCCTTGAGCTCTGCTTCAACCTCGTACGGACCCTGGAGCATGTCCATCGTCCCCCGACTTAAGTAAAAGACTTCATCGGCTTGACGTACCCTGACATATTCCAAGTCGGGGCCAACCGCAGCTGCTACGTTGCTCGTCAGAGTCCAGGGGGTTGTAGTCCATATAAGCAGGCTCTCGCCAGGACGATCGACGAGTGGAAACCGTAGGGTGATGCTGGGATGAGTCAATTCTTGATAACCTTCGGTAACGATCTCGTGCTGGCTGAGGCCGGTCCCACAACGGACGCACCAGGGCATCACATCGGTGCCCTTATAAACCCAGCCCCTGTCATGACATGATTTGAGCATCGCCCAGATGGTGTAGTTGTTCTCGTCAGATAAGGTGTAATAGGATCCACCAAGCTCTGGCATGCCCAATCGACCAACGATCTGCTCGACCGTGCCACGAACAGGACCCGCGACGCCTTCGACTGTGAGAATCTTCGATGGGTCCTTCCCAAGCTCATCCTGCAGCATGCGTAAGAACCCGAGATCATCCCAATCCATCCAATACCCCAACCTGATGCTCTGTTCGGTCTGGATGGCGGCGTATTGCAGGACACGTTGTTTGCACAGGATGACGAATTTAGCAAGACCATAGTCCTCGATATCACGTTTGGATTTAAAATCCATGTCCCGCTCAACATTAACCTCTACCCACAAGCCCTGGCAATCGAAACCGTTTTGATAACGGGTGTGATATCCCTGCATCGCTTTAAACCGATGAAAGAGATCCTTGAAAGTTCGACCCCATCCGTGATGTACACCCATGGGGTTGTTGGCTGTTATCGGACCATCGATGAAGGACCAGATCGGTCCCTCTAGCCGTAACTCTCTTAGCTTCTCAAAGGCTTGTGTCTCTTCCCAAAATTTGAGGATCTCATGTTCCAGGGTGACGAAATCAGTTTGACTGGGTACAGGTTTGAACATCCTCCACCTCAACCTTCAAGTTCGACCATCAATCGTTTGTTGATGGCCCCTTTGCTTTTATAATCGACGATTCTGATCTCCCCTACCTCTTCTGTATTCGCCACATGTGTCCCGCCATCCGCTTGCAGATCAAGCCCTTCGATCTCAACCACACGCACAATTTGGATAGATGGCGGAAGCAGGTTGATCTTGGTCCGTATCAGATCAGGGATCTTGAAGGCTTCCTCGCGAGAAAGAAATTGTATCTTCACAATTCTCGCGGCGACCACTTCAAGGTTGATTTTCTCTTCAATCTCGTCTACGAGCTCTCTCCGCATCGTTTCGAATTCAAAATCCATCCGCCCTCGCAAAGGCTGCATATTACCACCCGTCACACTGGCTCTATAATCACGCCAAATGACACCACAAAGGATGTGCATCGCCGTGTGAGTGCGCATAAGCTGATAACGCCTCTCCCAATCGATCTCTCCCTTTACCTGAACGTCAACGCTCGGCAGTTCACCTTGCAATTGATGCCAAATTTCGCCTGTTACTTTACTCACCTGCGTAACCGACCAGAGTTGGTCCTTGGAGCGAAGGGTGCCGTAATCGCAGGGTTGACCTCCACCGGAGGGGAAAAAGGCCGTCGTATCCAAAACCACACCATGTTCCGAGACATCGGTCACAACAGCATCAAATACTTTCACATATGCATCATGTTGATAGAGCAACTCGGTCACACCTTCCCCTCCTCAGAGCACATTTTCCTTACCCTGGAAACTTTCACACTACTCACACGATTAGCTCCCTCCGACTAAAGCCTTTTGAGGACTCCCATAAAAAGAAAAACCCTCGTCCCATTCAGGGACGAGAGTTAAAGACGTTCCCGCGGTACCACCCTGATACCTGCTTTGAGGCAGGCTCTCTGCCGGGTACGACCCGAATTGCAGGCTTATACCCGCGCCCTGGATAACGGTGGGCGATTCCGGCTCCCTTACTTGTGGACCACACTTTCAGTTCGCGGCTCCAGAGGGATTTTCCACCCGATAGCCTGACCCGGCTCACACCCTCCCGGGTTCGCTGTCAGTCTTGTTCTGGTGTACTCGTCTCCATTATCGCCGATGAAGAAATTAGATTTGTCAGATTATCCCATATGCATAGCGCCGGGTCAATGGGATCGAACTTCAAACTATCGTGTTTCGGTCTTGATGCGCAAGGTTTGTCACGCCAAAACGAGCCAACAACCCCTTCCACCCATCGCACTATGAATGGATATTTTGAGTAGATTTACCAAGGACATGCCCACTTACTAAAATTTCTAACTTCACTTTTTCATGCGTTCAAGGAGCGCCAACAGATTGCGCGCATGTAATTCCTCGGCCAATCCATTGAGCAGGATTCGACTTTTTCCGCACGATTCCACATCGATCTTGGCAAGATAACCTTCAGGATCCCGCAGACGAGCAGCTTTTTTCGCATGCCGGTAGATGGCAGCTAAATAATCTAAATTGTCCTCCACTGTGGAGCCCACTTCACCCCGCAAAACAACCTCTCCATGACCTTGGACAAGATTTTCTAGATTCATTTGGGGAATCCGTTTTAAATAATCAATCATAACGTCGTAGTCCCCATCGACAACATAAGGCAAGGGCATCATGATGTCACCCGAAAATAAGACCCGATCCTCGACCAACAACACTCCTATGCCATCGCTGCTGTGCCCAGGGAGGTAGACCATCTTCAACGTTCGCTTCCCAACCCTCAAGCTTATCTCACCTTCGTTGAAAATGACATCAGGAGAGATGACCTGAATATCCAACAACTCACGATTCTGTCGTTGAGCTTCTCTCAGCGCCTCTCGACCTTTGGTCTCTAGCAGCTGACGACAGAGGGAATGACTTATGACAATCGCGTTTGAAAACCAACAGGTTCCGAGACTATGGTCGGCATGATGATGGGTGTTGATGACATAACGCACCGGGCTTCCCAAACGGACTTCCAAGAAATCGCGAATCTCCTTGGTTTCCTCGGGGTAAGCCAAAGTGTCGATTACAACCGACCAATCAGGACCGACGATAGCCCCCGCGTTCACTTGGGCGTATAGCTCGCTTGTGAAAACGTAGACATTATCGCTAACGCGTTCGCGAACCATCCTTACTCCACGATCTAGCACTGGACGGAAGGATAGCATAGCCGAAAGCTGGATGTCAAGATTACTTTACATAATTGAACAAAATACGGCGAGGAGTGATTCGCCAACACTTTCAAGAGGGAGAATTTGGCGGATGTCTTTCCCCCGGATAGAAAATTCCACGCCACCCTGCTCCAAGCTACGCCGACTCACCGTGAGCCTTATCGGAAGACCGATCAAATCCGCATCTGTGAATTTGACTCCGGGAGAGGTTTTTCGATCATCGTGGAGCACACTCAAACCAGCAGCCTCCACATCTTCTACGATCATTTTCGCTTCCTTTGGACATTTCAATTCGACAAGATAAACATCAAAGGGCGCTAACCCAACAGGCCATATCATTCCTTGATTGTCGCTATGTTCAACTAGTAGTGCGGCCAAGATAGGCTCTACGAAGAGCGTGCCAAGGCCGATCTGCGCATATCGATTGTGCCCCTCTTCGTTTGAATATTGGATCGATGACGATGACCATTGCCATCCCCCAAGATATATCCCTCGAGTTGTTGCAAGCGCTTCACCACACTCCGGACAACCATCGCCCTCCTTAGCCTGAGCAACATCTGCAACGATCGTGACCATGAAATCTCGCGGGAAATTTACACCTCTCATATGAAAACCAGGCTTGTTCGCTCCTGCGATGAAATTCACACCACATTCGATTGAGAGATCACCGATGACTAAAATCCCCTTATCCTGCAGGGATTCCTTCACTTCTAATCCAATCGGACTGGCATATCCGGGCTCTGCCCCAACTGAACGGATAAGCTCCTCACTGGCTGGTTGCAGAGATCGAATACCCGTTGCACCAGAAATTTTCGTCAAGCTGACATCCAAATTCCCACCGACGACGACTAACACAAGGTGCTTATCCTCCCCCATCAGGAAAACAGCCTTAAGGGTCTTTGACTCCGGTACTGATAGCATGTCTGCCAGCGCTCGGATGGTATCTGCCCCGGGTGTGGCAACAGGCATCATCTCTTCGAGGTTATCTTCCAAATCTGATTGACGCCTGAATTTCGCAACCTCTGAACTTCCAAGGTATTCGCATGCTGTGCAGGAAAGCATCTCGTCTGGTCCTTTTTCATGTAGATAGGACCATCCATATCCATTCGACCGCCACTCTAACCAACGCGGCGCTATGCCAACCTCACTCCATAAGGCTTCAACACTTTGCACCCATTGATCGTGATAATTCCTGAGATCTTCTCCAGTGATGCTCATCCGGAACCATTGCAAGGCTCTTCTCCAGGGTGGTCGAGCCAGACCCTGGGCAGGTTCGAGCGACCGGACCGTTCGACGTGCGAATAATGTCACGGGAAGTTGTCGATAGGATTGGATCTCATCCTGAAGGAACTGTAGCCAACCCTCCTCAACGAAACCCGGCTGTAATCGCACCTCTTGTGCAGGCGGATGGATCGATCGCATTGCGTCCATCAGTCGAACGATGACCCTTTCCCCCAAAGGGAGGTATACAACCTGGTCATCGATGATACGGACGATAGCTGCTCTTAGCGCAAGCTCTGTCCAAGGGTCTTGTACCTGAGGAGATTCGCGTAAAGTGCGACCGAGGAGTTGGCTCCGCTTCATGAGGACATTATCGTGATTAGAGATCGGGAGGCACGGTAAGATTTACTGGGGTTGGTGTTGGTTCTATATTAAAACCACTTCGTCCCCGAAAGACTAAGAAGTTCGTTTGCCCCGGGTAAAGGTAGAGTTGGGTCGTGAAGGAGCGCCCGATAAAATCGATGTGCACCTCATATGGACCAGCGGGCAAATCGCTGATGACGAAATTTTCACTATAGAATTCATCCGAATGGATTGTTCCTTCTGCATAGGTCCAGACATCCCATCGTTCACCGGTCTCAATCGAGTAGATTTGCACCAAATACTCTTTGAGCAGGCTACCAAAGGAATCTTCTACTCGCCCTGCTAGAACACCCCAACCAATGGGTGGCGCGATCCATAGTTCGGGATTGAACGTGGTCCAATATCGATTCTCCCCCAATCTGACCTCGAAATGCAAATGAGGCCCTGATGCATGACCCGTGTCCCCCACCGTCCCCAGAATCTCGCCTGTTTGGACTCTCTGCCCCTCCCACACACATATGGATTGCATATGAGCATAGACGGTGTACAGTTGTTGACCGTGGTGACCAAAATCGTGCCTGATAGCGACTGCAAGACCGTAAGGGTCGGTTTCATCGTAGATGCCACGATAAAGACCATAACCTGTCCATACCACCTCACCTGGCCCAGAGGCTAAAACCGATGTGCCACGGTCAGCGCCTAGGTCAACACCAGTGTGGATATTCTCCTCTCCGAACAAGGTGCTTCCGTAGCGATATCTCGAGTTTGGCCAGTTCACCTCTCCTGAGGGTATTGGTCTATCGAAGAGAAAATGATCCTCAGGACGGATCGCCCATGGCGCAGGATAGGGCGGTGGCCGCCAATCTGAGGTGGGAATCGGAGCAGCGGTAGGGAGCTCCACTGGGATGGGGGTCGAGACGACTCTTAAAGAGGTCCCACTCTCCGCTGAGGTTAAATCATCCCCGCCCATGATCGAGGATGGTGCGGTCGTGTCTTCTATCAAGGGCATCTCATCTATCGGCGCTCCCTCAATGGGTTGTCCACAAGCCGTAAGGAGGATGCCGATGAACAAGAATTTCGCCGATGGGTGGATATTCACGGATCTCATGGAGAACTGGGCGTAGGCGTTCGCCAACGCCACCACCATGGTGTTGCTGTCGGTCGTGGTGTACGTGTCGGTGTGGGTGTCGGAGTTTGATAAGGCGTAGGTGTCACAATTGCTGATGCCGGGTAAAGTTCAAGCATCGCCGATGTCCAATCAAGGCCATCTGTGCGTACAAATTCGTTAAACCGAGCACTCGGGTAGAATGTTCGCCAATCGGTCAAAGCTGGTAATCGCTCAAAACCATAATCTGCCGCCAATTGAGTGAAGTCCACAAAATAGCCGTCCGGGATACTCGAGCGGAGAGATCCCCCTTGGTCATAAGCGTGTGGATCACCAGTGTGTCTTGTGCTGAAATCCCAAGGCAGGGATCGGAGCGGTTCGCCAACTGAACCATCCTGTACCACAGTACTCACAAAAACACGCCAATACGTCTGGCCCCCATAATCCTCACGGACAAGCTCTACCCAACCAGCCTGGACAGCAGTTTGCTTGAAGGCAAAGGCACGCCCCGTATAGAGCCAATCGTTATAAGCGTAACCTGGCGGAAGCGGATCGTTGATCCCCACAAATGCGTTTTCCAAGTCCCCGAGAAAATCCCAACCCAGTTCCACTGCTGTCCTGGTGCGGAGAGCATGAAATGCCTCATCAACAGCATCCGAGAGAGCCGGATGGGGTGCTACGGCATCGGGAAGTTCGACCAACGATAGCCGTCCTGAAGCCTCAGATAAGGCACTCGCCACAAATAGAGGCGTAGCAGAGGAGTTGCCCGAATCACGAGCATAAATCTCACCAGGCAATCCGTGCTCAGTCCAATCAAGACTCAGTACTCCATGTATGGGTGGATACCCAACCGCGTTTATCCCTTCTTCACCCAGAGATGTCACTTGAAGAAGGCTCTCGATAGCGTTGTACTGTACCGTCGCGAGGAATTGCCCATCAGGTGACCATGCAGCAGCTCGTGCTTGGCTGACGATTTGAGGGGGTGTGGAAAGGTCATTTAAGTCTTGGATAAGGATCAAATCGAGCCCTTGCGAGTTTGCTGAGTATGCAATTCGGGAGCCATCCGGGCTGAAGGCTGGGTTCATCTCAATGACATCAGAGGAATGGGTAAGGTTACGGAATCGGTTATCCGGGTTTTCCAAATCGGCCAAAAAAACATCGGGGGTTCCATCCCGGTTAGAGATAAAAGCAATTCGTCGACCATTAGGATCCCAAGATGGTGAAAGATCTAGCGCGGGATGGTTGGTTAGTTGAATTGGGGATTGGCCTCCATTCACAGGGATGATCCAAATATTAAAATCCCCTTCATAATAAAACTCACAGGCCAACCAATGACCATCGGGAGACCAAGATGGGTCGCTTTCAAAGCCTAACGTATCCGTCAACCTTCGTATCCCCCCTGTTCTCAATTCTAAAAGATATAAATCCCAGGCTCCGTCACGGTTAGAAGAAAACGCGACATACCTTCCATCGGGGCTTACTGCCGGATTCCTGTCATCCCAATCACCCTTTGTAAGTTGGACAGGGGTGGCATCGCCAGGCGTGTACGCCCAGAGATGCGTGTACCCGGCATTTCGAGCGGCGTAGACCAGTGTGCCGAGAAATGAATTACGTGTGGGTGCGATGGTAAAGGTAGCTGAGGGGGGCGCTGTAGTTGGACTGATGCTGGCTGTAGGCGAATATTGAAGAGCCGTGGCTAAGGCGATTAGCGTGGGGTCGAGGGGTGTTGGACTAAGCTGCATTTTCATCGCCACACCAGCCCACCCGAGCACTCCGATGGTGATCACGATGATTAAAAGAAATAAGCGAAACACCCAGACGCGCCAAGGTCGACTGGGGAAATAACGGCGAGCGTGGGATCTTAACTCATTTCCTTTCACGTGCCGGTAGCCTCAAGGTTGAGATTATACATGTTGTATACGTTTCCGTCATGTGATGCAAGGAAGATGCCAGGTATTGATTGGGGGGGTATTAAATGGAGCGGCGAAGTGGGCTTAAAAGGAGGATCACCGACTATCGAGCCGGCTCCTCGCGATACGGGTTCCAAGCATTAAGGGGTATGGTCAATCGTATGGAAGTCTTCCCAACGCTGCAAGGCGCTAAAAGGAGGAATGCTGAAGGTTTTTGCGACACCACGTGCACGCCCTCCCTGCTCGTGGTAGGCCTTCAACATCGGTTCAGGGACAAGCAAGTAACTGGCAAAAAACTCCGCAGATTCTCTCAAGTGCGGTAGCAATAGGTCGAAGAGGCCCATCGCTCGACCGTGCTTACTTGTGATGAGCGCACTTAAAGTCTCCCTCGCGAGGGCAAACCGTCGCTCTTCCGGATCGAGATCGATGCGCACAAAAATGCTGCCTCTCTGACTGGGCGGTCGTGCGAATGTTGCATCCCACAAGTTGGAATACATATCCACTACGCCGAAGTCAGAGTCATATAACGGCGGCGGGTTCTTGAGAAGGTCTTCCACCGGCACCGGTGGTTCTTGGACCCCGAGATAGTTGATCAGGCCCTGTGCCAAACTACGCAAGAACCACTGGCGCTCTTCTCTCGTAATTGGGATCATGCCGCTTGTTCGTCCTCAGCTCGCTTCTCATCGGGCAGCAAACCTTCGAGCGGGGAAGGCAATTGAATGCGAACCTCGCGCTCTTCGGCAGCCTTCACGTAACGATACGCAAGTATTGCATATTCTGCCCATGACTCTGCTTCCAAGTGCGAAAGACGGTCACACAACTCCGTAGAAAAATCCAGTTCGGTGATCACATCTTCGATCCGTCCAGCAGAAAACGCCTGTACGACACCTGGGTCGATAATTGACCTTGCTACGAGTTTATTGAGGGCTTGCATACTCATGTTGGATCCTCCTTGTACCGGAATTTCTTGTATTTTCAAACAAAAAAGGCAGCAAGCATTGCGCCTCGCTGCCAGGCGTGTTTCAAAAATTCAGTTGCCCAATGATACACCGTCTATTTAATCAATTAGTGCACCATCTCGTGGGCAGCGGGTGCTGACCATGGCAACCTCCTTTGCTAACTTCCCTCTCTTCATAAGGATACAGAAAGAATCTCAATAGATTCTCAATGAAATAAGGCTTGATTCTCACTTTCTTGGCCCTTGCCTCATATCGACCCAACTGTCTTTAGTCGATGAGACGTGCGTACAACTCACGTACCGGTTCAGGTGGGTCAAGACCAAGCTCATCGGCTAGTAAGCGAATGTACCGTTGGTAGTGTGAGACAACTTCGCTTCGCCTTCCAAGACGACCTAAGGCTTCGAGGAAATACAAATTCGTGTCATCACGATAGGGGTCGATTTGTAGCGCTTGTCGAAGCGTGTTTACTGCACGTAATGGTTGATCGCGAACCAGAGCTTCTTGAGCATGTTGCGCCAAGAGATCGAGATAACGCATCTCGAGATCTCGTCGACGTTCCATGACCCAATCAGAAGCGAATTCCGTCAGAAAAGGGCCACCATACGAGTTGATGGCTTCCGTTAATGCGAACATCTTGCGTGGGTCTCCGGGCGGCAACCCTTCTGCAATGGAGGCTGCACGTTCAAACCGGATCACATCGTACTCGATGGGAAGCTCGGGATTGAGACAGTAGACGGGACCCTCATGGAGTATGACGTCCCGACCAAGTTCGCGCCGAAGGTTGTATACTGTGGTGTGCAAATTTGCGACTTGGCGACCTGGCGGGTGTTGCGGCCAAAAGGTTTCCAGCAGAACATCACGCTCTACCCGTTGATGGTCCGCTAAGTGGAAAAGTACTTCCCTGGCCAAAGGCTTCAGATCTGACAATCTTCTTTCTTGACAGTGAATACTGGCCTCACCAAGCGCAAATAGGGCAAGCTGAACCGTGGCGTCCGCATCCTCCGGTGTCTCTTGATAGAGCTGAGCAATCCCACGCATGGTCTCGATCCGGCGGAAAATCACGGAGAGTACGGGGTGACTACCAAGCCTAAGCCTAGCAAATTCCCTGAAATCCGAATCGAAGGCCAATTCACCGGCTACAAATTGCTCCGTGCCATTCCCCCCACTCCAGTCAAGAGTTTGTTCCAAAACATCTTGGGCCTGATCAAGATCTCCAGCCGAGAGCGCCGCACGAGCCATGAAGTAGAGCGTTAAGGTCCTTTCTGACACATCGAGCCTTTTTTCTTTCCGCAATAAGCGAGAGAGTGCGTTCTTGGCTTGGTCAGGTTTAGCCATTGCTTCTAACGCACTCAATTGGATCGTGACAGCAGGTGGGTCGTCCGACCTCTTTTCTAGCTCCATGGCGCGCCCCAACCACTCATGCGCGAGCACGCTACCACCCCGTCGCCGATGTAATATGCTTGTTTGAATGCAACCATAGCGGGTAAGACTGAGGTTGTCCAACCGTGCTGCTATATTCAAGCCCTGTCCATAGAGTTCGGCAGCTTGCAGCGCTAGGTCAAGATCAGCGAATAGATCGGCTTGGCTGAAAAGGATATTCGCTTCACGCGCCGGACTAGCAGCTTGCCTGGCAAACTTCAATCCCTCGTTATATAACTCCAGAGCCTCCTCGTACCTTCCCTGGAGATGGGCATCATATGCCATATTGTTAAAAGAAACTGCCAATTTGATTGGGCCACCAATCTCTAAAAGAATCTCGTGTGCCTTTAGAGAAGTCGCGTGAGCCTCAGTCGATTTACCTAGATCAAGTTGAATATTTGATAAATCAATCAAGGCATAAGCCTGAGCACTCTTTAAGCTGGGGTGATCGAGAAGCTCGAATGCTCTTTCTGCATAAGCCTCGGCTGATTGCAAGTCGCCTTTCTCGAGGGTCGCTAACGCCCTCAGTCGGCAGCAATTGGACTTACGCTGCCGACTTCCACGGATACCCAACAATCGTTCAGCACTATCTGCTGCCTCTAGGACTTCGTCATATTGACCACGACGATAAGCAATATGACCTCGCAAGATCTCAGTATACGCCCTTATCGATTTTGCAGCCCCTGGCTTGAGCATCTCTTGACTTCGCTGCAACGATGATTCAGCTGGTTCAAGATTCCCTTGCTCAGTGTAGCTTGCGGCTAGGTAGAGGAACACTTTAGGTGCTACTGCCTTGCTCTCCTCAAGTCGCTGGGACCAGGATTCTAAAGTTATCCACCTTCCACTAAGATGCATCTCTTCCGCTCGTTCTTCAGCCAGAGCGGCTGCACGTGAATAAGCACCAGCCTCAGAATACAAATCGACAGCGTGTTCGGGAGATCCATGATCAGCCAGATAATTCGCTGCTCTCACAAGGTATCTTCGATAACGTTTACGATCGGCGCTCTTAAGTAACTCGAGCAAGAATTGCCGAAATTGAGGATGATATTCATACGTTCTGGGGGTATCATCCGTTGCAGTTACAAACATGCCCCCCCTAACTAAGCGTCGTAAGAAACGGTTACTCTGTTCCTGCTTTAATAGGTAATCGCAACCCTCGGCCGTCATCACCGGGAAGACGGAGGAGTCAAGCATGAAGCGACGTAAATCATCTGGTTGGCGATTCAGAACTACTGAAGCAAGATATTCATAGACCATCGGTCGCGGATCTTGCACAAGAGTGCTCAGCCCACTACTAGAGAGTTTTCCCGAGAGGACCACACCGGTAATCCATCCCCGGGTTTCTTCTAAAAGGCGGTCGGCGTCCTGCCTGGAAAGTTCAACCCCCGCTTGAATCTCTGCAAGTTCAGCAAGTTCCAATCTGGTAAGTGCTAAATCCTGCGGGCCGAGTCCTGCTAGGGCACCTTCGGCCATCAACTTGGCTAACGATACTTCCAACACCTCACGACCTGCAGCCAGAACCGTCACTTGCTCTGGCAAAACATCAAGGAAGGCATCAACGAATGCCGTTGTTGCCTTCGAGCGATTAATAATGTGAACATCGTCAAGCGCGATCACGAAGGTTTCGCTTACGTTGACATCAATGATGTCGGCAAGCGTATGAGCCAATGCCTGTGGTGACGAATCCGATAATCGCTCCAGATCGAATTTCCCCACCAAACGACGAAATCTCCTCTGCAAGGAAACTGCTAATATGGTTGCAAAGCGCATCACATCGCGATCGGCTTCGGTAATACGTACCCAGCACACAGGGAGCTCTGTCTGATCGCTGAAATTAGCTAGTAAAGTTGTTTTGCCATAGCCGGCTGGTGTAGCGATAACGATGAGTTTGCGAGGGATATTGGCGTGAATAATATCAACCAGGCGTTCGCGGTTGAGCTTAGTCTGATCGAACGCTGGCGGCGTTACCGCGTGCCTAAGCACCGAGTCCAGATTGGCCATTAAGGCTTCACTCCCCCTCGACAATCGATGCATTAGGGGTCATAAAAATGACCTCCTTCTGATCCTCCAACCCCTCATCAGGGTGTATCAAAGATACCCGCGCCAGGAAACTCCCGTCTGAAGCAGGTTCAGGGAGATGCATAGTAAACACTGCCTTGTTGTCTACCAAACCGACGATGTTGCTACCAGCGACCGTGTGACCTTCATGGTCTTCGATTACAATTTCTACATCAGAGGGAGTATTGGGAGGCGTTAAAATAAGTGTGCACTTTAACCTACGACCATCCGGATAAGGTTCTACATCGAATGAAACAATGCGAACCCCATTCGACGATGTTGTGGGATCATTAGGAACGTCAAAATGACGGTCCATCGTTACCTTAATTGGACGGGACCTAAATATCTAGTATAGAAAAAACCGCATCGAAATGCAGTAGCCCAAATGTCACCCCTCTTAGACATCCCTCGACTTTAGCCTTCATCCGATCCCAAAAAACATCGAATCACAACGATGCATCTTCATCATGTCTGGTCTGAATACTTCATGCGAGTATATGGGGGGCTACAGGAAGCCTAAGAGCTCGCATTTGCTCACTCTTTGATCTGGTGGTGTCTACATTAGCTGTTCTGCCAAGGATCCATAGTACAAGTCAATAAACTCAACGGTAAAAGGGTCACCACTGCTGATTTTCGGCATTGGGAAAGATGAACATTTTGACTCCCCTTACTAACCAACGCTCTACTGGGAGGCACGCATTGCTAATCACCATGATATGGAACGTAGATTGAGGAACGTATACCCTTCCAATGATGGTAGAATAAACGAGTCACATTTTGAAGAATAGAAACCTCTCAATCGGTGGTTTTGTTGGTTCTTAAGCTTAGGCGGAAGTATGACCTGGTGATGGTTGCTTCTTCTCTACAATCACAAAAATAACCGCCCCTGGCATGTGCACTCACGACCTCCCAAAATATGGAGATGAAGATGGCCGACCTCGAATCAGCGCTCGCATATGCAAGGGATCACCAAAAGGATTTCCTTGAAGAATTCATATCCTTCTTGCGGATCCCTTCTGTATCCACCCTCCCTGATCATAAAGATGACATGTATAGAGCGGCAGATTGGATCATAAAACAACTGGAGAGTATTGGCTTCGAATCTGTTGCCGTGATGCCTACTGGAGGGCATCCTGTCGTGTATGGAGAGTGGATGAAGGCTGGAGAGGATGCACCGACGATCCTTTTCTACGGTCATTATGATGTACAACCACCTGATCCGCTCGAATTGTGGCTCAGCGAGCCCTTCGAACCGCAGTTGCGTGGTGATGATCTCTTCGCTCGAGGAGCTTCAGACATGAAGGGCCAGATCGTCGCGCACCTCAAGGCAGTCGAATCTCTGCTTCGTACATCAAGTCTGCCGATCAACATGAAGTACCTCATTGAGGGTGAAGAGGAAATTGGATCACCTAACCTAGGCGATTTCATTACTGAGAATGAGAATCTTCTCTCCTGTGACCTGTGTTTGAACGGCGATTCAAATATCCTTGCTCCTGATAAACCTGCGATAACCTTCGCGCTTCGTGGTCTGGCATATTTTGAAATTCGCCTCCAAGGGGCCGCAGGAGACCTTCACTCAGGCACATTCGGTGGCGCGGTCGATAATCCGGCCATCGTTTTGTGTAAATTAATTGCCGGGATGCGCGATGAAACCGGTCGTGTCAACCTACTGGGTTTCTATGATGATGTACGTCCACTTTCTGAACGTGAGCGCAGTGAAATGGTCTCTATGCCGGACGAATGGTGGATGGAACAGAGTGGGGCTTCGGTGCTCTTCGGTGAGCAAGGTTTCACGACGACAGAACGAGCGACAGCTCGCCCAACACTGGATGTTAATGGGATGATCAGCGGCTTCACAGGGAAGGGGTCAAAAACCGTTCTCCCGGCTCAAGCGATGGCGAAAATCTCCATGCGGCTGGTTCCAGATCAAAAGCCGGAGAGAATCAAAGACAGTTTAGAAGCATATTTAGAAGCCAACGCCCCACCAACCGTGACATGGGAACTCGAGGACATGGCCAGTTCTCCGCCAGCGATCGTAGAACGTGATTCAGATGCTGTCCACGCTGCCAGTCGCGCACTCGAAGCGGTTTGGGGAGTGAAACCAGTCTTCCAGCGTCAGGGTGGGACAGTACCTGTCGTGGGCTTAGTGCAGGAGCTACTCGGAGTCGATAGCCTGATGCTGGGCTTCGGACTACCTGACGATAATTTACACGCCCCGAACGAAAAATTACATTTGCCTAATTTTTGGCGTGGTATTGAAACCTATATCCGTTTCACGTGTGAATTTGGTTCATGAGTGATAACTTCTTTGGAGCTCGCAGGTGAAAGAGAGACTATCGACATACGGTGGGCAAGCCGTGATCGAAGGGGTGATGATGCGAGGCGCACAGGTTTGTACCGTGGCTATCCGATCCCCTGATCAATCTATCGTTATCGAAACTCAACCATTAAGTGGGATGTACAGTAGCCGAATCACGAAAATTCCCTTCCTACGAGGCTTACTCATGTTGTGGGATGCGCTCGTTCTAGGGATGCGCGCCTTAACATTTTCAGCCAATATGCAGGTTGATGAGGAAGAGCAGCTTGAAGGAGCTCAGATGATCCTAACCCTCATCCTTTCGTTGATCGTAGGTATCTGCCTCTTCTTCTTGTTGCCTGCCGGTGCTGCATATTTGGTAGAGCGTTTCGTCCACTGGGGTGCTTTTGGATCGAATCTGCTTGAAGGTTTGATCCGTTTAGCCCTCTTGGTAGGTTATATCTGGGTTATCGGCTTCTTGCCCGACATCCGACGTGTATATGGTTATCACGGTGCTGAACATAAAACCATCAGTGCCTTCGAAGCAGGGGCGGAGTTGGGAGTTGACACCGTCAGCCAATTTCCCCGTGAACACCCGAGGTGTGGTACGGCTTTCTTGTTAACCGTAATCGGGTTCTCAATCTTAATTTTCACTGCCATAGGACCGCAACCGCTATTACAGCGTCTTGCTAGCCGAATCATATTAGTCCCAGTTTTGGCTTCATTGGCCTATGAATACATCCGCTTGACAGCAAAGTTGATGCGTTTCTCTTGGGCGCGCCCCTTCGTGCTCCCAAACTTGTGGCTTCAGCGCCTTACCACTCGTGAGCCTGACCCAAATATGATCGAGGTGGCGATCGCGGCATTTAACGCGATGAGACTTCAAGAAGAGAAAACAGACACCTCCTCCATTCCGAAACCTGTGGCTACCTGATATCCTTGAACAAGGTATCAAGATAACGCTGACTCTCGTCCTAGCCATTGAAATAACCTGATGCTGATCAATGGTTCTAATGAATCCATAACTCAGATGTTTTTTTACCCTCATTCTTTATCACCAGTCATAACACTTGATGAGAACAGTTCACAGATATACCATTACTTTCCGACAAATGGGTCTTCCATTGACGTGCCCTTATCGGGTTGGGTACAATCACGCCTAGCCAGAGGTAAAAATGTCCGTTCGAATAACCTTACGCGATAAGGAATTCACGATACGCCCAGGTATGACCGTTCGAGATGCATTAAAGCAGGTAGGCATACAACCCGAATCAGTGATTCCAACCAGAGACGGCGAAGCGATCACCGATGATGAGATATTAAGAGATGGTGAACACATTCGGTTGATCGCCGTCATCTCAGGAGGTTGAAGTTATCCAGTTTTTGGATCATTTATGGTGAAATCAGAATGAAATGCCGTAAGTGCGGTGAGAAAGCCGTCATCAATATGAGGCAGCATAAGCTTGCCCTATGTAGAACGCATTATCTCGATTGGATCCCAGAGCAAACTCAGCGATTTATCGAGAAATATCAGATGTTCGGAAAGGATGCTCGGATCATTGTGGCTGTTTCTGGGGGCAAGGATTCTCTCGCGTTGTGGGACGTGCTTCACCGTCTCGGATATCAAACCACTGGTCTCTACATAGGATTAGGTATCAACGGTGATACGGATTATTCTGCAAAATCTCAGTACCTGTCAGAGAGTTTCGCTGTTGAGAATGAATTGGAATTAATTCTGGTGGATGTAGCCGAAGAAGCAGGTGCGACCATTCCTGAGGCGAGCAAACTCACGCAAAGAGGTAAAGGTAAACCCTGCTCCGTATGCGGTCTGACGAAACGATACGTGATGAATCGTGTCGCACAAGAGAGAGGCTATGATGTGCTTGTCACTGGGCACAATCTAGACGATGAAGTAGCGGTCTTATTCGGTAACACGATAACTTGGGCCGTTGGCTATTTGGCAAGACAGGGACCTGTATTGGAGGAGACAAGCGACGGGTTGATACGTAAAGCCAAACCCTTCTGCCGATTCTACGAACGCGAGACCGCTGCATACGCCCTTCTGCGTGGAATAGAGTATATCTATGCCGAGTGTCCTTACGCTGAAGGCGCTACGTCAATCTATTACAAAGAGCTGTTAAACCAAATCGAAGACGGTCGTCCAGGAATGAAACTATCATTCTACCTTTCATTTCTGCGAGCTAAAAATTCTGGACTCTTCGACCAAGAATCGACGATCGCGAAGTCGAAACTGGTCAAGTGCCGTACGTGTGGCCAACCGACCACTGCACCTGATCAATGTGCCTATTGTCGCACCTGGGATGCAGTACGGAGCCGCCGAGACGTCGCTTGAAGGATGGATACCCGATGACCGAAGAAACTGATCTGGAAGGTCTCACCTTGCTCGGAAAGGATGCTGCACCAAGCAAGAAATTAGAAACCTTCCCCAATCACCACCCCGATCGACGCTACGTCGTTAGGCTTGAAAGCGATGAATTCACCTGCCTTTGCCCGGCTACTGGTCAACCTGATTTCGCCAACATCACAGTCGAATACATTCCCAAGAAGAAAATCCTCGAATCGAAGTCTTTCAAGCTCTATCTCTGGTCCTACCGGAATGAGGGCGTATTCCATGAGCACGTGAGCAACAAAATTCTGGACGATCTCGTGGCAGCTTTAGACCCCTATTGGTGTCGCGTGATAGGAGCATTCAATATCCGAGGCGGGATCAATATTACGGTCGAAGTAGAGCACGGTGACCGTGAGGAAAGCGGTTAAATGCGACCTGTGCGTTGGTACCCAATCGTTTTAGCCGTCTTCGTCACCACGCTTATCGTCTCAAACATCATCGCGGTCAAACTGATCTCGATCATTGGGCTCACGCTGCCTGCGGCTGTCATTCTTTTCCCGGTAGCTTACATTTGCGGTGATGTTCTCACGGAAGTTTATGGTTACTCACGGGCTCGTCAAGCAATCTGGATCGGCTTCGGTTGCAATCTATTGGCGGTGATCGCGATATGGCTGGGAGGGATTCTTCCGGCTGATTCTCATTGGAATGCGAACGTATACATTACCCCTGACGAAGCCTCGCAGGCTTATCAAGCCATCCTCGGTTATTCCTTACGTCTCCTGATTGCTTCATTCAGCGCGTATTTGGTGGGTGAATTCCTCAACGCCTTTGTGCTGGCAAAATTAAAAGTGGCAACCCAAGGACGCTGGTTGTGGACCCGAACCATCGCCTCAACTTTGATCGGCCAAGGAGCAGATTCGGTCATCTTCATCTCGATCGCATTCATCGGAACCATACCCGGAACGCTTCTCGGCTCTACCATACTTCACCAATGGTTGTTCAAAAGCACCTACGAAGCTCTTGCGACGCCGCTGACCTATGTAATTGTCAATGCTCTCAAGCGTGCTGAAGGCGTCGACCATTTCGACAAGGAGACCGATTTCAGTCCCATCCACTTATAGAATTCGTTTCAAATGCATTTCTCGAAATAAGGTCGAAGGCGAAGATATTTATTTTCGGGTGAATTCCTTTCTTTCGTTTCCAACAAGGGTTACATAAACGATCACGCATAGGATATCGGCTGTAGTACGACTTCTGACATCTATACGGATAAGCTTAGGTCGAGAAAAAAATCTCCCGGGACTTCCATTTCCCCGGGAGGCTTTCCAATAGAAATCACTTTGGTCATGCTAGGCATTGATCCACTTTTCGACCATCAATATGAAGGACCCCCCAGCAAGCTAGGACAATTTTGGATAAAGACCTAAGCAGTTTCGAGATAGTATTCCACTTCCCAATCCATCACCCGCGTACGATATTCGCCCCACTCTGAACGTTTGGCGCGCATAAAAGCCTCATAAGCTTTCAGACCGAGCGTCTCTTTCATGAGCGGGTCTCGATCCAGCTCATCAAGCGCTTCCCCAAGTGAACCAGGCAATTGCGTAATGCCTCGTTCTTCCAACTCCGTTTCGCTCATCTGATAGATATTTATCTCATTAACCGGAGGAGGGCATGACATATTACGCTCAATGCCGTCAAGCCCTGCAGCCAGCATGACTGCAAACGCCAGATACGGATTACAGGATGGGTCAGGAAATCGAAGCTCAGCTCGGGTAGAAGTCTCCCTACCAAGCGTGTGACTTGGGATACGAATCATGGCCGAGCGATTGATTTGTGCCCAGCAAACATAGACGGGCGCTTCATAACCGGGCACAATCCGTTTGTAAGAGTTGACCGTGGGGGCAACGATAGCCGCCATAGAACGTGCGTGTTCTATCTGACCAGCGATGAATCCATAAGCGATGGTCGATAGATGAAATTCATCTTCCGGATCAAAGAATAGATTATTTCCCTCGGAATCAAAGATGGACTGATGGGTGTGCATGCCTGAACCACTGACACCAAAAATGGGTTTAGGCATGAAGGTAGCGATTAAGCCTTGTTGAGCTGCCAATGCCCTGATGGTGTATTTTAGGGTTACCACATTGTCTGCGGCGCGCATTGCATCTGTGAAATGAAAATCGATCTCATGTTGTCCGCGAGCGACTTCATGATGACCCATCTCTACTTCCAAGCCCATACGTTCCAGAGCCAGCATTAACTCAGTACGGACTCGTTGAGCTTCATCGCTAGCTGAGAAATCAAAATATCCCCCGACATCATGGGGAACCGGATGGATCGTATCAGGTGCATGCTTGCGGAGAAGGAAGAACTCCGGCTCCGGACCAACATTGAAGTTCCAATCATGGTCCTCCAACCTTTCCAATGTGCGTTTTAACACTCCGCGCGGATCTCCAGAAAATTGAGTTCCGTCTGGTAGATAGATGTCACAGAACATCCTCGCTCTCCGCCGCTCTGGTTGCGACCATGGAAGCACTACATAGGTATCGATGTCAGGTATCAAGCGCATATCGCTTTCCTGAATTCGTGCGAAGCCCTCAACCGAGGAACCATCAAACCATACGCCTTCCTGCAATGCAATCTCCAGGCGTTGAATCGGGATATCTACGCTCTTAACCGCCCCTGTGACATCCGTAAATTGAAGGCACATGAATTTCACATTATCCTCTAACGCTTGCTGTAAGATCTCCTTTGACATGTCCAACCTCCTTAATCCTCCTCTTTCCATAGGAGCCTTTATATGCAAATCCATGCGCACTGCATCACAACATGCCTGCACTGTGGCTATGCGCAATTTATTTTCTGCCTGCTCGACCAGCTATCATGGCCTCTTCGTATACGGCGAGCATCTTCTTTGTCGTGACCGAGACGGAATAGCGCTGTGCCATACGTCTAGCCTCCTCCCCCATCTCTTCGCGACGTCCCTCGTCCATTAAAAGAGAAAGGACAGCTTCTACGAAGGCATCTTCTTTCGTAGGCACCAGCACGCCTCCTCCCTCGGCCAAGACGTCAATCGGGCCTGGAGCCTCTACTGCCACGACAGGCACGCCAGCGGCCATGGCTTCAACCAAGACCAAACCTTGAGTATCCGTTACGGATGAAAAAACAAATAGATCTGCCGCAGATGCGTAATCAGGAATCTCTTCATGTGGTACCGAACCGGTGAAAATTACTTTGTTAGAAAGACCAAGCCTTTGAACTAGATTCTCCAACGCACGTCGATACGGCCCATCCCCAACAAGCAACAATCTTGCCTGTGGTCGCTCAGCAGCAACCTTGGCGAAGGCGCGAATCAAGAAATCCAGACCCTTTTCTTTTGCCACCCTGCCCATGTAAAGCAGCAATTCATACGGATCGAGACCATACTCCCCCCTGATCCGTTTTGTATTTAGATCCTGATAACGCGTTAGATCCACAGGCGAGGGGACGACCGACACAGGTGTTTCGATCGGATATTCATGCAGAATTAAGTCACGTATAGCGGGAGTTGGCGCTACGATATGCGTACATTGCCTCATGTACCTCTTCACAACCTCCTCGGCGACTCTGCTTGCCAACCCCGCCACAATAGGAACATAGCTTTGAGCATACTCATCGTAACGAGTATGGAACGTAAAGACGAGTGGGACCCGTAGATCATGCGCAAATGTGACCGCAAGATCGCCTAACCAAACAGGGTGCTGACTATGTATGATGTGAGGCATGATCCCGCGAACGGTGGGTTCTATGAGAGGTTGAAAAGGGAGGACTAATGAGATGTCGATTCGGTCCGAAAGATCGAGGGCTGGAAATCGGAAGATATAAGGATCCTTATCCTCATACCCCTCGTACTGCGGAACAATCAGATGTACCTCATGGTTTGCGTCTATCAATCCCTGGCGAAATAAGGTCACAGAAGTGACCACGCCACTAGTCGATGGTTGATACGTATTGCTAAAAATGAGGACGCGCATCTTGTGTAACCCAGTCTATTTGTAAATCCATGAAAGGTGGCGACGGACCACCGTCATTAATCCATCATATCCATGTCACATTTTATTATGGAATGGAAACAGTTCTCGTGAGGAATCAATTAACATCGTCGGGAGAAACCTATCCCTCACGAAAAGCGTTCTCGAATCTATTGATAATCTCTTCCCCTAATCCATCAGCAAAGAGGTGGAATCGGTTAATGAGATCCTTGGCTTCCGGCGTAAGCTTTGCCCCTCCTCCACCCACCCCACCAACCTCGGTTTTTACCAAGGTGACTCCTAATCGCTCCTCCATTTCATGCAACCTTTGCCACGCCCTTCGATAAGGAACATTCAACGCCGCGGCAGCTGATGTAATAGAACCCTTTTCCTCGATGGCCTCCAGGAGCCTCACTCGCCACACACTGAGGACTACCTTACCGTCAAGCTCCAGCCAAATGTTATATTTCGGGATCATTATTCCTGTCACACCGGTTGGTTTAAACGAAGAACGATCGCTCGTTGTGTCGTATCAGTTAGTCGCACATCATTGGACATCCGCACACCCACTACCCATAACACTTGATCACCGCTAACCACTAGAGGCCAACGGGCTCGTGCAGGTCTGGGAATGTGGTGGTTAACGAACAAATCCGAGATTTTGGTCCTACCTTTCATCCCCAGTGAACGAATACGATCACCAGGTTGTAAAGGTCGAAGCGACAACGGCTTTTTAACAGATCGCTCATCGAAGGCCGCTACTCTTCCATAGGTCTCGCTCATTAATTCAGTACGCTTCTTTTGATCGAGTTGAGCAGACTCTGTTTTCATGGTCCAGCCATGATCCAATTGAATCTCCCCCGGGATGGAGATCGTCTCTTCATGGTCGGAGATTAGCTGTGGATAGTGTCGGAACTCAATGGAGGCTTCAGGATCTCGTAGTAAGACTTCGTCAGCAAAGTGGAGCATCTCCAGTTCTCCCACAATCGTAAGACGGTTTCCTCGTTGTGGTTTGCAGATAAAATTGACCGCCTGGTCGACAATCTCGAATCCTATGTCTCGCAGGGAAGGCCGGAGACTGGCGATGGCCTCTCTCAGTAAGGCGCGTTGAATAGCAGTGGGTTGTTTTAGGAAGACGGGGACATCGATAGCCAAAACATGCTCACCGCGATATCGAACAATCGAACCCCAGCATTTCACGACTAAATCTGCTACCAATTCGGCCTCTCCAGCCATGACGTGTCCCGTCCTTTTCAATACACGCCGAATGCCTAGGTTGTAGGTTTCAAGCATCGGGAGTAATTGATGGCGGACTCGGTTGCGCGTGAAGGACATATCGAGGTTGCTCTTATCCTCTCGAGGTTCAAGGCCAATGGCAGCACAATGAGCTTGAGTCTGATCTCGTGTGATTTCTAATAAGGGACGGATGAGTATCATGCCCTCGGCTTCAGGAATACCAACCCAATCTTCCATCCGTGTGATAGGAAGCATCCCACGTAAGCCAGAAGGTCCAGCTCCACGCAGGAAATGCATCAGGATCGTTTCAACCTGGTCATCTGCGGTGTGACCAGTTGCGATATATTGAATTCCCTTCTCCTTGGCTGATTGGACAAGGAAACGATAGCGTGCAAGTCGAGCTTTTTCTTCCAAGGAACCGCTCGAACCCTCGATACCCTTCACATCTACACGCTTGACGAGGGTCTCCAAACCATAAGAATGAGCAACTTGTTGGACAAATACTGCTTCGTCAGGGCTTTCAGGTCTTAATTGATGGTCAAGATGTGCTGCCAAGACTTGATATCCCAATCGGTGGAGGCAATCGAGCAGGCATAAACTATCGGCACCACCCGAGACACCGACTATGATCAGCTGACCAGGGTGGAGAAGATGCTCTCGGCGGATAAATTCGGCTACTTGTTGATAGATCTCCATCTCGCATCGATTATAGCACCGCCATGAGTAACACAGTTCGGTGCAGTTGAATTCCCGTTATGCGCTTTCAATGGGATATGAGATTGGAGGTTATGGGCTTCCCCCCTTACCCCACAACCTCGATTTTTCTACCTAAATCCGTAGTACGACATACCATGGGATGTAAGCCTCGGGGGTGTAGAGTTGACATAACCCATATCTTGGCATATAAGGGGGTAGATGTGCCTATGGTATAATCCGCGCTTGGCCTCAACGGAGGATTCCACACTTTGGCATTCAACCCTCTGAACTGGCTATTGGGTCTTTTCTCACTCGACATTGGCATTGATCTAGGGACAGCCAATACTCTCGTCAACGTACGCGGTAAAGGGATCGTGATCAACGAACCCTCATGGGTCGCGATCGAGAAAAGAACCAAGCGTCCCCTGGCGATTGGTGCTGAAGCCAAGCAAATGGTGGGCCGCACCCCAGCCAATGTCATTGCTATCAGACCCTTACGCGATGGGGTAATCTCCGAATTTGACATCACAGAAAAGATGCTCGAGTACTTCATCGCAAAAGCACATGAACAGAGCATCGTACCAGTTCCCCGCCCCAGAGTTGTTGTGGGCATCCCTAGTGGTGCAACCGAAGTGGAGAAGCGGGCTGTCTACGACGCAACTATGGCGGCAGGTGCACGGGAGGCATTTCTTATCGAAGAACCAACGGCAGCCGCATTGGGCGCTGGGTTACCCATCGGCGAAGTTCGTGGTTCGATGATCGTCGACATCGGCGGTGGAACGACGGAAATGGCCGTTTGTTCCATGGGAGGCATCGTAGTCTCTCGTTCGTTGCGCGTCGCCGGCGATGAAATGGATATTGACATCATCAACTACATCCGCAACAAATACAATTTGCTCATCGGCGAACGTATGGCTGAACAGGTTAAGATTAATATCGGTTCCGCGAATCCCCTGAAGGAAGAGAAAACCATGACTGTCCGGGGCCGCAACCTCGTACGAGGCCTGCCTGAAGCCATCGAAATCTCCTCGATTGAAATGCGCGAAGCTCTGTCCAACACCGTTGGTATCATTATCGAAACGATGAAGGATGCCATTGATGAGACCCCTCCTGAGCTAATCGCTGATTTAATGGAAGAAGGTATCTGTCTTGCGGGAGGTGCTTCGCAACTTCACGGTTTAACCGAACGTCTTTCCAACGAACTCCGCATGAGGGTCTGGCTTGCAGAAGCTCCCATGACCTGTGTGGCTCGAGGAGCAGGCCTGATCCTGGAAGATCTTGACAACCTTCGACAATTTCTGGTCAGTCTCGAGCGACGTCCGGCTTAGCCTCCCACACTCAGTATTGAGATTCCGACTGCGTTTCCGCTCATGAAACGAACAACATCCCGAACTTTGGTAGCTGTTACTCTTATCCTGGTCGCCACAGGACTCCTTACTCTTAGTCTGGGTGGCTACCTCACCCCCATCCAAAATCTTGTTCTCCGCCCCATCTCTACCCTTCAATCCTGGATCTCTTTACGAGTTGCAGCTTTACGTGATTTTTTAACTTCACCCCGAGATGTCGCTTCATTGAGAGAGGAAATATCAAGCCTTGAAGGAGAGGTTTCCCGATTACAACAAGAGATCATCGCCCTCCGAGAACAGGCTGCTGAGGCGGAGATCCTAGCTGCCCTTTTGGATTACGCTCGTGCGCGACCTGAGAGCAGCTATAAAGCTGCGCGTGTGATCGG
>DUEW01000191.1 GCA_011174845.1 Anaerolineae bacterium | reverse complement strand
TTCGTCAACAATGTCTTGTTCAGGAGGGTAAATAGCCTGACGTGCTAACGTGCCGCGGCCGGACGCCAGGAGTGCTGCCGCGCGACCAGCTGCACCGCTAGCGTCAACGACAGACTCCGGGATGTCCTTCGGCTCCCGAAAGGGGCCGATGGCATAAATTCCGGGTTGAGAGGTCTCAACAGGTTGGAAGGTCTGGGTTTTGCAGAAGCCGTAGTCGTCAAGTTCGAGGCCCAATGTGTTCGCTAAGCTCCGAACCGACTCAGAGATTTCCATTCCGACAGAGAGGACAATCAGGTCGTAAGCTTCTTCTACCAACAGGGATCGGGGATCAGGGATCGGGGATTGGTCTGAATCCTGATCCCTAATCCCTGATACCTGAGCACTGACATAACGTACGATCAAATCCCCTGTCTCTGGATCTTCCCGAATCTCCGATACACGACATCGTGTGTACTTGACGCCATATATCTCTTGAGCGCGTTGATAGTAGGCCTCGTATCCTTTACTAAAGGCGCGCACGTCCATCATGAGGATGTGTACTTCCGCCTCGGGGTCGTGATCTCTAATCAGAATGGCCTCTTTGGTGGCGTAGGTGCAGCAAACGGATGAACAATAATCGTGGCTTTGATCCCGCGAGCCGACACACTGAAGGAAAGCGATTCGCCGGGCTGGACGTCCGTCGGATGGACGTTCCACATGTCCTGCGGTGGGTCCAGAAGCGGAGAGCAGGCGTTCAAGCTGGAGGGAGGTGATGACATTGGGATAACGTCCTAGCCCATATTCCCCCGCCTGTTCCGCTTGATAGACTTCAAAACCGGGTGCAAGGATGACGGCACCGACTTCGATTTGTTCCGTTCGTTCGACCATGTCGTGGTCAATGGCATCGGTGCCGCAGACATACTCACAGGCAAGACACTCCGAGCAGAGACCGCATTGTAGGCAGCGTTGAGCTTCAGCTCGCGCTTGCTGCTCCGTCAGCCCGAGCACAACCTCACGGAAGCTTGTCACGCGCTCTTCCATGGATAATAAAGCGGGTTCCATGCGCGGCTGCATACTAACTTCCCCACGATCGACCTTTTGGGCAACCTCCTCGCGGCTTAGCTTAACTACTGGCGGGGCTTCGCCCTCGCCCTTCTCTAAGGGTTTACCTTGCAGGTAGCGGTGAATTGAATCGGCTACCCGATGTCCGAGAGCGATGGCCTCGATGATGTAGCTGGCGCCGGTTTTCCGTCCACCGACGACGAACATGCCGGGGACATCGCTGGCCAGCGTTTTATGGTCGACCTTTAGGTCTTCGTATTGTGGATCGAGGAAGCTCAAATCCGACTGCTGTCCAACCGTTCCGATCACGGTGTCGACTTCTACGACATATTCGGTGCTGGGTTCAATCTTGGGGCGGCGGCGACCGTGTTCGTCCACAGTCATGCCCTTGCCCGTACGCGCGAATTCAACCGCGCGAACAATCCCATCTTCCGTTAGGATGCGCGTGAGCGTTGTGTGCTCAAGCAGTCGGATACCTTCTGCCTCAACCGCAGCCACCTCCCAATGGTAAGCGGGTAGCTCGCCGCGCGGTCGGTCCAAGGCAAGGTAGACTTCTTCGGATCCTAGGCGGCGTGCGACAGCGGCGGCGTCGAGCGCGGTGATACCGCCACCCACGACAGCCACTCGGTTGCCGATCATGATCGGCTCTCCTAAGTTGATCTTCCGTAGGAAGGTAGCGGCGGAGATCACGCCTTCAGCTTCTTCGCCCTCAACGCCCAGGGAGTGGTCTCGGGTGGATATGCCCGTTGCCAAGCAAACGGCGTTATAGCCCTCCTCGAGTAACGACGCAGGATCACGCACGGGTGAGTCGGTCTTCAAGACGACCCCCAGAGCCAGGATGTCGTCGATATCCTGTTGTAGAACTCCTTTCGGCAGCCGATGAGCAGGAATGCCCACGCGCATCATGCCACCTGCTACGGGCAACGCTTCATATACCGTCACGCCGTAGCCCAATTTCACCAAATCATGAGCAGCGGTCAGACCAGCGGGTCCAGCTCCGACAACCGCCACCCATTCGGGACGTGTACGAGGGACAGGTTCTACTTTTTCACGGCCATACGCCAGCGCGTAATCGACGACAAAGCGCTTGAGCGACATAATGCCCACCGGCTCGTCGACGAGTGCCCTGGTGCAATAACCCTCACAAGGGTGATGGCATGTTCGACCGCAGACGCTCGGGAAGGGATTGTCTTCTTTGATGACGCGAAGTGCTTCGCGATAACGGCCCTCAGCGATCAGGGCAATGTACCCCTGAGCTCGTTGATTCGCTGGGCAGGCATTGCGGCAGGGTGCGGTTCCGAGCTTCTCGATCGCGTACGCGTTAGGCACGGCTTGAGGATAGAGTTTATAAGCTGCCCGGCGCTCAGAGAGACCCTGATTGAACAGGTCCGGGAGTGTGACGGGGCAGACCTCGGCGCAATCCCCGCAACCGACACATTTCTCGAGGTCGATGTAGCGCGGTTTGCGACGCAGGGTGACGGTGAATTTGCCCGGTTGGCCTTCGATACCTGTCACCTCGGAATCGACCATCAGGTCGATGTTGAGATGCCGGCCGGTCTCGACCAACTTTGGGCTGATGATGCACATGGCGCAATCGTTGGTGGGGAATGTTTTGTCCAGTTGCGCCATATGCCCACCGATGGCGGATTTGCTTTCCACGAGATAGACGCGATAGCCTTGCTCAGCCAAATCCAGGCTGGCCTGCATACCGGCGATGCCGCCCCCAACGACAAGCACAGCACCAGTAACAGTTTCGGCAGGCTGTCGTGTGCTCATGTCGCTACTTTCTCCAGGGCGTCGCCGACTTTACGGAGCAATTCTTCGGGAGGAACTGGTTTCTGTAAGTACGCTTGGACGCTCATGTCGCGGCCCGTTTCAAGCTCATACCTTCGACGACTTGCGTCTTCGACTACCGTAGTTAGAACGAGAATCGGCAAGTCGGCGTAGGAAGGTTCACTACGCAATTCACGGATCACAGCGAAACCATCCATTCTAGGCATCAAGAGATCCAAGATCAGGAGATCGGGCCTTCGCTTGCGAACCATTTCTAGGCATTGTTGACCGTCGTTAGCTGAAGCCACCTGATAAGGATGGCTCTCGAGCACGGTTGTGATGGCCTCGAGGATATCCGGATCATCGTCTGCCACGATGATATAAGGCTGCTCAACAACGGCACTCACTTGACGGATGAGTTCGTCAGGTGGGGCTGGTTTTTCGATGTAAGCCTGAACATCCATGGCCAAACCGGTTTCCAACTCGTAACGCCGGTAAGCGGCATCCTCAATCACAGTTGTTAAGATGATGATTGGCAAGCCAGCGAATTTTGGATCACCTCGCAATTCCCGGATCACCGCGAAACCGTCCATACGGGGCATCATCATGTCCAAGATGAGGAGATCCGGGATTTCTTTTTGAATAAGTTCCATGCACTGCAGCCCATCGCTAGCGGATGCTAATCGGTAATCTCGCGTTTCCAAGATTGCTGTGATGCCTTCGACGATGTCTGGGTCATCATCTACGATCATGACGTAGGGTCGCTGCTTCATTCCTGCCCCTTTCTGACAGCCGAGGAGGGAGACGATTGGTTCTGCTGTCTTTGTTGCTGATCGGCTTCATGTATGGGTGTCGTGTAATCTCCCGGTACACGCAGTGTGCGAGGGATCGTAACGGTAAATTTACAACCATCCTTTC
>DUEW01000190.1 GCA_011174845.1 Anaerolineae bacterium | reverse complement strand
CATTTGTGGTACGGGTTGCATTGTGCTCCTCCTCGATTTGATATCGTCCATGATTTTATTTTCTCTTTTTGATATTTCTTGTCTCGCAAATTAAATGACTATCCAGGCAAAAGCCTTCGAATAAAATCTGCAGCCCTTCCCAAACTAAACCTGGGCAAGGGGATACCACCTCTGAAACCGTCGTAAGTCCTCTCTTCTTCAAGCAATTGAGCCCAATACAAGAGACCTACACTTGTCGAGAACGCAGGAGAGTGTAGACGATCCACAAGGCCCCGCAATTCCTCAGGTTGTGAAGAACGTACCGGTAGACGTAGGACATCACCTGCCACCTCGCGTATCCCTGGGAGCAGGCTTGTACCGCCAGTAAGCACTACCCCAGCGGGTAAAAGTCCGTCGTAACCGCTACGCTTGATCTCTTGCCTCACTAGACTGAACAACTCCTCAACCCTAGGCTCAAGGATTTGGGCTAATTCTACGCGCCGGATCTGCACCGTTTGTTCTTCACCAAAAGGCCGAACGGCAAAGGTTTGGTTTGGATCAAGTTCAGAGGGTCGAGCATGGCCGTGGCGTTGCTTGATGGTTTCAGCCGTTTCATAGGGCAAATGAAGTCCTTGCGCGATATCATTCGTTAAGTGTTCCCCTCCAACCGGAATAACCGCCGAATGCCACACTGCTCCCTCGATATAGATCGCTATGTCCGCGGTTCCCCCACCGATATCACAAACAACCGCGCCCATCTCACGTTCCGTCTCCGTCAATACCACACCAGCTGAAGCGATCGAGCTGATCACCCAGTCATCAACTTCCACCCCGACTGCGGCGATACATTTCTCCAAGTTCCGTAATGCGGTCGAGCCGGCGGTGACGATGTGAGCTTCAACTTCTAACCGATAACCGTGCATACCAATCGGGGATTCGATTCCGTCTTGACCATCCACCACAAAGCTGCGTGGTATGACGTGGACCATCATTCGGTTGTATGGAAGGACGATGGAACGAGCCGCATCTAATGCTCGACCTATATCGTCATAACCGATTGTGCGACCCGCGACTCCAGCCATACCCTTACTATTCAAGGAGGATATTTGCCCTCCTGAAAGACTGACCAGCGCCGAGGTGATTTCGTAACCTGAGGTGCGTTCGGCTTTGTCTTTGGCAGCTTCCACTGCCTTTGCCACCCCCTCTATGCTTACCACGCCACCTTTACGCATGCCCTGCGAAGGCACAATCCCCACCCCAATCACGCGTAAACGGTGATCCTCGCCCAAATGACCGACCAACGTACAAACCTTGGTGGTTCCTACATCTATTCCGACAAAGATCGGTTCATCAGATCCGATAATAACTGCCACTGAACCTACCTCTCCACTCGGTAGAACGGATGGTCTTGATCCATCAGGAATATTTTGACCCGATGAATATTTTGGGCAGACAGCCTCTCCGCAATTTGTTGATACATCCGAACCTTCACCGCCATATCCCCCTCTACACCAAAATAGATCTTACTGCCGATACCATCCTCGATACCAAGACCATATTCTGAGTCGTAGTTCAAGATCTCAATCTCCGGCAAATGAGCACTAAGGGTAACGGCCGCGCTCAACACCTCTGGCTTGATTACCGGAACCAATGGATCTTTAGATACGTGCAAGATCGATTCCTCAGCCTTTACCTTGATTAAATCTGGCCACGAACCATGCTGGATGAACGCCACACCGTCCGCACTCATCCACCAAGCCCTGCCGGCATCATCCCATTCCACAATGGGCTCTCGTTCGACCAACTGAATCTCCACCTGATTCGGCCACCCGATATCGACCTGCGCGGATAACACTTCAGGAAATTGCATCAATTGATCAGCAACTTGTTGTGGATCGATGAGGAAAACCAGATTGCCGTCCACTTGAGCCATGGATCGCGCTTGATCGTTGCTGAGCAATTTATTACCGAGCACCTTGGCTTGCTCCACATAGAAGTCATTCGAGGAGAACGCTCGACCTAACGCCAAGATCACACTCGAGAGCAGAAAGATCGTTAACAAGCGGGATCCAAGATGAACGGTGGGGATTGCGGGCAACCGAGCCTCGACTCCAATTCCCGTTGGGAGAGCGAAATCATACCGACGGCGAGTACGTTTCCGACGATGTCGCTTCAACAATGGATCTTTGGACACGGGCTCAATTTCACGCACGAGCTTAGCCCGGCGTGCTCGCACTTGATCCGCCCGCGTTCGAATCCTCCCCAAGGCTCGCTCACTGAGCGTCATGCTTCTCCCCCGTACATACGCACTAAACTCTCCTTCTGTTCCTGGCGTTCAAAAGCCAGCTCGATCAATCGATCTAATAAGGCTGGGTAAGGCAGACCGCTCGCTTCCCATAACTTCGGATACATACTGATCTGTGTAAATCCCGGGATGGTGTTGATTTCATTCATGTACAGGTCCTCAGTCTCGCGATCGAGAAGGAGATCGACCCGTGCCATCCCTGCGCCATCGATGGCTTTATAAGCCTCAACAGCCATCCTACGCGCTTCCTCCTGTATCTCCTCATCAATGGGAGCCGGGATTAGCAATTCCGATGTATCGTCGATATATTTCGCCCGATAAGAGTAGAATTCATCCCCGGGCACGACCTCACCTGCAATCGATGCCTCCGGGTTTTCGTTACCGAGGATACTGACCTCAATCTCGCGTGCCTCGAGCCCCTGTT
>DUEW01000019.1 GCA_011174845.1 Anaerolineae bacterium | reverse complement strand
GAAGCTCTCATCACGATCCTAAAAAAAACATGGACCCCGCCACATTTTTGCCATTCGAACCGGAGTCAGAAAGCCAGTTGGAAGTTCCACCCGCGACCCTTCCTAAAACCTTTCGCTTCGATATCTTACAGTGTGAGGGAGCGAGGATAGAACAAACACGCCGTACAATAAAAACTATAATGAGCAAGAGGTTGTTCCTGACGAATGGACAAACTGGAGCAACGAGGAGGTTATCCAATGCGTAGTTTTGCAGGACGCGATATCCTTTCCCTGAAAGGGTTTGAGCGCGAAGAATATTTTCGGGTCTTTGAAGTCTGTGATAAGTTGGCCCCCATCGCACGAGATCGCTTGAATTCGGATTTGTTGGCGAACAAGATTTTAGTGACCGCCTTTTATCAACCGAGCACTCGAACTCGCTTGGCGCATGAGGCCGCGATGCTCAGGTTGGGTGGACAAGTGACCGGCTTTTCCGATGTCAAGATGACGCGAGCAGGCGATTTTTATCAAGAGTCGATTAAAGACACTGTCCACATGTTGGAGTACTATGGCGATGTGATCGTCATGCGCCATTTTCAGCAGGGCGCACCGGCGGAAGCTGCTCGCTGGTCAAGCGTACCCGTTATTAACGCGGGAGATGGATGGGGAGAGCACCCCACACAGGTGCTGACCGATATGTATACGATCTACAAGGAATTGGGTCGTTTGGATGGGCTGCATTTCTTGCTCGTGGGCGACATGCGTATGCGCACCATGCATTCGATGAGCTATGCCATGTCGCAGTTTGACATCGAAGCGACATACATCGCTCCACCAGAGATGTCCTTAACTGACGAGTTCAAGAAGGAGATCGATGAGCTTAATTTACGTTATCGTGAGGTAGAGCACATCGAGCAGGCCATCGCAGACGCCGATGTGATCTACATGGAACCAGTGGTTCAGCCTGACTATACTAAAAGTCGAGACGAGCGGGAAGGCGCCGTAGGGCTCACCCCGGCCAATTATCAAGTCACCAAGAAGTTGATGCG
The DNA here is from genome assembly GCA_011174845.1 of Anaerolineae bacterium. Classification (GTDB taxonomy): domain Bacteria; phylum Chloroflexota; class Anaerolineae; order Anaerolineales; family E44-bin32; genus DUEZ01. Next base: position 36,758 of record DUEW01000019.1, on the reverse strand, counting down.
AAATGCCAAACCGGATTCGATCATCCTGCATTCACTTCCCAGGATGGATGAGCTCTTAGAGGAAGTTGACTACACACGCCATGCTCGATACTGGGCTGAGGCCTTCAACGGCGTTGTCATGCGTATGGGACTTCTGGCATTGGTCCTTGGGGCGATGGAGTGATCAAGGTATTCGGAATCAGGGATTAGGGATCGGGGATCAGGATACTGATGATGCCACCCAATCCCTGATCCCTATATAACAATCTTTATGTACTTGATTTAGGAAAGAGGATCCAAATGCAAACAGACCTCCGAGGTAGAGATCTCATCGGCGATCTTGATTTCACCAAAGAAGAAGTCGAGACTGTGATCGATGTGGCCTTTGATTTGAAGCGCAAGCGTGCCATGGGCGAACCGCATCCTTACTTGCGTGACAAGGTGCTGGCGATGTTGTTCTTCTTTTCCAGTACTCGCACACGCGGATCTTTTGAGGCGGGGATGGCTCAACTAGGTGGGCATGCTGCTTTCATTGAATCGAGGACTACACAGATATCTCACGGCGATACCGAAAAGGAAATGGGAGACATCTTCGGTCGCTATTTTGATGGGATCGCCATCCGGCATGTGGATTGGGGAATCGGCAATCGCTATCTTAACCTGGTTGCGGAGGCATCCCGGGTGCCGGTCTTAAATATGCAATGTGACTTCTATCACCCCTTTCAGATTTTGGCCGATCTGATGACCGTCATCGAGAAGAAGGGTCGTGATCTGCGGGGCAAGCGGATGGTGGTTTCCTGGGCTTACGCGGCTTCCTACCTGAAGCCTATCTCCGTGCCACAGTCGCTCATCCTGCAAATGCCGCGCTTCGGCTTGGATCTGGTTCTCGCACACCCGCCGGAATTCAGTCTCATGCCTGAGATTATGGATCAAGCGCGGGAAGAAGCCCGGAAGCACAAAACTAGCTTTGAAGTGGTGGATGATATGGAAGCGGCATTCAAGGACGCCGACATTCTATATGCCAAGTCTTGGGGGCCACTGATAACTACCACTGATCCTGATGAAGGTAAGCGTATCCAAGATCAGTATCAGGATTGGATCACCGACGAGAGAAAGATGGCCCTTGCCAAGGATGATTCAATTTACATGCATCCTCTTCCTGCCGACCGCAACATTGAGGTCACCGATGGGGTGATCGATGGACCGCATAGCGTTGTCTTCGACGAAGCGGAGAACCGTCTTCATGTTCAGAAAGCGGTGATGGCGCTGACGATGCGCTGAGATGTAGGATTGTGTATTGATCGATCGTTCTGACGTAAAGTCGACGTGGATGTACCCACCAATATCAGGAAAGAGACCTTGGAAGTATAAAAACAGTTCTCGATGAATGCTTCGTGCCCTCATTGCTGCGCTTTATGATCGAAGATCAATTCTCACTTTCAAAGCAAGTAGATGAGGCTGTACTCAGCTTCAGGACATCGACAGAGCACTTGCTGGAGCGGATGACGGTAGCAGAAGCTAAGAGATATTCCTCTGAGGGGCAAATGAATACAGAACGTATGGAGTCGAAAATTCATACATTCATCGATTACTCGGGAAGTAATGGGAAAATTTTTTGACGAATCCAAAGAATAGCAAGGTGCGTTGGTTGGAGGGATCGGGACGAAAATGGTTTCTCAAATCTTATGAAATCCCCGCTTTTCCAGGAGGTGCCTATTGAACTTTGCTCGGTGAGTTCGTGGAACTCTTCCACCCCAAGAAATTTTCACGTAAGAGGAGGATAAGATGTTGCATTTTAAGATGGGACGAGTCGTCTTCCTTGTGACGATTTTCGCGTTGCTTGCAGCAGCATGTGGTGCCCCAGCAACCGAAGCTCCCCCCGAGGAGTTCGTCTTCGGCGTGATCCTGGTTGGACCTAAAAACGATCGTGGATGGAGCCAAGCCCATTATGAGGGAGGTCTCTATGTCGAAGAGAACCTACCGGGGGCGCGCATGATCGTCTTCGAGAGCCTCAACCCCGCCGACAAACCCGAGGCAACGCTTGAAGGCGTTGTGGACGACATGGTTGCTCAGGGTGCTACATTAGTCATTACCACATCCGATGAGTTCGAGGAAGACACTGTAGGAGCGGCGAACAAGTACCCAGATGTTACTTTCATCAACGCCTCCGGCGACGATGCATGGTCTGAAGGTATGGATGCAGGCGTAGCGCCATCGAATGAGGGTAATATCATGGGGCGCATGGAAGATATGAAGGCCATTGCTGGTTGCGCTGCTGCCTTGGCGACCGAAACCGGCAAGATGGGTTATTTAGGTCCCTTGATCAACTTTGAAACCCGACGTTTGACCGCCTCTGCATACCTCGGCGCACGCTATTGCTATGAAAACTACCGTGGTTTGAATCCGGATGACATAGGATACACGGTAACCTGGATCGGATTCTGGTTCAACATTCCAGGTGTGACATTGGATCCCACCGAGGTCGTCACTGGTTTCTTTGATGGCGGAGCAGATGTCGTGCTCAGCGGGATCGACACCACCGAAGGGATTGTCGTCGCAGGTCAGAATGCTGATCAAGGCGAGAAGGTGTGGGCAGTTCCCTATGACTATGAAGGTGGATGCGAGGAAAAACCGGAGATCTGCCTAGGAGTGCCGTTCTTCAACTGGGGTCCCGCTTACCTAGCGACTGCCCAAGCGGTCAGTGCTGGTACATGGACCCAGTCCTGGGATTGGAACCCGCCCTATTGGGATGACCTGACCGATGAGGTCAAGACCAACGTCGGTTGGGTCGACGGTCCAGGACTGACTGCAGAGATGAAGGCTCATCTCGATGACTTTATCTCTGGACTCGCATCAGGCGATATTGTGATATGGAAGGGCCCGATTAACCTTCAGGATGGCACGCCTTACCTAGCAGAAGGTGAAATTGCATCAGATAATCAGATATGGTACTTGCCTAAGTTGCTTGAGGGGATGGAGGGATCCAGCGAATAGGTAAGAAACTTTATAAGGGTGGGATGGAGAGCGACAATTCGTCGCTCTCCTCTAATCCGATTCCAGTCCATGTCGTGAAAGAATTTGGGTGACATGAAAGTAGCACTTCGAGATATCCGCAAATATTTTGGGCAAGTGAAAGCCAATGATGGGATCAGCCTCGTTCTTGAATCTGGTCAGATTTACGGATTGCTTGGTGAAAACGGGGCAGGTAAATCCACGTTGATGAAGATTTTATCAGGGTATCATCAACCCGATAGTGGACAGATCGAGCTTGATGACAAAGATGTGAAGTTTAGCTCCCCCGCAGAAGCCCTGGCAAATGGCGTGGGTATGATCTACCAGGATCCTCTCGATGTCCCCTCGATGCGAGCGGTGGAGAATTATCTTTTAGGACGCGATTTAAGAATCAATCTTGCGTACTCCGCAGCAACTTCGGAGATGATCGAGAATGCCTCTCAGTTGGGTTTTAAGATCGACCCTCAGGCTTTCATCGATACGCTGTCCATTGGTGAACGGCAACAACTCGAACTTCTGCGTTTGCTGGCTCTAGGTGCAGAAGTGCTCATCTTAGATGAGCCCACCACTGGTATCAGTGCTGAGCAAAAGGAAGGTCTTTTCGCGTCCATTCGCAAGCTTGCCAAGGAATCAGGCAAGACCGTCATTCTGGTTTCTCATAAGCTCTCGGAAGTTCAGGAATTATGTGATCATGTCTTGGTATTGTGTAAAGGGAAATTTGTAGGTGAGGTGGATATCCCATGTTCAACAGAGCGTTTGGTGCAGATGATGTTCAAAGAGATTCCTCCGCGTAGCTCACGCGTCTCCTATTTACGTGAGAAGAATCTCCTCGAACTGAGCCAAGTTGAGTTCGAAGGTGAACGACTCGCTGTTACCGGGATCAATTTGACCGTTCGAGCGGGGGAGGTCTTTGGACTGGCGGGATTAGAAGGCAGCGGTCAAAAATTACTCTTACAAGCGTGTGCCGGTTTGATCCAGCCTAAACGGGGCAAGATCATCTTGGACGGGGAGGACGTGACACGCTTCTCCTATCACCAAATGCGAGCAGCAAGTGTCGCCTACCTACCCGCCGGTCGTCTGGAGGAGGGGTTGGTTGCTGGCTTAAGTTTAATAGAACATGTTGCTCTAGCTAGGCCTCAAAAGGGCTTTGTGGTGGATTGGAATTATTTCGAAAGGATAACGCAGTCACAAATTGACAAGTATCAAATTGTCGGGCGACCCGAGACGCTTGTTCATGAGCTCTCCGGTGGGAACCAGCAGCGAGCCCTTTTTGCGCTGCTGCGGAGCCCATTGAAGCTTCTTTTACTCGAACATCCAACACGCGGTTTGGATGTCCTTTCCGCACAATGGATCTGGCAGCTGTTATTAAATCGGGTTGAAGAGGGTAGCTCCATCTTGTACTACTCCGCGGATCTTGACGAGTTGGTGGAACGTAGTGATCGGATCGCAGCTTTTTCCGGAGGTGTGATGTCACGTATCGTCACCGCAACCGAGACAACGGCCGACGAGCTCGGTCATCTCATCGGAGGGGAGGAATGAGCCTAGGCCGGATTGCTCGTTATCTGTGGCCGGCGGTGCCAGTCCTTATCGCGCTTGTCATCACAGGATTGCTATTGGTTGTGTTCGGTGTGAGCCCCCAAGCAGGATTTGGGGCAATGTTACGGGGTGCTTTTGGTGACCAATCGAGGGTGCTGAGCGTGACTGCCTTTTGGGTTCCGCTTGCCCTTGCCTCTGTGGGTCTCGTGGTGTCATTCACTGCAGGATTATGGAATATCGGTGTGGAAGGGCAAATTGTCATTGGCGCGATCGCCGCAAGTTGGTTGGCGCTGAAATTTAATTTTTCCGGTCCGTTACAGATTATCTTCGAGCTCTTGGCTGCAATGATTGCGGGTGCAATCTGGGCGGGTGTAACCGCTTTCCTGAAGACCCGCGGTAAGGTTCATGAGATCTTCGGCGGTTTAGCTCTCAACAACCTCGCCATCATCTTTACCAATTATTTAATCTCAGGACCATGGCAGCCGCCGGAGGGCGGTACATTTCGCGGCACAGTGCCGTTCCCGACCAAAGCCCTTTTACCCTTGTATGGTGATTCACGTCTGAGCCCAATCTCGGTTGTGATGGTGATCGCTGCGGTTGTTATCGTCTTTCTCCTCTTACGAGGAAGTTATTGGGGACTTAAGCTGAAGGCACTTGGTAAAAACCCGTCATCCGCTTTTTTGCTAGGGGTTTCCAGTGAAAGGGAGACGATCCTGGCGTTAATGTTCTGTGGGGCATTGGCTGGATTGGGTGGCGCCGTTCGTGTGACGAGTTGGTTTGATAGTTTACGACAGAGCATCTCGGGTGGTATTGGTTATCTTGCACTTTTAGTGGTTATGTTGAGTGCCTTTCGTGTTCTGCTAATCCCATTCATTGCTTATTTCTTCTCAGCAGTGCTCAATGGCAGTATTACGCTTCAACTTAGGACTCAGCTACATTCATCTTTAGGTGGTATTCTCACCGGTGTGTTGGTTTTGATGGTGTTGCTTTTTGGTGAGCTTCGACAATTAAAAAGGTTTAGTGAGGGGAGGGTAAGTTCAAGACCAGATGAATGATTCGGAATTAGTAAGGATACTATCATCGATCGTGTTGCAATCCACTCCCCTCGCTATTGCGGTCTGCGGGGAGACTATCACAGAACGAGCAGGGGTTGTGAACCTTTCGCTTGACGGCACCATGCTATTATCAGCCATGGTCGGTTTTGTTGCGGGTCTGCTTAGCAAGAGTGTATGGGTGGGATTTCTAGCTGCAGCTGGGGTGGGAGCCCTGTTCGCCTTTATCATCGCCTTTGGCTCTATTCGTCTACGCAAGGATCAATTTGCTGTTGGTTTTGTATTGACATTGCTCGGTGATGAACTTAGTGCCTTCCTGGGTCAAAACTATACCCGAATCCCTGGCCAGAAGGTTTCGCATCTTGGCATTCCGCTGCTGAAGGACATCCCCATCCTTGGCCCTATGTTTTTTGATCACGATTTGGTGGTCTACTTTACATTCATTCTGGTAGGTGTAACCTGGTGGTGGATGTTCCGAACCCAACATGGCCTTCGATTACGTAGCGCAGGTGAGCGACCTGAGGCGGGTTTTGTGCGCGGTATTAACGTCAATCGGTTACGCTATATCTATACTTTGGTTGGCGGATCGTTGGTTGGTATCGCTGGCGCAGCGTATTCCCTTGACATCAAACTCGGCTGGAGCGAAGGCCACACCCGTGGCCTTGGTTGGATTGCCTTAGCGATTGTCATCTTTGGAGGCTGGTCACCTATTCGTGGAGCGTTTGGTGCGTTGCTATTTGGTGCAAGCAAAGCTTTGGCGGCGGCTCTACAACGACGTTTTCCTGAAGAATCGGTGGTTGTATTTAATGCCACACCTTGGGTGCTGATGATCGCGGTCTTGTTGTTGGTTGGCAGTGATGCAACCGATCGTCTCATCGCGCTGGTGCCTCGAAGGTTTCAATCTCGATTGCGGCAGCTGCTCAGAGTAAGACCTCCTGGCGCGTTAGGTACTTTGTTCATCCCCGGCGAAGCGGGAGGAGAATAGATTGGGCACCTTCCTGGGCTATCGCTGTTCTGTGTGCGGTGCGGAGTACAGTCCGGAAGCAGTTACGTACACCTGTCCTGTGGACGGCGGTAACCTCGATGTCATCCTCGATTACGAGCGCATCCGTGATCGGACCAACCTTTCGGATTTGATGGCTTCGACGGAGAGTTCAATTTGGCGTTATTTACCGTTGCTGCCTGTAGGTGATCCAGGTCATCTCGGCACACCCTTACGCGCGGTTGGTTGGACACCCCTTTTTTCTCCTCCCCGATTGGCGGAGGATCTGGGTCTGTCCTATCTGTGGTTGAAAGATGATGGGCGAAACCCCACCGCATCTTTCAAAGACCGCGCCAGTGCGGTCGTTGTGGCAAGGGCACAAGCCATCGGAGCGGAAGTGGTGGTCACGGCATCGACCGGGAACGCTGGTGCCGCGCTGGCAGGAATGGCCGCTGCTACGGGAATGCCGGCAGTGATCCTTGCTCCTCGAACCGCGCCTCAAGCCAAGGTGGCCCAGTTGTTGATCTTTGGCGCTCGGGTTTTCCTCATCGATGGTAGTTACGATGAGGCATTTGATCTCACCCTGGAAGCTGCGGATGCTTTCGGGTGGTATTGTCGCAATACTGGCTACAACCCCTTTACAGCAGAAGGAAAGAAGACGGCTTCCTATGAAATATGTGAGCAGTTGACCAACACTGTAAGGGCGGTTCGTGAACCGCCCCTACAATGGGAAGTCCCTGATGCCGTGTTCGTCTCCGTAGGTGATGGCAACATCATTTCTGGGTTGCACAAAGGATTCAAGGATTTATTTGAACTAGGATGGATTGAACGAATCCCGCGATTGTATGGGGTTCAATCGCATGGATCCGCAGCGATCTATAATGCCTTCGTAAGTGGCACTGAAGACATCCAGCCTGTAGAGGCGAAGACCTTGGCAGACAGTATCTCAGTGGATCTACCACGAGATGGATTGCGTGCCGTGCGAGCGGCCACTCAGACTGGTGGGGCTTACATCGCGGTGCGAGACGAGGACATCCTTGGGGCAGTGCGTGAACTGGCTCGAAAAGCTGCCGTCTTTGCAGAACCAGCTGGTGCTGCCTCATATGCAGGTTTGACTAAGGCGCTATCCGAAGGTCTTGTTGGACCGATGGACCGTGTCGTCGTTCTCAACACCGGAAGTGGTTTGAAGGATGTAAACGCCGCGATGAAGGCTGCTGGAGAAGCAATCGTCATAGAACCAAAACTTGAGGCTCTAGAAAAGGCTTTGCGTTAGCCCATGTTCGATAGGAAGGGCGGAGAAAATGGACTCTGATAGACCTGTGACTTTCTCGATCGCGGTTCCTGTTTACAACGAAGTCGACTCTCTCCCTGAACTCTATCCACGCGTTTGTGCAGTGATGGAGAGTTTGGGGGAACCCTGGGAGTTGATTCTTGTCGACGATGGCAGCACCGACGGTTCAACTGAAATCATCAGATCGTTAGCTGCTGAAGATCATCGTGTTCGCCCAGTCATCTTTGCCCGTAATTTCGGTCATCAGATCGCCATCACTGCTGGATTGGATTACTCTCGGGGTGAGGTTGTAATCATCATGGACGCTGATTTGCAGGATCCACCTGAAGTCATCACCGACCTGGTGACTAAATGGCGAGAAGGGTATGAGGTCGTCTACGCGGTGCGCGAAGAGAGGGTGGGTGAATCCTGGTTCAAGAAGTTTACGGCTGCGTTTTTTTACCGGGTGATTAACCGAATAACGGATGTAACCATTCCACTCGATACAGGTGATTTCCGGTTGTTAGATCGGGAGGTCGTGGACACGTTAAACAAAATGCGCGAACGCCATCGATTCCCACGAGGGATGGCAGCTTGGGTCGGATTCCGTCAAATTGGGGTACCGTACAAGCGTGCAGCCCGTTTTGCTGGTGAAACGAAATATCCATTGAAGAAGATGCTGCGCCTCGCGCTGAACGCCATCACGGGTTTCTCGTACTTCCCTCTTCAGCTTGCAACATACTTCGGTTTTGTTTGTGCTGGCATCAGTGCCCTCGCCATCCCGATCGTGATCGTGCTGAGACTGGCAGGCAACCAGGCTTTCTTCGGTCAGGCGACCACATTGATCGCCGTGCTCTTCTTGGGAGGCGTTCAATTGATCTCGCTCGGTATCCTGGGGGAGTATGTAGGACGGATTTATGATGAAGCTAAAGGAAGACCCTTGTACATCGTGCGCCAAGAGCCTGAAGCAGGAGAAGTCGATCCGTACGACCAGGAAAGGAGTTCATCAACCAAATGATAGATCTTTCGGTTTTCAAAGAGCGGTTAGAACGAACGGTTGAGCGAGCACGCAAGCGGGATATCATCATCCCCACCTTTGCACAAATGAAAGATCCATCATTAATCCCTGAGGCGGTGAAGGAGGAGTTACTGGGCATTGGGCTTTGGGATTTGGTTTCCCGAAACCTTTTCCGCATCACATGGAAGAACGAGCCTATATCCGCGGGAGGGGGTTTTAGTGGGGTGAATTATGTTGAGTTCCCACAGAGTCTGACGGGAGTAGAAGCCCGCATCATCGCCTTGGTAGGCAAATGGTTTCCCACGGGTTCCCATAAAGTCGGGGCGACCTTTGGATGCCTCGTCCCTCGCTTGGTCACTGGGCAATTCGACCCAACGGCTGATAAAGCTGTTTGGCCATCGACCGGAAATTATTGCCGCGGTGGAGCATATGATGCTTCTTTGTTAGCTTGTGAATCGATCGCGATCCTACCGGAGGGCATGAGTCGAGAACGTTTTGATTGGCTTTCAAAAGTCGCCGGGGAGGTGATCGCCACACCGGGAAGCGAGTCGAATGTCAAGGAGATCTTTGATAAAACGTGGGAATTGAGGCGCACGCGGGAAGATGTCGTGGTCTTCAATCAATTTGATGAGTTCGGCAATTATCTCTGGCACTATGAGATAACGGGACACGCGATGGAAGAAGTGTTGGAAGCTGAGCTAGGCCTTCATGACACATACCGAGGCGTGGTGTTAACTACAGGTTCTGCGGGCACGATCGGTTGTGGCGATTATATGAAGCAAATCTTTCCCACCAGTAAGATCGCGGCCGGCGAAGCTCTTCAGTGCCCGACACTTATCGAGAACGGTTTCGGGGCACACCGCATTGAAGGGATTGGTGACAAGCATGTACCCTGGATCCACAACGTCAAGAACACTGATCTAGTGATGGCACTCGATGACAACGTGATCGTGAACCTGGCTCGGCTTTTCAACGAACCAACAGGAAGGGCACACCTTGTTAAGCAGGGCGTTCCGGAGGCCTTTGTTGAGAAATTAGACTTGCTCGGTTTTTCTAGTATTGCCAACCTTTCGATGGCGATCAAATTTGCTAAGTATTATGAATTAGGTCCGCATGACGTCATCCTGACCGTACTCACTGACTCAATGGAGCTCTATCAGAGCAGGCTGCACGAGATGCATGAGGAACACGGTGATTACACTGAGTGTGATGCGGCAGCTGATTTTGCCCGCTACCTGTTAGGTTTGACAACGGATCATTTGCTTGAATTACTTTACACAGACAGACGCCGAATCCACAACCTTAAGTATTTCACCTGGGTCGAACAACAAGGCAAAACCTTCGAAGAGATCACGGATCAGTGGTACGATCCACGATATTGGACGAGCATCCAAGATCAAATCCCAGAGATCGATGAATTGATTAAGACGTTCAATGAGCGGGTAGGTTTGATTTAACCGCCTTTAATCTAATTCTCCAACACCTCATCGATGCCAACTTTGCGAGGACCCCTCTGATCGGGTTACAGCTAAGACGGTTCATGGTCATGAGGTGTGCTACAATGTCCTGGGTCTCCGGCTGCAGGCCTTACCCCAGAATGTAAATGCGGTCATAGAAAGGGGGAGAGATGACCGAGGTTCTTCCCGACGATCTTGTACTTGTTGCCGTAATGACTGATCCGCGGGATCTCGAGATTGCTCGCGTGTTGGGTTGGTATCGGATTCCGGTGGCGTCTGCTCCTAAGACGGTGCGTGTCGATTGGATCGCGTTTTATCTGACAAGTGCCTTCGGGGACGAGAAATGGTCCATTCGCTACCTGGCGAGGGTGAGAGGGCATGAACTTGTGAGACGAGGTGAGCTGCTTCGCGATGAACCAGATCATCTCCGCGCAGGTGAGCCATATTTTAAAATCCAATTGGGACCGCTTGTGCAATTACCGGCGCCGATACCTTCCCGACAATGGCGGCGATTTACTTTTCTCTACACTACAGGCGAGCGCCTCGCGAGAGCACGGGAGATCAAAGATTTACGGGTGCCATCATCCGAGACGCGCGATCGGTTGTGGCGTTTACTGCGAGAACGAGGAGCAAAAGCTTAGAGCGTCATGTTTCCCCTCTACCGACCTCTCGCCTCGATAAACGCTCTTCCAGCACTTTTTCATTAGCTAATCACGACTATAATTGGCTTATGTCGTTAGACTGCCCTGTGCTACCAACGTCGTCGGGAGAAAGGATCTTTGGTATATAAACTTATTCGCTCAGGGACATTGATTGGTGCTGGAGGGACGATCAAGGCAGATCTTCTGATCGAGGGGGAGAAGATTGTCGCGACTGGGCAAGACATGGATGTGCCCGATGCTGAGATCATTGATGCCTCAGGTAAATTTGTGATGCCTGGCGGGGTTGATCCTCATACGCATTTTGATCTGCCAATGTTTGACACCATCAGCTCGGATGATCACTACACTGGCTTAAAAGCAGCCGCATTTGGTGGCACGACGACCGTGATCGACTTTGTGCCGCAGGATTACCCCACGATCCAAGAATCCATCGATGCTTGGCACGAAAAGGCTGATCTTAAGGCGGCTGTCGACTTCAGCTTTCACATGAATATCACCCGCTTGGATGAGAATGCCGTTTCGCAGATTCCGAGATTGATTGACAAGGGGATCACATCGGTCAAGGTTTTCATGGCTTATAACGATAGGTTGAGGTTGCAGGATGGCGAGATATTAAAGGTGATGCGGATATGTGCGGAACACGGCATGTTGACCATGCTGCACGCCGAGAACGGTGATGTAATTGAGGTCCTTACCGCCGAGACTTTAGCTGCGGGTCACACCGAACCCATTTGGCATGCACGCACCAGACCAGCTTGGGGAGCCGTGGAATCCGTTTTGCGAGGGATCGCACTGGCGGAGCAAGCTGGATCCTCGCTTTACATCGTGCATGTCAACACTGCTGGTGGCCTGGACCAGATCCGCTATGGCCAAGCCCGAGGTCTGCCTGTGATGGGTGAAACCTGCCTGCAATATCTCTTCTTCACCGAAGAATATTTAGAAAGACCAGATGGGGCCAAGTGGATCTGTTCACCACCTCTTAGAACGGAAGAGGACAATGAAGCGTTGTGGGATGGGTTGATTAATGGTGGACTCCAGGTACTTGGTACGGATCATTGTTCGTTTTTCTTCGATGGGACGCGGGCGATCGAGTATGAGGGGCAATGGATTGCGATACCGGGGAAGGAACTAGGAGCCGATGACTTCACGAAGATCCCGAATGGTTTGCCCGGTGTTGGCGATAGGTTGCCGATCATATGGTCATATGGGGTTGGTACTGGGCGTTTATCCCCCAATCAGTTTGTATCGCTAACGAGCACAAACCCGGCTAAGATCTTCGGGCTTTACCCTCAAAAAGGTGCTTTACTCCCTGGATCGGATGCTGATATCGTGATCTGGGACCCCAACCGACCGCTCAAATATGGCATAGCGCACGCCCATCACCGCACGGATTACAACCTATATGAGGGATGGGAGTTGGTCGGATACCCTGAGAAAGTGTTCCTTCGTGGGGAAATCATTGTTGACGATGAGGAATGGTTTGGGAAAGCTGGCATGGGACGCTTTATCAAGCGAAAAGCGAACATCGAGTTGATCTAACTAAAATGGAAACCCTAGAACAGGATCAAAGAGGGCAGCAAAAGGGAGAGGGGATGTCTGAGCGACGGTCACGCTGGTTGGAATGGGCCCGTGAGATCCAGGCTCTGGCGGAAACCGGTCTCCATTATGCTAACAATTCCTTCGAGCGCAGCCGTGCTGAACGATTACGTGAGATCGCAGCTGAGATTGTGGCTACTCATAGCTTAATGTCACAGGAGGAGGTTCAAGTTGCATTCTCCGCTCAACCAGGGTACATAACGCCTAAGGTAGATGTGCGGGGAGCCGTTTTTCGTGAGCAGGAGATTCTCTTGGTTCGTGAAGTCATGGACGCTGGTTGGACCCTCCCGGGCGGTTGGGCTGATGTGGGCGAGTCACCACACACAGCCGTCGAACGTGAGGTCCTGGAAGAGGCCGGACTGTCCGTTAAGGCCACCAGGCTCGTTGGCGTGTACGATGCCAATCGCATCGAAACTGCACTTCCCTTATACCATGCCTACAAACTCGTCTTTCTCTGTGAACCACTTTCAGATGAGCTCTCAACGAGCAGCGAAACGAGCGAGGTGGGTTTCTTCCCCTTCGATGACCTACCTCATCCGTTATCGGCACACCGGACCCTGCCACGTCACATCGTGGATGCGGTCGCCTCTTACCGTGATCCAAATCGTGCGACAGGTTTTGATTGATCGTGGAGTCACGCATGCTGATTCATAACGCCCGCGTCATTACTTGGGGAACGCCAAATCAAATCCTGGAAGACCACGCGGTTTTTCTGAAAGATGGTCTCATTGAAGACCTAGGCTCAACACAGGACCTGTTAGCCGCATATCCGGATGACGTGAAGTTGGATGCTCACGGTCAGTTACTCATGCCGGGAAACATCTGTGCACATACCCACTTCTATGGAGCCTTTGCTCGAGGGATGGCGATACCGGGACAATCACCGAAAGATTTCCCTGATATCTTGCGAAAGCTCTGGTGGCCGCTCGATAAATCGCTGAACGAGGAAGATGTCCGTTATTCGGCAATGGTCTGCCTGGTAGACGCGATCAAACACGGCACCACAACCCTAATCGATCATCACGCCTCCCCAAACGCGATCGGTGGCTCACTTGATGTCATCGCTGAGACATTAGATCAATCAGGCTTAAGGGGTGTCCTGTGTTACGAGGTGACAGACCGAGACGGGATTGAAAAGGCGAAAGCTGGTATCCAGGAGAATGTGCGTTTCATCGAACGGTGTCGCGAGGGGCGAATCGCAGGTGGCCGCGTGGCAGCTACCTTTGGCTTGCATGCCAGCCTAACGTTATCTGACGAAACACTTGATGCATGTCGTGCGGCCGCTCCCGCTGATACCGGCTTCCATTTGCATGTAGCGGAACACCCCGTAGACGAATACGATAGCTTGGCGAAATCGGGGATGAGGGTGGTCGATCGTCTACAGAAGCACGGTATCCTGGGTGAGCGTACAATTGTGGTGCACGCAGTCCACGTTGACGCTCGTGAAATCGAGCTCTTGGCTGATAGCAGAACTTGGGTGACTCATCAACCTCGTTCGAATATGAATAACGGTGTGGGTATCTCAGATGTGGAATCGATGATGCGTGCGGGAGTCCGAGTTTGCTTGGGGAATGATGGTTTTTCGAATGCCATGTGGGAGGAATGGAAAACGGCTTATTTAGTTCACAAGGTATGGCAACGGGATCCGAGACGAATGCCAGGTGATAAGATCGTCGAAATGGCCATTGATAATAATGGAGCCTTAGCTGGAATGTTCTTCCCTGAAGCCCCGATAGGGATGATCAAACCAGGAGCGTATGCTGACCTGATGATGGTCGATTACTACCCCACCACACCCTTGACGGAGGGGAATCTACCCTGGCACATCTTGTTCGGATTCCATAGTTCGATGGTTACCACAACCATTGTCGCTGGGCGGCTTTTGATGCGTGATCGCCAATTGTTGACTTTAGATGAAAAGGAAATCTCTGCACGCGCGCAAGAATTGGTGCCCGATGTCTGGGAACGTTATCAATCTTTTGTGCCGGATGACTGAGTTCCGGCACCTTTCAAGTTGGAGTGAATATGAGCGAACGACTAATTCTCACATTATCTATCATAGGGGGTACTGGAAACGTAGGCCCGGGTTTAGCCTATCGATGGGCTAAAGCCGGCTACCATGTGATCATCGGATCACGCACGCTCGAAAAAGCGAAGGGGGCAGCGACGGAGGTCAATGAGCGCTTGAATCGGGATGTGGTCCACGGCATGGTAAACCAAGAAGCTGTCGACGCCTGCGATATCGCCGTGCTGACAGTTCCATACGAAGCACAAAACGCAACACTGGAAACGCTCAAGGATCATCTTCAAGGAAAGGTCCTAGTGGTCACTACCGTGCCCCTCGTTCCGCCCGATGTGAATTTGGCGCAATTGCCAGAGGCGGGTAGTGCAACCCAGGAAGCGCAAGACACCCTTGGCGACGGAGTTAATGTCGTGGCCGCCTTTCAAAATGTCGCTCAAGTGCATCTGAAGGAAGATCACCCGATTCCGTGCGACGTGCTCGTTTGTGGGAACAATGAAGAGGCACGCGAGCAAGCGCTGCGCTTAGTGGCAGCGGCGAAGTTGGTGGGGTGGGATGCGGGTCCGCTTCAAAATGCCGGTGTCGTTGAAGGCCTCTCCTCCGTTCTGATGGGCATAAACAAGCGCTATAAGATCAAAGGGGCTGGTATTCGCATCACAGGCGATCCGCTAGAGGATTGAGCCAGCTCGTAAGCATGACCTCACAAATGATCTATACAGCCCTACCAGGGCTTCCCCTTGTGCGACCGGGGGACGACCTCGCTGCAATGATTCTGGAGGGTCTTGAGCGCGCTGCTCTAGTTTTACGGAACGGCGATGTGTTCGTGGTGACCCAAAAGGTCGTCTCCAAAGCTGAAGCGCGGTTGATTAATTTAGATGACGTCGATCCTTCGCCGGAAGCGATCTTTCTGGCTGAGGAGATTCAGAAGGACCCGAGACTGGTTGAAGTCATTCTCCGTGAAAGCAACCAAGTGTTACGAAAACGGGCCGATCTGATCATCGTTGAACATAAATTGGGTTTTATCTGCGCTAACGCTGGAGTTGATCACTCCAACATTCAAGGAATGGGGGAAAGACAGGGTGAGTGGGTCTCCATGCTTCCCGAAAATCCGGATGCCTCCGCGCAAAAACTTCGCCAACGCATCCAGGCTGCCACAGGAGCCCAAATCGGTGTTTTGATCATCGATTCTCATGGTCGTGCTTGGCGGCTCGGTACGGTGGGGGTCGCTATTGGCGTTGCTGGCTTTCCAGCTTTACTCGATCTGAGAGGGCGACCAGATCTTTACGGTGATCCCCTTCAAATCACCCAAGTTGGCTTAGCAGATGAGATTGCGGCTGGAGCCTCTGTTCTAATGGGTCAAGCAGACGAACGCCGACCGGTGATCCATGTGAGAGGGTTACCTTACAACCTGCGTGAGGGATCACTGAGTGAAATTCTAAGGCCGAAGAAGTTAGATTTATTTCGTTAGACAGTGATCCAGAGTAGTTTCGAATTACCTTGATTATGAGTTAACGATGTCATTCTGAGGTGCCTGCTGCTTGCACTCCGCATAAGCTGCGCAACGAAAAATCTCGTCTTTTAGAATAACGTCCTGGAATTGAAGCAGCGAGATTTTTCACCTCCGCAATGGTACGGAACAGAGTGACAATCCATTAGAATAAGCTTGAAGATGTAGATGGTATCGAGACGTTTGTAGGGAAAAAGAGGACATCGTTCAATACCGAAAGGATGCAGCTGAGAGTAGCTCAAGAGGAGCATCCTGAACTCGTCGTTACAAGTAGGCTTAGAAATCCTACTTTCGATCCATAGAGGAAAGATGACCAATTCATATCAGGAACTTAGCTTAAGCCTCCCTGAAGACGCAAAATATTTTTTCGATACCCTTACCTCACGACGATCGATACGTACTTTCAAGCCAGAGCCAATATCTACGGAAATCATTGACCGCCTTCTTGCTGCTGCGTGCAGCGCTCCATCGGCTCATAACCGGCAACCCTGGCGGTTTTGTGTAATCCTCGACGGTTTGCTCAAAACGAGACTCGCTCAAGCGATGGGTGAGGCATTAAGGGTTGATCAAATAGCGGACGGCATTAATCTGGATGAAGCGCAAGCGGAGGTCGATCGCTCTTGTGATCGCATAACTGGAGCGCCTGCCGTCATTGTCCTCTGTCTGACCATGGAGGAGATGGACAGCTATCCCGATGAACCTCGATCCCACGCGGAATATATAATGGCGGTGCAAAGCGTAGCCATGGCAGGAGAAAATCTTCTCCTAACAGCTCATGCCGAGGGGTTGGCGGCTTGTTGGATGTGTGCGCCGTTATTTACACAGGAAATCGTAAGAGAGAGCTTGATACTACCATCATCGTGGGACCCACAAGGTTTAATTATCCTTGGATTTCCCGAAGGTGAAGGCCGGGTTGGTAGCAGGAAACCTTTGGACGAGGTGGCTTTGTGGCGCTAAGGGTTGTCGCGCTGGCTGGTGGTGTTGGCGGATCGAAATTGGCCCATGGGTTGGCTGAGATATTGCCACCAGACCATCTGACAGTGATCGTCAACACGGGGGATGATTTCGAGCATCTTGGTCTCACCATTTGTCCCGACTTGGATACAATGATCTACACTTTAGCTGGGCTAGCCAACCCTCAAACAGGATGGGGGCGTAAGGATGAGACTTGGGGTTTCCTTGAGACAATAGAAACGTTGGGAGGGCCAACCTGGTTTCAGCTAGGGGATCGTGACCTGGCACTTCATCATGAACGATCGAGGCGCCTGAAAGAAGGTCAGTCGCTCACTGAGGTCACCCAGCATGTCTGTCAAACGCTTGGTATCTCTATTACCCTGCTGCCCATGTCGGATGATCCTGTGCGAACGATTGTGATCACGGATAAAGGGGAGTTGGCTTTCCAGAATTATTTTGTCGCTCGTCGTTGCGCGCCGTGTGTAAGAGGGTTTCGATTTACCGGTGTCGAAACTGCCATCCCAGCTCCTGGAGTGATACAGGCACTTTCAAAAGCCGATCTCGTCGTCTTGTGTCCTTCCAATCCTTGGGTAAGTTTAGATCCGATCTTGGCCGTGAAGGGGATTCGGGACGCGGTCTCAGAGAAGTCAGTCGTTGGTGTTTCACCGATCGTTGGAGGGAAAGCCATCAAGGGACCAGCGGCAAAGATGTACTCAGAATTGGGTTTCCGGCCATCCTCGCTTTCAGTGGCCGAGCATTTTCAAGACCTGCTGGCTGGAATGGTGATCGATAAAAAAGATCAACACCTCGCTTCTGATATCCAGGCCTTAAATATTCGGGTTCTTGTTACCAATACGATCATGAAGAACGAGCAAGACCGGATGGGGTTAGGAGAAGAAGTCTTAGCCTTTGCTTCAGCGATGATGGTGTAAGAGGTGGAACGATGACAATCTGGGCTATTGTTCCTGTTAAACCACTGAGTCGGGCGAAATCTAGATTGTCTACCGTGCTCTCGAAAGAGGAACGAGCTAACTTAAGTCAGCAAATGCTTGTGCATACGCTTGAAGTTCTATCACAAGTTCCGAGCGTCGAACGGACCCTCGTTGTAAGTCGAGATTCACGTGCTCTGGCCCTGGCGCGTGAACATCATGCAAGAACGGTAACTGAGCACGGATCACCGCAGTTGAACCAAGCTTTGGTCCGAGCAACCCTTTTGGCGCGGGGATATGGCGTTTCAGGTGTATTGGTTTTACCTGCAGATTTACCCTTGCTCACGATCGAAGGGATTGAAAAAATCATTGCCATGGCCACTGAACCACCTGTTGTGGTGATCGCCCCCGATCGTCACGGTAAAGGTACCAATGCGCTTTTATCGTCCCCTCCAGGTTTGATAGAATATGATTTTGGACCCGATAGTTTTACTAACCATCTATCCCATGCAAAAGCTGCCGGTGTCAGGGTAGAAATTTGTGACTTGCCCTCTCTCAGTTTAGATATTGACATCCCCGAGGATCTTGAGGTCTTCCAAGAGGGGCGTTGGGAGAAGCTCGCCTCATCAAATGAGGAGTAAATCATGACCATGAAACGTGTCGCACTCTATCTACAAGATGCTCACGATCTGAGGGATGGGTTGGATTTTGTCCGCTACGCTGAGGAGAGGGGTTTCGAAGCCGTCTGGCAGGCGGAATCGCGTCTCGTTCGAGATGCTATTGTACCGATGGCGGCTTATGCTGCAGTTACGGAACGAATCAAGATCGGATCTGGTGTAATTAACAATTGGACCCGGAACATCGGGTTGCTTGCAGCCACATTCTTGACCCTTGATGATCTTGCTCCGAATCGTATCTTATGCGGTATCGGTGCTTGGTGGGACCCATTAGCTAAAAATGTCGGCGTCCTGAGAAGAAAACCGCTATTGGCGATGCGGGAGACTGTTGAGATCCTCCGCCGCCTGCTAACTTTAGAGCGTGTGACCTTCCATGGAGAATTTCACCATGTCGATGGGATCGAGCTTGATGTGGTGCACGGACGTCGTGAACCGCGTCATGTTCCAATATACATCGGTGCTACGGGTCCAAAAATGATGGAATTGACAGGAGAGATTGCTGATGGTGTGGTGTTAAATTATTGTGTTCCCCCCAAGTACAACGATCAAGCGATGGATCGGCTAGAAGTTGGAGTAAAGAAGGCCGGGAGAAAGCTTGAAGACCTCGATCGCCCGCAATTGGTAGTCTGCTCGGTAGATCATGACCGCGAAAAAGCCCTCGACACGAGCCGAGAGTTACTTACACAGTACCTAGCACAACAACCACACATCGCCAAGGCTAGCGGTGTATCTCAGGAAGTCGTAGGAGAGATCCAATCGATATTGGGCTGGCCGGCGACCCACGAACAGATACAACGCGCGAAGCACTTCGTGCCAGATGAACTCATAATCAGGATCACCGCCTCTGGTACACCTACGGAGGCGAGGGAAAAGGTGCAAGAATATCTCAATCATGGGGCGACCTGCCCAATCCTCTATCCAGTGGGTGGCGATGTACGACTGCTGATCGATACCTTCAGCCCCTTAAAGTAGCTGAGTTTAAATGCGATTCTAAAAGAATATCCATTCGCCGGGAGAGAAAAACTTGTCAAGCAAAGTAAAAACTAAACAACCGAATTCGCGTCAGTGCTTTGCCTGCGGTGTGGACAACGCCTGTGGCCTAGGGATGACGTTTTACGAGGTCGGAGCTGGGCGTGTTTTGGCCGAATACTCAGTGCCCGAAAACTACCAAGGCTTTCCAGGAATCGTCCATGGAGGGATCGTTTTTACCATGCTTGACGAAGTTTTAGGGCGAGTTACCATGGTTGGGGATCATACCAAGTTCACAATGACTGCTAAGGTTGAGGTTCGATTTCGTAAACCGGTTCCTACTGGTGAACCGTTGCAAATTCATGGGAAGGTTGATCGTAGACGGGGACGATTGTCCTTTGCCAGCGCAGAGTTGAGGTTGCCTGACGGTAGCATAGCAGCGGAAGCGAAGGGTATGATGGCGGAGGTGCCAGACCAAGCTATGGGCGCAGAACAGCTCGAAGCACTCGGTTGGAAGGTTTACCCAGATTGACCCTAGACTAAGATAGGATAGAGGAATGTGCCCTTTTGAGTATCACCGACCGAAGACAGTAGCTGAAGCTCTTGAGCTTCTTGATCGCGGAGTTCCACTTGCTGGTGGAACGGAATTGACACCCCGTCGTGATGAGGTTCCAGCAGTTGTCGATCTGCAAGAGCTTGGTTTGGATTATATAGAATTGCGAGACGATATCTTCGTAATAGGAGCAGCTGCTAAGCTCCAAGCGATGGTTGAAAATGAAGAACTATTACCATCTGCACTGAGGGAAGCGTGTCGCCTAGAAGCGAGTTTGAACCTGCGCAATATGGCGACGCTTGGTGGGACAATCATGTCTGCCGATGGCCGATCGCCAGTCGTCACGGTTCTATTGGCGATGGAAGCCTTGGTCGTGCTTGAACCTGGAAGTGAAGCAGTATCGCTTGAGGAATTACTTGAACAAAGGGATCAGGCTAACCATCGCCGCTTGATCACTGAGCTCAAGCTAAAGCGACCGGAAATCTTACGCTATGAGCAAGTTTCGCGTGCCCCAACAGACCGTCCCATAGTGTGCGTTGCTGTAGCAAGGCTCCCGAGTGAGGGGTCCGAGAAGGGGTATCGGGTTGTGCTGGGTGGGCTTGGCTCGACACCTATACGGATCCAGAAAGCTGAAACTAGCCTGGCTGAGGAAGAGGACATCAATGCAGCTGCCGAGGCTGCGCGTCAAGCCTATGCATCTGCTGACGACGTTTGGGCGAGCGGGGAATACCGTTCGCATACCGCAGGTGTCTTGGTGAAGCGCTTAACGACGGAGATGATAAGCTGATGCACATTCAGTTCACGCTTAACGGCGAGCCGATCGAGCTTGACATACCTCCTGACATGACCTTGCTGACCGTCCTGCGCGAGCAATTGGGTCTTTTTGGCGTTAAACATGGTTGTGAGACAGGGGAATGTGGAGCTTGTGCCATTTTACTTGATGGTATGCCGGTAAACACGTGTGTAATGTTGGCCGCACAGGTGGATGGTCGAGAAGTGATCACGATTGAGGCGCTTGGTGAGCATCCGGAACAAGGTTGGCGTCGCACTGGGGGGTTGGATCCCATCCAGCAGGCTTTTGTTGAAACGGGTGCCATCCAGTGTGGCTATTGTACGCCGGCGATGATCCTGGCCGCCCGAGCGTTGCTGGATCGTATCCCCAGTCCCTCTGAAGGACAGGTCCGTGAAGCGCTTTCCGGTGTGCTTTGTCGATGTACCGGTTATTTAAAACCAGTACAAGCTGTCCTTCGGGCCGCAGCAGTTTTACGCGGTGAGGCGGTACAACCCATTGAAGGTCCAATCCCTGCTCCTCCCGACTTTTTTCAAGCGCCCTCTGAAGGACCTGAGGGCGATAAGGACATTTTCTTTGGCCCAGAGGTGCTTACCAGTACAGGTGTGATGCCGCGCATTCAGGTTGCCCCACGGATCAAACCGCACAATGTAGTCGGTCGCCCGGAGGCGAAGGTCGATGCTGTCAAGTTAGCGCAGGGCAAGCCAGCGTTCACCGCGGATATTGAGATGCGAGGTATGTTAATCGCCAAGGTGCTGTATAGCCCCATACCCCATGCTCGTATCAAGCGCATCGACGTTACCGATGCACGCGCGCTACCTGGTGTTTCCGCGGTGCTTACGTGGGAGGATCTTCCCAGAGTTGTCTATTCAACTGCCGGTCAATCGGATCCGATACCGGGACCTCTGGATTCATTTTCCTTAGATAACAAAGTCCGTTTTGTTGGCGATCGTGTTGCTTTTGTCGCCGCAGAAACCGAAAGGATCGCGAAGCAAGCGCTTGAGTTGATCGAAGTTGAGTATGAACCGTTGCCGGCGATCCTCGATTCCGACCAAGCGCTGGCCGAAGACGCGCCCCAAATCCATGATGAACCCGAGTACGTCGGCTTCGCCGAATCGGATCCAAAACGGAATCTCGCCGCAGAGATTCGCATTGACATCGGTGATGTGGAGGTGGGATTCGCCGAGGCAGATTTGATCATCGAGGGCACGTACGATGTTCCCAAGGTGCAACAGGCGCATATCGAGCCGCATGTTGTGGTCACCTATTGGGATGAGGACGACCGTTTAGTTGTTCGCACCAGCACACAGGTTCCTTTCCATATTCGTCGGCAATTGGCTCCGGTGCTCGGTCTACCACCGAAACGCATCCGAGTGATCAAGCCACGCATCGGTGGCGGGTTCGGTGGCAAACAAGAGGTCTTGATCGAGGACGTAGCCGCACACCTGACGATCGCGACAGGACGACCAGTACGTTTCGAATACACACGGGCGGAGGAGTTCTTCGCCTCCCGATCTCGTCATCCGATGCGTATCCGAATGAAGACCGGGGTAAAGCGTGACGGCACGATTACCGCCAACGAGATGTATGCCTTGAGCGACACCGGCGCCTATGGTTGTCATGCCCTCACTGTAACTGGGAACACCGGGCACAAGGCGATGGCGCTTTATGTTGGAGATGGTCGCTATCGTGCTTCTCCTAACATTCGTTTCTATGCAGACATCGTTTACACCAACACAGCTCCCAGTGGTGCCTATCGTGGGTATGGGGTGCCTCAGGGATTCTGGGCCGTCGAACGGCATATGGAAATCATCGCCCGGCAATTAGGACTAGACGCGTTGGCCTTCAGGCTGAAAAACGCGTTACGAGCGGGAGAGCTCCATCCCTTCAGTGCTGCGTGGTCGGAGGGGCGTGAACCTCGACCGGAGACGATCAACACGTGCGGATTAGAGGATTGTGTGGAGCAAGGATCGGCGGCCATTGGGTGGGCAGAGAAGTATGGCAACCTTGATTGGCATCATGTGCCAGGAAAACCGTATTTACGTCGCGGGATTGGGGTAGCGCTCGTCATGCAGGGCACCGCCATCCCTTATCTTGACATGGGTGGTGCGAGCATCAAGATCAACGATGACGGTTCCTTCAACCTGCTCGTAGGTGCCACCGATCTAGGGACCGGTTCAGATACCGTCTTAGCTCAGCAGGCAGCGGAGGTGCTCGGTGTGCCTCTGGAGGATATCATCATCTATTCTTCGGACACCGACTTCACCCCCTTTGATAAAGGCGCTTATGCCTCGAGCACGACCTATATCTCAGGTGGTGCGGTAGTGAAAGCGGCTCAGCAAGTGGCGGAACGGATTCGTATCCGTGCGGCTCGAATGCTTGGTGAGGAGATCGGTGAGACGATCGCGCCTGATGAAATCCAGCTTGCTGATCGCTCGGCTCGGGCGCCTGATGGACGTTCGGTAACTTTGACTGAGGTAGCCTTGAACGCCCTTCACCATGAAAATCAAGAGCAGATCATGGGCGTGGCTTCCTTTATGTCGCCCGTATCACCGCCACCGTTCGCTGCTCAATTCGCTGAGGTGACCGTCGACATTGAAACAGGGCAAGTAACTGTCGATACATTAATCATGGCCGTCGATGCGGGTGTAATCGTGAACCCTCTCACTGCTTCCGGACAGGTTGAGGGGGGTATGACGCAAGCATTAGGTTACGCCGTCTGCGAAGAAATGTGCTACGACGAAAGCGGTCGATTACGCGAGCTTGATTTCCGCGACTACCACATATTTGCTGCCCACGAGATGCCAGAACTGCAAACGATTTTTGTTGAGACAGTGGAACCTTCTCATCCCTTCGGGGTAAAAGCCGTAGCCGAGATTCCAACGGATGGAGTGGCACCAGCCGTAGGAAATGCTGTCATGGATGCTTGTGGAGCGAATGTTGTCAAAGCGCCGATAACACCGGAGCGTGTGTGGAGGGCGCTGAGGGGTAATGGGTAAGATCTATGTGATCGGTGATGTCAACCCAGACATGGACGCAATCGCTTCAGCGATGGGTTATGCCTGGTTATTGGACAATCAAAATGACGACGAGGTGGTGCCGACTCGGGTGGGACCGATCAACTTGCAGACCTCTTGGGCGTTGGATCGTGTGGGTTTAGAACCTCCTGAATTACTTGCGGATGCCTCACCTGTTGCCGGTGGTTCTGGCTTTGTTGGAGGAGTAAATGGCGATCTATGAACGGTTAGCGGACTTGGAGCGTGAGGGTGGGTCCGTTGCCATCGCCACCATCATCCGTGTACAAGGATCGGTTCCTAGGCACGAGGGGAGTAAAATGCTGATCTTCCCAGAGGGCAGCATTGAGGGGACGATTGGTGGTGGCGAATTAGAGATACGAGTGATTGAAGAAGCGCTCCGGGTGTTGAAGGACGGAAAGCCCCGGATTCTAAAATATACTTTCCAGGATCCCGAGAAGGGGGATGTTGGTGTATGTGGTGGGGAAATGGAGGTCTTTGTGGAAGCGTTACGTCCAAACTCCACGCTGGTTGTTGTTGGGGGTGGGCATGTTGGCAAAGCAGTCGCTCACCTGGCGAGTTGGCTGGGATTTCGTGTCGTTGTGTCTGACGACCGTCCGGATTTTGCCACCCCTCAGGCTATGCCAGATGCTGATGAATACATCACCTGTGAGATAGGCCAGTTACCGCAGAGGATGACGATCAATGAAGAGACGTATCTGGTTCTCACCACACGGGGCATGTCAGTAGATGTGGATGGCCTTCCAGAACTGCTGGATACCCCGGCCGCTTTCATAGGCGTGATTGGCTCTCGCCGTCGTTGGGAGACGACGGCCAAGGAATTGATCGATAGAGGTGTTACGGAGGAGAAGATCGCACGCGCGATCTCCCCAATCGGGTTAGAAATAAACGCTGAAACTCCCGAGGAGATCGCAGTGAGTATCCTGGCACAAATTATCATGCTGCGCCGTGGAGGGACGGGCGAGACGATGGCCCATACACCCCAAGCCGGGCGACGGGCTAAGGAGAGATAGCTAGGAGATGTGGGAGCGATATTTCACCCCCGATTCAGTAGAAGTCGCTTTGAATCTACTTGCCGAGCATGGCGATCACGCACGCATCGTCGCCGGAGCGACGGATTTGATCCTTGAATTGGAGCGGGGCCTGCGACCTGAGGTGAAGATCCTAGTCGACATCACTCGCATTCCTGGTCTCGATCGCATCGAGATCGACGAGAAGGGGTGGATCCATGTCGGTCCACTGGTGACCCATAACCATGTAGCCGGTTCGTCGATGATCATCGATCGCGCTTTTGCGTTAGCCCAGGCGTGTTGGCAAATAGGCGCTCCACAAATCCGAAACCGAGGCACTGTGGCGGGGAATCTGATCACGGCTTCTCCTGCTAACGACTCGATCCCGCCACTCATGGCCTTCGGGGCTCAAGTGACATTGCGTTCTGTCCATCGGGAGCGGGTGGTTCCGTTGGACGAGTTCTACACCGGGGTGCGCCAGACGGTGATGGGGGAGGATGAGTTGCTGACCGATATCGCGTTCCCCGCGCTACCTGTTGAATCGAGAAGCGCGTTCATCAAGCTTGGCCTGCGGCGTGCACAGGCGATTTCGGTTGTCAACGTGGCTGTGATGGTGGAAATGGACGAGGAGGTGGTAAAGGATGCCCGGATTACCATGGGATCTGTTGCACCGAAGGTGATCCGAGCACCGGAGGCCGAGCAATTCTTAGTAGGTAAAATTTTAAAATCAGAAGTTTTCGTTGAGGTAGGCGATAGAGCAGCTGCTGCAGCAAAACCGATTGACGATCTGCGTAGTTCCGCCGAATACCGAACTGAGATGGTTCGGGTCTGCACTATCCGAGCGCTTCGCGCTTTGGCAGGAAACCGGGAACGTGAGAGCTACCCAGCACATCCGGTCATGCTCTGGGGAGCAGAAGGGATGCAAGCAAGAACGGTCCTCTCGACATCTTATGAGCATTACGATGGTAAACCGATCGAGACCTCCATCAATGGTCGTCCCTATGTTTTCGAGGACGGTTGGAAAAAGACCTTGCTCCGACTCTTACGGGAAGAGGCAAGCTTGATCGGGACGAAGGAGGGCTGTGCGGAAGGGGAGTGTGGCGCCTGTACGGTCTTTTTGGATGGTGTGGCGGTTATGTCTTGTTTGGTCCCCGCCCCTCGGGCACATAAGGCAGAGATCGTGACCATAGAGGGCTTGGCCCATGATGATCAGCTTCACCCAATTCAACAAGCGTTCATCGATGAAGGAGCTGTCCAATGTGGCTACTGCACTCCAGGATTCCTGATGTCGGGAGCCAAGTTGCTTGAGGAGCGTCCTCATCCCAGCCGTGAGGAGATCGAACAGGCCATCACAGGTAACCTGTGCCGATGTACGGGATATTATAAGATCCTCTCAGCCATCGAGAGTGCAGCTTCGCTACAAGAGAAGCATGTCTAGAATGTGGCAAGCTGAGGAAGGTGGACGGATAACCTAGTGATCGTATTCGTCATAACTGGGTGAAGTCTTCAATTTGACCACTCATACATTCCAATACTGAGGATGGGTTGCCACGGCATGTTATACAAAGGATCCTGATCTGATTGATCAGCGGAAGAATACCCTTCTTCAGGACAAGCCCCAGAAGTTGGGCTGATCATAGGGAGAGAAGGCGATGGGAAGAGACTCTTGGCGTTTCCATGAACTTGATAAAGAACGAGAGAAGAGGGGGCGTATGGATCCTATTTGGCGAGGCGTCGGCTGTGTGCTGATCGTGCTTCTTGGATTTGTGGGTTATGCCTTTGCAGGGTGGTTTCTCGGAAAAAACCTAGTCTATATTCCACCCGTCGTCCGACGACCGCCTTTCGCCCCTTGGTTACCTCAAGATGTATTTGTTAAATTAGTTGTCGCGTTTCTTTTTATGCTGCTCAGCTTCACCATCCTTAGTGCGATCTACGCCATGGCTTTCCCGATTAGACCTGGTGAAACGGATGCTCCTCCAATGAAACGTAGAGACAAAGAAAGGTGGTAAGAAAGGTCGATGGATCGCACTGTCCCTCGCACAGGATCTGAGGAGATTGAGCTTTATATCCGAACCTATTACTCGCTCCTCAGATCGACGGTTGATGTTCAGATTAAGACCTTGGAGGAGGTCCATGCTAACATGGGCTCCTCGCTGCATGCAGGCGCCAGGTCACCTCAACCAGATGTGACAGCCTTTATCTACTCCATTCTACGTCTCCCACCTTGCATTGCAGAAGTTGAGAGGGTGATTCTGGGTCAGAGCAATGAGGTGTTCATACAGCACGGTGTGGGTGATGTTGAGTCCTGGCGTCCAGTGATGGCAAGCGCGCGGCGGAGACGGAGCTTCTATGATGGTAAAGGGACTCTCGCGTGTTATATCGCCAGTCGTTCTGACATCGATGATTTAATACCGATGCTGACCGCTTTCCAAATCGAATGGAACAAACTCTATCTTCTACTGCGCGGTGAACAGGTAAAGGCGTTTTTAGAGGATCCGATTGCTGGGGAGGAGGGTTTGACCGTCTTAGCACATGGGATCGGTGTCGATTTAGAGGCTCTCTCCCATTTACAACAGGTATGGGGTGATGAATTCTGGTCGATGGTGAAAACGATCGCGGCCGGCAAAAAACGTTTGCGGGTGCACCTATTAGCTGGTTCTTTGAACGATTATCGACGTGCTACGCAAATCTGGTGGGAGCATATCGAGAGGGCAGAACCCTCGCTCCTCCACCGGCCAGTTTATTTTATCTCCAGTAATACACACAGCTTGGTGAACCTGATAAGCGGTTTCGCGTTACGTCAGGAAGCGGAACTGTTGGGCATCTTGGAGCGACCTGCGAATGTGGATCTGCTTGAGGAATGGCGGGAAATTGAAGCGGAGCAAGTACCTTCCAGCCGTGAAAATTTTCTTTACTATGTGTTGAAGAAGGCCCTTGCTGCCGGCGAGTGTGATCATCTCGCGATTGCACGCGACGAGGCTGAAAAGGCGTGCGGTGTTGTTCGCTTGCCGAGTGAGCACGGTTTTGACGTCGAAACGCAAGTGATCGAGTTGAGAAGCGTTCGCTCCGATTGGATGGATCCACGTCTTCGATGTCCCGGCATTGAGGAATTGGCAGAAAGTGACGCCCTCATCGTTAATATCGATTATCCCTTGGGCATGGCGGCGTACCTGATTCTCTCTCAGCTTGCCACGCGAGTAGGAGAACTGCGCGGTGTGTATATCATGGGGAAGGCAGCGACGTTGAATGGTGTCGTTGGGGATGTGATGATCCCCTCCGTCGTCCATGACGAACAATCGCAAAATACTTACCTCTTTGAGAACACCTTCGCCGCGGTAAATGTCAGTGACGATCTAATCTACGGAACGGTGCTTGATAATCAGAAGGCGGTCGTTGTGCGCGGTACTTTTTTACAGACCCCGCGTTATATGGATGTTTTTTATCGGGAAGGGTATACCGACATTGAGATGGAGGCAGGCCCCTATCTATCCGCGATTTACGAAATGTTTCGTCCACAGCGCTACCCTGATAACGAGATCGTGAATTTATACGGCCTGCCTTTTGACCTTGGGATACTCCATTACGCATCCGACACACCGCTCAGCAAGGGTCCCAACCTGGGCGCTGGTTCGCTCTCCTATTTTGGAATGGACCCGACCTATGCGACCAGCCTAGCCATATTACATCGTATCTTTGAACTCGAAATCTGTCACTTGCGAGGTGAGCCCGCGCCAAGACCGGCGCCGAAGGTTGGTTGATGAGGTGGGGGAATAAAGAGGAGTCACGTATGCCTATGATCGGTCAATCGGTCCGACGGGTGGATGCACTGGGAAAGGTGACGGGTGAAACGCTTTTCCCAGGTGATATCAACAAACCGAATCAAGCTGTTATGAAGATCTTGTTTGCTGGTCGTCCACACGCCATCATCCGGCGTTTGGATACGTCAGGCGCGGAGAGTATGCCGGGGGTCCTTGGGATCTTCACCGCCAAGGATGTGCCGGTGAATGAGTACGGCCTCATCATGCCTGATCAACCTGTCCTATGTGGTCCAGGTTCTGCGAAACCATATGCAGATCGAGTGCGATTTGTCGGTGATCAAGTAGCATTGGTCGTGGCAGAGAGCGAAGAGATCGCTACTGAAGCGTTGAAGCGGATCGTTGTCGAATACGAAGATTTGCCTGTAGTCACAGATCCCATCACGTCAATGGAAAAGGATGCCCTTCTCCTGCACCCGGACAGAGGGAGTAATGTTTTTTGCCACTACCGGATCCGCAAGGGTGACGTGGAGGATGCTTTCTCCAAAGCTGACACCGTCGTGGAGATGGAGTACCGTACCCCGGCTCAGGAACATGCCTACCTGCAACCCGAGGCGGGTTTGGGTTACATCGATGGTGAAGGCAGGGTAACGATCGAGGTCGCTGGCCAGTGGACGCATGAAGACCAAGCTCAAATCGCTCATGCCTTGGGGATCGAGAAGGATCAGGTACGGGTGATTTACCCCGCGATTGGTGGGGCTTTTGGCGGCCGTGAAGATATGTCGATCCAAATTGTCCTCGCTCTGGCTGCCTGGCGGTTGCACCAACGAGGGATCAACCGTCCGGTGAAAATCATCTGGTCGCGCGAAGAATCCATACTTGGACATCATAAACGGCATCCTTTCATCATCCGTGCCAAATGGGGTGCCACGAAAGTGGGTAAAGTGATCGCCGCCGAGATGGAGGTCATCCAGGACGGTGGCGCTTATGCTTACACTTCAACCAAAGTCCTCGGGAACGCGACCCTGATGTGCACCGGTCCATATGAGATCCCAAACGTCAAGGTGGATGCCTACTCTGTCTATACCAACCATCTTCCCGGTGGGGCGATGCGTGGATTTGGAGGGCCGCAGGGAGCCTTTGCTGCTGAAGGTCAAATGAACAAGTTGGCAGAGAAGCTGGGAATGGATCCGGTAGAAATACGTGTCCGGAATATACTCCGAGAAGATTCCACCCTTTCTGTCGGCACGCCGTTACCTGCGGGTGTGTCGATCGGGGAGGTGGTAGAGAAGGCTGCAGAGAGAGCGGGTTGGACACGATCTGGGGCAGGGTGGCAGCGGCCCGACCGTGCAAAGCTAGGTGAGCTAAAAGAGCCCTACTTGAAGCGCGGTTTGGGTTTCGCGTGTGGATTTAAAAATGTTGGTTTTTCTTTTGGATTTCCGGAACAATGCTGGGCGACGATCGAGCTACACGGTGAAGCCAAAATCGAGGAAGCGGTCTTGTATCATGCCGGAGCGGAGGTTGGTCAAGGAACGCACACTGTGATGACTCAGATGGCTGCGGAGGCCCTCGGCGTATCGATGGAAAAGGTGCGCATTATCGTCTCCGACACTGCGGTCACGGATGATTCTGGATCGGCTTCAGCTTCGCGCATGACGTTAATGGCTGGCAACGCTATTCGCGGTGCCGCGAAAATCGCCTTGGAGAGATGGCATCAAGAAGAGCGTCCGGCAGTTGGCAGATACCATTATCGACCACCGCCAACCACTCCATATGATCCTCAAACGGGCAAGTCGGAACCCAACTTCTCCTATGGTTATGT
Source organism: Anaerolineae bacterium (assembly GCA_011174845.1). Classification (GTDB taxonomy): domain Bacteria; phylum Chloroflexota; class Anaerolineae; order Anaerolineales; family E44-bin32; genus DUEZ01. Next base: position 6,173 of record DUEW01000019.1, on the reverse strand, counting down.
GGCCGAGGCGGTCAGTGTAGAAGTCGATGTTGAGACAGGACATGTTCGTCTCCTGGACATCGTTTGTGCCGACGATGTGGGTAGGGCGATCAACCCACAATTGGTACAAGGTCAGATTGAAGGCGCGGTTGTTCAAGCCAGTGGCTATGCTCTTCTTGAGGATTTCCAGCAGGAGGAGGGCTACGTACAGACGGCTATGCTATCGACCTATTTGATCCCAACGGTTCTGGATATTCCAGAACGTATTGAGTCGGTCATTCTGGAACACGATGATCCCGTTGGGCCATGGGGCGCTCGAGGTGTTGGCGAGATGCCTTACATCCCACTCGCACCGGCTGTGGTGGCCGCAGTTCGCGACGCCGTAGGTGTATGGTTTGATGAATTTCCACTCACCCCGGAACGAGTCGTACGTGGATTACGTGCGTCGGGAGTGCAATGAGAGCGCATCACCCACTTGTCCTTATCCGGGGTGGGGGGGATTTAGCGACTGGTGTAGCCGCTCGCCTAAAGTGTTGTGGATTTGATGTGGTAGTGGTCGAGATCGAGAAACCGCTGGCTGTGCGCAGATTAGTTTCCTTGGCGGAGGCGGTCTACGCCGGAGAGGTGGAAATTGAGGAGTTGTGTGGTCGTCGCATTGAAAGCGCGAAGGTTGTAGAACCAGCCTTGGAAGATGGTGTAGTCCCCGTATTGGTGGATCCGACAGCGGAGAGCAGACATCACCTTAAACCGGTGGTGATAGTAGACGGCAGGATGAGAAAAGTGGCGCCGGAAATCGGCATGGAAGCGGCGCCACTTGTGATCGGACTCGGACCAGGTTTCACGGCAGGTCATGACTGTCATGCCGTGGTCGAAACCAATCGGGGTCACTACATGGGCCGTGTGTATTGGGAAGGCAGCGCAGAACCTGATACTACCCGACCAGAGAAAGTCGCCAACTATGATCTCGACCGGGTTTTGCGATCCCCGACTACTGGTTTGTTCGAAGGGAAAATGAGGCTAGGATCGATTGTCCGTAAGGGTGAGGTGATCGCCGTCGTAGATGGGATTGCGCTGCAAGCTCCTTTCGACGGCGCCTTGCGGGGGCTTCTCCACAGCGGGATCGAGGTGGAGGAAGGAATGAAGGTCGGCGACTCAGATCCGAGAGGAGAACCTTCCTACTGCTATCAGATCTCAGATAAGTCGCTCGCAGTCGGAGGTGGTGTTTTGGAAGCGATCCTGTCTCGTCGTGAAATCCGCAAGCTCTTAGGAAGCTGAGATGCGGTTGGCGGACGCCCTACGCATCGCCCCAAAACGTGTTGTGGCTTTTACAGGTGCTGGGGGAAAATCAACCGCCATTGGACGAATTACGAGTGAACTCTCGAATGAGAGCCGTGTCATCATCACATCCACAACAAAGTTGCACCACCGCCAGTCCTCGCTTGCGGAATCCCATCTGATCGCTCGTACACCTCAAGATTTGGGTCATCTGCCTTCGATGCTTGATGAATGTTCATCGGTGCTCGTGACCGGAGAGGTTGCGGAGGGAGAACCCAAATGGGTAGGTGTGGATGCTCCCACGCTGGATGCGCTTCATACCCTCAGCCAAGAGATAGGATGTGTTTTACTCATCGAAGCTGACGGTGCACGTGGGCGCTCTTTAAAGGCTCCCGCGGATCACGAGCCTGTGGTACCACATTATGCTGACTTGGTGGTGCCGGTTGTCGGGCTTGATGTGATAGGGGCTCCTTTAAATGATGAATGGGTTCACCGACCAGAACGAGCCTCTTCACTCCTCGGATTGATCGAAGGCGAAGCTATAAAACCAGAGCATGTCTCCGCGCTGCTATGCGACCCATCCGGTGGTTTGAAAGGTGTTCCGGAAGAGGCTGAGGTACGTGTTTTACTGAACAAGGCCGAGACACTGGAACGCCAAGAGCATGGTAGAACGATTGCAAGTCTTCTTCTAAAAGCATCACGGATGAGAGCGGCAGTTATCTCAAGTGTCTCTCAAGCTCAACCAGTACACGAGGTATTCGGTCGTGTAGCTGGCATTGTATTGGCCGCTGGGGATTCCAAACGCTTAGGTCAACTCAAACAACTTGTCCATTGGAGGGGGAAAACATTGGTGATGCACGCTGTGGAAGCGGGGATGGGAGCGGATCTAAGGCCTCTAGTGGTGGTCGTAGGTGCAGAAGGAGAGGCTGTTCGCAAAGCGTTGGAAAAGGAGACGGTAATCATTGTTGACAACCCGGATTGGTCAGCTGGTTTGAGTACCTCTCTTCGAGTTGGATTGTACCCCGTCGAGGGAAATTCAGAGGCGGTTGTTGTTTTGCTGTCCGATATGCCATTCGTCCGGGCCGAACACGTGGGGGCGTTGGTTCAGGAACATCGTCGTACCCTTTCACCGCTGGTGGCACCACGAGCAGGGGGTCGCCGAACCAATCCCGTCCTTTTTGACCGCAGTACCTTCTTTGATCTCAAAGCTGTCCAGGGTGATCAAGGTGGTAGAGCCTTATTTCAAAAATTTCCGATAGCTTGGGTTGAGTGTGAGGAAGCTATCCTCTTTGATATAGATACACCTGAAGATCTTCAGCGATTGAAGGAGCTCGAATGATCGCCGCTGTCATACTAGCGGCCGGGCGATCCATTCGGATGGGGCGTTCGAAGCTCGAACTTCCATGGAAAAATGGCCAGTCGATCATTTCGCATGTGGTGGAGGTATTCCTTGAGGGAGGTGCCTCACCTGTGTTGGTTGTGACAGGAGAGACGAGAGTAGCGATCGAAGCCTCGCTGATAGGGATGGAGGTCGACTATGCTTATAACCCAGATTATGCTACGGGAGGGATGTTGAGTTCTCTTAAAGTCGGTCTGCGAGCGCTTGAGACAAGGAGAATTGAGGGGGCTTTGGTATCTCCTGCTGATCTTCCAATGTTACTCCCGACAACTGTACAGCGACTGATTCAAGTCTGGGAAGACGAGTCGCCGTCGATCGTCGCGCCTAGCTACGAGGAGCGCCGGGGTCACCCGGTGCTCATTTCCAGGAAGGAGTGGAAAGCGATTCAGAAGCTCAGGGATGATCAGACATTGCGTGATTTCTTACGCCAAAGGGAGGGGGAGATTTCATACCTGGTCGTAGATGACCCTGGAGTTCTGTATGATTTAGACACCCCTGAAGATTATCGGAGCGCGATGGACTTAAATGCCTAGGATTCGTATCAGATGTCGGCAGGACAGGTGTTCGAGTATTTGAATATTTCTTTTTGTTTGGTGACCTGAAATGTACTACCTCCATTGCCACGCATTGATTGATTTCAACCACGATGCTATAATCAGCCCATGAGTGTCCTCATGGACAAGCAAAATGAATCGTTCAACAATAATCCTGACGCTGATGGCAAAGACCATCGGGCGGAGGGCTTATCTGCCTTGTGAGCGATCTACTTTCGCATCTTGTCGCCGCCCGACGTCACCTTGACCGGGCGGCGAATTGTTTATCCATTTGGAGGCACGATGTACAAGACACACGCATGTGGCTCGTTGCGTCCTGAGCATATCGGTCAGAGGGTATCCCTTGCCGGTTGGGTCAATCGACGACGGGATCATGGTGGGTTAACCTTCATCGATCTGCGTGACCGTTCCGGAATTATCCAAATTATCGCCAACCCGGAAATCTCTTCAGAATCACATCAGATTGTGGAAGAAGTCCGGAACGAATGGGTGTTACAGGTGGAAGGCATCGTACAACGGCGACCGAAGGATATGGAGAATCCGGCTTTGCCCACGGGAGAAGTGGAAGTCGAAGTGGATAAGATCCACGTGCTCAACCAAGCTTTGACTCCTCCTTTTCCCATCAACGAAGAGACCGAGGTCGATGAAATGTTGCGATTAAAGTATCGCTACCTTGACTTAAGACGACAGCGCATGCAGTACAACCTTGAGCTACGATACCGCATGGTTAAGTACATCCGCGATTTCCTAGATGAACGCGGATTCTGGGAGGTCGAGACGCCGATCCTTTTCAAGACCACACCGGAAGGCGCACGGGACTACCTTGTACCCTCTCGAGTACACCCAGGTGAGTTCTACGCGCTGCCTCAATCACCTCAACAACTGAAGCAACTCCTGATGGTGGCCGGTGTTGAACGTTACTTCCAAATTGCCCGTTGTTTTCGTGACGAGGATCAACGTGGCGACCGGCAACCCGAGTTCACTCAGCTTGACCTGGAGATGTCTTTTGTTGAACGGGAGGACGTGATGGCGATCACGGAGGAATTGTTCTCTTCCATGGTCGAAGAACTCGTACCGGAGAAAAGCACCTTTGCTGCACCTTGGCCTCGACTTACCTTTCAAGAAGCTCTTGCTAGATTTGGGCGAGATGATCCGGATATCCGCTTTGGTTTGGAGTTGAAAGACCTCTCCGATCTGGCCGTCGATTGTGGTTTCAAGATTTTTGAGAGAGCCGTTGAAAGTGATGGAGAAGTGCGTGGCATAAATGCCAAGGGTTGTGGAGAGTATAGTCGTCGTGAGATCGATGAACTGACGGAGTTTGTGGCGGAATTCGGGGCTAAAGGGTTGGCGTTTCTAGCTGTGGATGAGGGAGGGGAACATCGTTCTTCTTTCTCCAAGCACATGGGGCCTGAAAGAATACAGGCCGTGTTGGATCGTCTCGAAGCCCAATCAGGAGATTTGTTGCTTTTCGTTGCCGGTCAACCGCAGGTTGTCTTTGAATCATTAGGAAGACTACGCGTCTATCTAGCTGACCGCCTTGGACTGCGCGATCCCGATGTGCTTGCTTTCTGCTGGGTGATTGATTTTCCATTTGTCACATGGAACGAGGAAGAGGGACGATGGGATCCCAGCCATCACTTGTTCACCTCACCCTTGCCAGAAGACATCCCACTCTTGGATACCGATCCTAGTCATGCTCGTGGCCAACAATACGACATGGTGCTAAATGGTTTGGAGGTAGGGGGTGGTAGCATCCGAATCCATGACCGAGGCTTGCAGGAAAAGGTGTTTAAATTAATCGGCCTTCAACCAGAAGTCGCGCGTGCACGTTTCGGACACTTGCTGGAGGCTTTCGAATACGGTACTCCACCTCATGGTGGTATAGCTCCAGGGATCGATCGCATCTGTCGCATGTTCGCAGGTGAGTCGCATATTCGAGAGGTGATCGCCTTTCCCAAGAACCAGGCTGCGCGGGATGTGATGGCCAATGCTCCTTCCCCTGCAGAGGCCGAGCAATTGAAGGAGTTGCATCTACGCCTTGTTGATTAAAGATGATCTTGGATGGCTGTGGACAAGGTTGGGTGATCGTGGTATATATGGCTTGGACCCTGCTGTGTCCGTGATGCTGCAAGAGGTTTTGAGCCAACACTTTGAATAGGGGGTCCTAGCTTCATTGGGGGACGCGATAGGCTACGGCCAAGGTGGAACCCAAGGGCAGAGCCCCACCTGCGAATGCAGGTTCAAAACGATGCAGCACACGCCATAGCGGGGTGTCTCCTTTAATTAGCGACAGGGTTGCCCCTGTCGCTAATTTCGTTTCCGTTGGGATTTCAACAAACGAAGTAATTACTTATTTAATCTTTCCCCTGGTCCTTGGCCCAATGTTTTTACACCCGAAGCGTTTTGATTCAGGTATCACCACGCGATGAATCAGGAACTGTGGATCATCGATCTCTATTCAAATCCAGCCTAGAATCTCATGGCAGGAATCGTCTTTCTTGCACTCTGCTCTGATCTCAGGTAGACTCCTTTTACATTCTTAACCAAAGGTAGCTGCATGGCTAGCGACCGCGAGAAAGCTCTTGAAGCGGCTGTTGACCAAATCAAGAAACGTTACGGGGATGGGGCGGTGATGCGGTTGGGGGAGGCGACGCACCTGATGGTGGAGGCCGTCTCAACGGGCTCACTGGCGTTGGATTTAGCGTTAGGGGTGGGAGGGATTCCGCGCGGCCGGGTGACCGAGATCTATGGACCGGAGGCCTCCGGCAAGACGACGCTGGCGCAGCACATCGTGGCGGAAGCGCAGCGGAATGGGGGAGTGTGCGCCTTTATCGATATGGAGCATGCGCTGGACCCGTCCTATGCGGGGCGGTGTGGGGTGGACGTGGAAAACCTGTACATCTCGCAGCCGGACACGGGGGAGCAAGCGTTGGAGATAGCGGAGACGTTGGTGAGGAGCGGGGCGG
>DUEW01000189.1 GCA_011174845.1 Anaerolineae bacterium | reverse complement strand
TCTCATGGTCGGGCTCGTACTGTGGTTGCTGTGGGTCGAGCCATTCCCTGTCTCGGAGGCACCCCGTGGCGCAAGTTGGTGGGAAGCGCTGCCGTTACTCGCGTTTGGTCCCTATCTGTTGATCCAAGCCGTAATTTTCCAGAACCAGGGGTGGATTTCTGGGGTCGGTGGATTGTCTTCATCCATCTCATTCTTGATCCTAATGGGCGGCAACTTCTTAGCCGTCGTCGGATGCATCTGGGGCTTCAGCCGCCCACACACCTTTCGCCCTTCATTGGCGCTTGTGATCGCAGTTTACCTCGGATTAGCCACATTCTATGCTGACCAGCCAGGCGCGACCTTTGTTGTCATACTGTTCGTGGGTCAGTTGTTGATGGGATGGAGCTGGGCTCTCTTAACCAGCGCATTATCCCCCACCTCACATCCTGGCATCGGCCGCATAACGGCCCTCCTGGGTCTTAGTATGGTCCTGTTCTTGCTGATGGCCTTCCTATATTACATCTCCCTCGATATGGCAATCCCAATTCCAAGGAGTGCTATCCTTCCAATCGTATCCATTCTCTTTGGATTACCCCTTTTCTTTGCCTCGATACGGTTGGGGGGTTCCCCAATCGTGGTTTGGCGGGATTGGACCGCTCTGACTGCTGCATTCGTCCTGGCCGTAGTTTCACTCCTCTACTGGGTCGGGACCGAGGTGCTTCCGCGTCCTTTAGACGAAGCACCCCCATCTCTTCCTATGCGAGTGATGACTTATAACATCCATTCAGCTTACAACATTGAAGGTCGCCAAAATCCAGAGGAGATCGCTCGTGTGATCGAAGCAAGTGGTGCGGACATCATCGCCCTGCAAGAGGTCTCTCGCGGTTGGTTGATCAACGGGTCGACTGACCTCGCGTCGTGGCTCGCTCGACGGCTCAATATGCAAGTCCTGTTCAAAGGTACCACTGGGCCTATGTGGGGCATCGCCATCCTCACCCGTTATCCGATCATGGATCATGGCTCAGGTGCGTTGCCGTTGGCTGGGTCCTTACTCGGGCGCGGCTACCTTTGGGCGAAAATCGATGTCGGTGCTCAACAACCGATCCAGATCATCGCTACCCACTTACATCACGTCGAAGGTGAAGGCGAAATTCGTCTGGCGCAGGTGCCCGTGTTGATCGAATACTGGGATCATACACCCCGCAGTGTTATCTTGGGAGACTTAAACGCAGTACCTGGCGTAGCTGAAATTGCCCTTTTCCTTCAAGCAGGGTTGATCGACTCATGGACTGAAGTGGGATCAGGTGACGGCTACACGTATAGCTCCGGCGATCCGTTCCAACGAATCGACTGGATATGGCACACACCAGATCTCGTGGCCTTGGATGTGGAGGTCCTCCAAAGCACCGCATCTGACCATTTGCCTGTGGTCATCACGGTTGATGAGGCGCGCTAGCGATAGCAAATGGGCCTAACGCAAATTGATCTCCCCGCCAGAAGGTAAACTCGCGGGGAGATCGGGGGAATATTCCTTTATAGCTTATTCATTTGGGTTCATTTCGGATATTTTGGATTCCAAATGCTCTGCTTTTGGCGCAAGTGGAACTTGTGCACCCCAAAACTCAATCGCTTGAGATCGCGCAGGAAGATCGGAGTATCCTGAGGTAGAAATCTTTTGAGCAGAAGGGTCGAGCGAAAGAGGTCGTACTATGAGAATCGCAGTGGGTTCGGATGAAAGAAACTACCTTACGGACGCTGTCGTGAAGCAGCTTGTGGAGCGTGGTTATGATGTAGACCTCTATGGCCCACTAGCGGAGCAGGAAGCTTATTGGCCGCGTGTTGTACGAGATGTCGCCGAGGCAGTGGCTGGTGGTGAAGCCCAAGAAGGGGTCTTGTTTTGCTGGACGGGTACAGGCGTAAGCATTGCGGCTAATAAGGTCCCTGGAGTGCGTGCAGCGCTCTTTGTGAGGACGCCGAAACCGCACGCGGGGCTCGTCTCTGGAACAACGCCAACGTCCTGTGTCTTTCACTGCGTCGGATTTCAGAAACGATCGCTAAAGAAATTCTCCAGGCTTGGTTCAGTACGACTTATCAGCCCAACCCCGAAGATGATGCCTGCCTAGCCCAAGTTGATCAAATTGAACAAACTTACAGCTCTACTTGAGGATTTGAGAGAAACAGGTTTGATCCACTCGTCATCGTGAGCAGAGTGTACTGGTAAATGAATATTCCTTCCTTACCTCACGGTAGACACACTTTCACAGATCACAATCGGTGTACAATAGCACGGTTCCATGCAGCAGGGCTGAGTTTATCTTGATGTAAAATGGCGCATCTTTTATGACTTAGCTGCCATCAAATGGTGCATGAGCCAAAATTGAGGCGAAGGAGATTCGATGGCCGAGAAATATCAGAAGTTCCGTGAGCTTACGGGTGAAATCTTTGACCTGGATGCTGTAGTAAGTGTCTTAGGATGGGACCAACAGACCTATATGCCACCGGGTGGCGCACAAGTTCGGGCGATGCATATCGCCACCGTTAGTCGATTGTGGCATGAGAAGCTGACAGGTGATGAGTATAGCGCTGCGTTGGAAGCAGCAAGGGAGGAAACCGCTGACCTCGATCCGGATTCTGATGAAGTACGTGTCGTCCGCTATATGCAACGGGAGGTTGACAAGTGGATTAAAGTGCCCTCCGAATGGGTGAACGAATTCAAACGCGTGACGACTCTTGCACATCAAGCTTGGGAGGAAGCTCGCGCGCAGGATGATTTTGCACATTTCCAACCCCTTCTTGAGGAGATCGTTAAACTAAGACGGCAGTACGTTGAATATTTTGCTCCCTATGATCATCCTTACGATCCGTTGCTCAACTATTTCGAACCGGGGATGAAAACCTCGGAGGTCAAATCGGTCTTCGATGAGCTGCGGCCCAGACAGGTCGAGCTAGTTCAAGAGATCACCGAGCGAGGATTACCGGTCGACGACGCGGTTCTCCACCAGGATTTCGAGGAGAGCAAACAATGGGATTTTGGTGTCGAGGTGATCAAGGCCTTAGGTTACGATTTCGAGCGCGGGCGTCAAGATAAAGCCGCCCATCCCTTCACCACAAGCTTTGGTATCGGCGATGTACGTATCACCACACGCTTCGACCCGAAATACCTTGGCACAGCTCTTTTTGGCACGATCCATGAAGGCGGTCACGCCATGTATGGCCAGGGGATGAGCCCCAGCCTCGACCGGACAAATCTCATCGATGGAGCCTCCTACGGGATCCACGAATCTCAATCCCGGATGATGGAAAACCTGGTCGGACGTAGTCGGCCCTTCTGGATTGCTTTCTATCCCCGATTACAGGAGTATTTCCCCAGCCAATTGGGAGAATTGGATTTGGAGACCTTCTACCGGGCGATCAACAAGGTCAAACCCTCCCTGATCCGCGTTGAAGCTGACGAGGCGACCTACAACCTGCATATCATGCTGCGTTTTGAAATCGAGATCGCGCTGGCGGAAAACAAGATATCGGTGGCAGATCTGCCTGAGGTTTGGAACAGCAAGATGCAAGAGTATCTTGGCCTCACCCCTCCCAACGACGCCAAAGGTGTGCTCCAAGATGTACACTGGTCATCCGGCTATATCGGATACTTCGCAACGTACTCCTTGGGCAACCTGATGGCCTCTCAATTTTGGGCCAAGATGGAAGAGGACATCCCTGATCTAACGAACCAAATCGAGCGAGCCCAATTCGCTGAGATGCTGTCCTGGCTTCGGGAGAACATTCACCAGCACGGGGCCAAATTCGAGCCAATGGAATTGTTACAACGCGTCACTGGAAACACCTTGTCCGTTGAGCCTTATCTGCGTTACCTGCGCGCTAAGTACGAGGATATTTATAAGCTAGCCTGAAGCCGCTGAGCGAAAACCAAACAGGGAAGGCTTTCAATCCATCGGTGCCTCACATTTCAGGGAGGAGGTCTGTCGATAGCTGGGCAGGAGAAATGTTGATTAATGTCAATGGTCAAGGACAGTGGATCGATAACATGCGCGAGATTGTGGCATTAAACTCTTGGGAAGAATAAATTCCCAATACTCATACCATGTCTGATAGAAAGGATGGATCGATTTATCAGGGAAACGCTCGTTGGGCTTTTCACGGGTTGGTGAATAGACCACGCTTTTTGTTCATTCTTCTTGTCATGGTCACCGTTGCTGGTTGCAGTGCACCCACATCGAGCCCGCCGGAACCGACTCTCGAACCACCTACTCCCTCACCTCTGCCAGCGAGCGTTACCTCCGCCCTCGATAGCTCAGCTACACCGGGCCCAATCACGGCGGCTACACCCGCCATCGTTGTCGAGTCCTCCCAGGTTCCGTTTACACCAACGGTCTTGCCCCCTGCTGTCTCGCTCCCGATGGAGCAATTGAAGATCTTCCAGCCCGGACCTGGCTCCCATGTGATCAGTCCTTTCAGGGTCGCAGGTTGGGGAGGACCTAGCCACAAGGACCGTGTCCAAATGAGACTGCTGGCCGAGGATGGTCGGGTGCTGGCTGAGGGTACCACTTGGCTTCACGTATTGGAAGGAATAGCGTCTGCTGGTCGCTTCTACGGGGAGATCCCATTCGAAATTCAAGGGGTGGCCGAGGCTGGCCGGTTAGAGATCAGCATGTATAGCTACCGCGACGGACAGCTGAGCCATTTATCCACAGTGGATCTGACGCTGCTCTCTGTAGGAAGCCCGCTGGTTCATCCCGCGTTTGACAGCCCGGAGAAGTTGGCCATTTTCTCACCACGCGAAGAATCCATTATCGAAGGTGGTCGAGTCGTCGTGCAGGGCGCAGGATGGGTG
>DUEW01000188.1 GCA_011174845.1 Anaerolineae bacterium | reverse complement strand
TATTCATGAGGGCTACAGAAGCGCGGGAGAACTTCATATCCTCTCGACAGGAGTCATAACCATCCATGAAACGCATCTTCTACCCTGAAAGCATCGTTGTCATTGGCGTCTCGGAACGACCTGACAATCTAGCGCGATACATTGTCTCCAATCTGCTTACTTTCAAATATCAAGGCGCCCTCTACGCTGTGGGGCTTCGTACAGGGGAGGTCTACGGTGTCCCGATCGTAGATACGTTGGACAAGGTCCCCAACGATTTGGATCTAGCCGTGATCCTTACGCCTGCGCATACCGTTCCCGATTTGATGGATTTTTGTGGTCGTAAGGGAATTCTCAGGGTGGTCGTTGAATCTGCCGGGTTTAGTGAATTCTCAGAAGAAGGACGCCGATTAGAAGAGCAACTTATCGAAGTTGCACGTAAGTGGAATATACGCTTCGTTGGCCCCAATTGCATCAGTATCGTAAATCTCGAAACCGGGGTGTGCCTTCCCTTCGGACCGATCTCTCCTGATACCGTGCAGAGCGGTCCCGCTTCTGTTATAGCTCAAAGCGGAGGGGTTTCACTCACTTATCTGGGCGCACTTAGCAAAGCAGGCATAGGCGTGAATAAGGTCGTTAGCATTGGAAATAAAACCGACCTCGATGAGACGGATTATCTGGCGTACCTCTTGGACGATGATGACACGGGGATGATTTGTCTATACTTGGAGTCCATCAGCGATGGGCGGCTTCTCATGGACCTGGCTCGATCCTCGTCTAAACCCATCATCATCCACAAAGCAAATCGGGGGAAAGCCAGCCAGAAGGTGGCTTTTTCACACACTGCCGCCCTTGCTGATGACGATCGAATCGTAGGGGCTGCATTTAAGCAAACGGGAATCCTTCGCGCGGAGGGGTTTCATGATATGGTGGCTATAGCCCAAGGTCTTTCTCTCCCGCCTGTTCAAGGGAATGAATTGTTAATCATCTCACGATCCGGAGGTCATGCCGTCTCTGCGGCGGACACCGCTGAGCGTTATGGCTTCCAACTCCCCCCCCTCCCCGATTCATTTGATAAGGCTGTACGTACGCTCTTCAGTGCTGACGTCATCGCTCCAACCAATCCTCTCGATCTCGGTGTCATTTATGACTTTCAAGTTTATGCTCAGATTGTCGAGCAAAGTCTTCAAGCACTCTCCCCTGATGCCGTACTCCTGATTAATACGTACAGTCAACATGAAGCCGATGACGCTCGTTTATTGGCTCGCCGTGTAGGAGATATCGTCCGCGAATTAGGTCATCCGATCGCGGTATGCAATTACACCGATGTAGACGATAGTCGAACCATTCAGAAAGAGATCGGTCTTCCGATTTTTGACGACATCAACGGAGCCTTGCGAGGGCTGGCTTCGTCCAGAGAGTGGACAGTGTGGCAAAAGAATTCTGCCAGGAGAGCCCCATCACTCATGCAAACCTCGCAACACACAGTATCCATAAATAAAACCGAAGACGGCGTGCTCAATGCAGATCAAGCTTTAAACCTCTGTGCAGCCTATGGTATTACAACCGCTCGGTGGGAAATTGCTCGGAACCCAGAAGAAGCCATGAAGTCGGCCGAACGGATAGGATATCCAGTGGCATTAAAAATCCTTTCCAGCAAGATGATCCACAAAACAGATTACGGTGCTTTAGCCTTGGGATTATGTGACCCGAATGAAGTCGTAACCAAAGCCCAAGAGCTACTCGGACAAATGAAAGAAACCACCATTGAAAGTCCGTCATTTGCTTTTATGGTCCAACAAATGGTTTCAGATGGGATCGAAGTCATTCTCGGAGGCAAGCGGGATCCTCATTTCGGACCCGTCGTGATGTTTGGCCTGGGCGGTATCCACGTTGAGATCTATGACGATGTAACCTTTCGTGTCGCACCGTTCGATGAGTTCGATGCACGAGCGATGATCAAAGAGGTACGCGGCGCACGATTACTTGAAGGCTTTCGAGGGAAAGCACCGGTAGATCAGGAAAGTCTAATCCAAGCTCTTCTATCGCTCTCACAACTTATGGTCGAGAACCCCAATGTCACGGAAATGGACATCAATCCGCTCATCGTTACAAGCAAGGGCGCTGTCGCTGTGGACGCTCGTGGAGTGATCGTAGATAGAGAACGATAATCGATGTTACCTCATGACTCCTTTGATCTGTCAACCGTTCAATCAACCCATCCGTCATAATCATTTGGAGATGAGTCTATACAACACAATGTTCGCTTGAATTTAGTTATACAGATCATCGCACGATTCCATGCGTATCAAGCATGTATACTTTTGTAGCAACGCGATCGATTTCACCCTATGCAGTGATTGATCCAGAAGCGATTCGGCTACCGAAATGAGGAGTACCAGATTAATGATTGATCCCAACCTTCCCTTGATCGATTTACATCGCCATCTCGATGGCAATGTGCGCCTCGAGACGATCATCGATCTTGGGCGTAAACATAACCTTCCCCTTCCGGCTTGGGATGTGGAAAGTCTTCGCCCTCACATCCAAGTCTCGGAAGCTCAAGTTGGGGTCATGGCTTTCATCGCTAAATTCAAGTGGTTGACAGCGGTCATGGTAGATTATGCGGCCTGTCACCGCATCGCGTACGAGAATGTGGAGGATGCGTACGAAGAAGGAATCGATTACATCGAACTACGCTTCAGCCCGTGGTTCATGTCTGAGCCGAATGGGTTGGATCCAGTGGGTGTTGTCGAAGCTGTGATCGATGGTGTCAATGCCGGAGCCCGCGATTTTGACATCAAGGTCAACCTGATCGGAATCCTCAGCAGAACTTACGGACCCATAATTGCCACGCAAGAACTTGAGGCGTTGTTGGCGCATCGTGAACATCTCGTAGCGCTTGATCTCGCAGGTGATGAAGCGAACCAGCCCGGACAATTATTCATCGATCACTTCCGGAGAGCGAGAGAAGTTGGTTGGCAGATCACCGTTCATGCTGGTGAAGCAGCGGGGCCCGAGAGTATATGGCAAGCCATTTTTGAATTGGGAGCCTCCCGCATCGGGCACGCCCTTACAGCCATTGAGGATTCAGCATTAATGGATTACATGGCTGAGCATCGAATAGGTATAGAATCAAATCTCACAAGCAATGTCCAAACCAGTAGCATTCCCGATTATGCCAGCCATCCGTTACGATCCTTCTTAAAGCATGGACTACTAGCGACGATCAATACAGATGACCCTGTCATCAGCAATATCGACTTACATCATGAATACCACATCGCTGCCCCTGCCGCAGGCCTGACGCCTGATCAAATCCAACAAGCTCAACATAATGCCCTCATGATTGCTTTCCTCACCCCGGAAGATAAAGCCTCCCTCGCACTAAAGTATGAGGCGTAAATTCAAACCATGACGTAGTTGCGGTTAAAAGGAAGCATCTGGGTCGGCACCCCTGCGTCACCCAGAGTGTCCTCCTTACCGCTGCTTCCTCTCGGACCTGACGGGATTCGAAGGTCTCCGCCGCGCCGGACCCACCCAGACGCCAAAGAAAAGGATACCCGCCTCGTAAACGAATGTCAATGCATCGTTAACCGATTGGGCTCGCGGTAATTTGTTAAAGCTATCTATGAAATCCCCTGAAAAACAACCCACGAGGAGCAGTGAAGGGTATTTGTGGGGGATGTGGGTCGCGTACACTCCCCTACATATACCGATCCCACTCTCTTGGGTGACCTTTTTCGTGCATTCATCTATAAGATTCAAAGACACCGCAAATGCGGTGTCAATTAGCGGAGAGGGTGGGATTCGAACCCACGGAGCCTTTCGGCTCACGCGCTCTCCAGGCGCGCGCGTTAGACCAGACTACGCAACCTCTCCAAAATGATGGAAATTGAGTTAAAAATCACAACTCAAGGCGATTATATCACGCACAAATCAAGGGATAGGTAACTCCAAAACCCAGAGATTCTGGTCTTCTGCAGAACGAAAGACCATTTTCTCCCCATCAGGAGAGGGTTGCCAATCATTGCTGGCAATCCGTAGGGATGCGCTCGACAGGTCGACAAGTCGCCAAGCATTTCCACTGAGGACATCCACTTGCCAGAGTGTAGGTCCTGGGAGCTCAAGATCGAGTGGGATCACTAACAGGACGCCTTCATGCCTCCACCGATAGGCACCGAATATTCCGAGCTTCTTCGAAAACGAGCCATCTGTTCGCATTACCCATAGTCCGTTTTGTTCCTCTCGTGTGTCGAAGGCAACTGTGAAGGCGAGCCAATCGGTCCCCAAAGACAAC
Source organism: Anaerolineae bacterium (assembly GCA_011174845.1). Taxonomy (GTDB): domain Bacteria; phylum Chloroflexota; class Anaerolineae; order Anaerolineales; family E44-bin32; genus DUEZ01. The sequence goes on along the minus strand of DUEW01000188.1, from coordinate 1,375 downwards.
AAGGGACTACGGACGCGGTCCACTTCTAAAAGTAATTGGCCTGCTCCATCTTCAATTGAAATCTTCCAGACTCCTGATGGTCCATAAGGAGCTAAACGACCTGTCACGAGAATCTCTTGCTCACCATTTATCCACCCCACGAATTCACCACCCATGATGGTTACAATCTCACGAGCATCCGTACCATCGTAATTCGCCAGCCATATAGCCTGTTGACGCAGGTCTGGAAACTCGATCCCTCTTGACATGACCTCCCACTCGATCAATTGACCACTGGGAGAGAAACGAACCGACCTTCCTTCATTCGGGATTTCCCACCGTTTCCCATCAGCCCAACGCTCCACAAAAGTTCGCCCACTATCGAGATAGGCTACCCGTGACCAATCTCTTGAAAAGATTCCTGTGCGTTCGACGATCAAGACGACCTCTCCTCCGTTCGCCGCGATTGCATACAACCCAGCAGGTTCGTAACGTCCTGGATGATCTAGAAACGGAATCCAGCGAGAATCCGGTGACCATGAGGGATATGGGCAACATCCTCCCTCTGTGAGCCTGAAAGGGGTCTGCACGCCAATCACCGTGGGTGTGGGTGTTCGAACAGGCGTCCAGGTTGGCGTTGGAGGAGTCGGATAAAAAAGGATCGATTTTGAATCTTCACTCCAGGTAGGGGACGCATACGCAACGCCACCGACATATACCGCCAGTACACAGGTCAATATCGCCGCGACGATGACTAAGCAGGATCTTATTTTTGGAGAATTAGACATGAGTGTTTCACCGATCAGGTGGCCAAGGGTTTTCATAGTCGTTGACCAAAGGGAATCCGAAACGAACATCTGGCTGATCAAGAATATCCTGCCAACGTCGTGGGTGATTGATATCTTGTTCGAAGTGAATGGGATGACCGCTGATGAGCGCAATTCGTTCCCAATCAGCATCGATGAAAAGCATCGGATTGTACGCTCGTGTATGGTTAGGTGCATCACGTATCTCAAGATGCAGATGAGGCCGAGAAGCACAAGTCAGATCGGGATCACCGCTTAAACCAACGACCTCTCCAGCACTCACCTTCTGGCCGGGTTTCAAATGAGATCTAACCAGTAGATGTCCATAAAAGGATGCGTATCCGTTGGGATGGTTGATCATCAGATTGTGTGGATTGGCGCCATGCCAGCTGTCTACGCTGTAAACGATGCCGTCCCCAATAGCAAGCACTGGCGTCCCACAAGGCGCAGCAAGATCCAAACCGAAGTGAAGTCCTTGCCCTGCCCAATAAACTGAGCTTCGAAAGCGATACGCAAAGGTAGTGTTCCCATAAGGTTGAGAGAAGAGCCATGTGTCGGGGCCGGGTGGTCCAGCGAAGGGGAGAATGAAG
>DUEW01000187.1 GCA_011174845.1 Anaerolineae bacterium | reverse complement strand
GTGAGTTAGCGAAGAGGATCACCAAGCCCTTGCTCATCGACAGTAAGGGTCTCACGGCGTTCTTCGAGGATTTGGAGATCCTCCGGAATCGCAAAGGAGCTACAATCCTCCTGCCCCGTCTTGAGGAGATGTCCTCCATCACGTCCCAATCCAGGACTGAAATCGATGAACATATCGTAGACATCACACAGGTAACAGCTGCACATTTGAATTCGATCATCGTCCTCAAAGGTACGCCATCCCTCATCGCTCTTCCGGATCGTCGCGTCTTCATCAATAGGAACCGAATTTCGGGAATAGCGCCTATAAACTCAAGCGCCGTTTTAACAAATACCATTGCAGGGATCTACTTCCAAGAAGTCCCCCTCGACGAAGCTGTCCGACATGGGGTGTTCATCTGTGGTCTGGCTGGGGAACTAACCCTCCAGGCCAAAAGCGATGGTGGAATCACCACTGAAAATATTTTGGATTACCTACCCTTAGCCCATAAGATGTTCCGAGAGGGACTGAGCCAAGAGATGGAAGACCCCACTATCGGTATACATCCAATATAGGAGGCGAGTTTGAAAGCCTGGATCCTGACCCAACAAGCACCCGTCGAGGAACGACCGCTTACCTTAGCCGACCTTCCCGACCCTCAACCGGGGGAACATGAAATCCGAATCAAGGTTTCCTACGCCGGCATTTGTCGAACGGATATCCACATTGCCGAGGGCGACCTACCCTTGGTGAAAAGCCCCATCATCCTTGGTCATGAGGTGGTCGGGACCGTGGATAAAGTAGGCTCAAGCGTCACAAACTTTCGTATCGGCGAGAGAGCTGGCGCCTACTGGTTACACAGCGCCTGTGGTCACTGTAAATACTGCCGCTCAGGTCAAGAGAATTACTGCCCAGATTTCAAGGCGACTGGTTGGCATGCTGATGGCGGTTTCGCCGAATACACATTGGTTCCGGATGCCTTTGCCATCTCCCTTGAGTCCGTCCAACTGGAACCACCCAAGATCCCTCCCCTGCTCTGCCCTGGGATCGCGGGATACGCAGCTTTCAAGCTCACAGAAGTCCAATCCGGAGAGTCTTTGGGACTCTACGGCTTTGGACCTACGGCCTACTACGTGCTCAAAGTAGCCCAATCGTTAAACATCCATACTTACGTGAGCAGTCGCTCTTCAGAGAACATCGAAAGGGCAAGGCAAGCGGGTGCGAAATGGGCTGCAGACACCTCCCAAGATGAAATGCCGGTAGACCTGGATGCGGCCATCCTTTTTCCACCTGCCGGGAACCTGGTGGAACCCATCCTGGCTCATGTGAAGCCGGGTGGAAACCTGGTGCTGGCGCCGGTGAGCTCCTCCCCTATCAGGATTGAAAACTACAGCGAAAACTTGTGGGGACGTACCATCGATACGCTCTATCAGCTAAAAAGATCGGATGCAGAGGAGTTCATCGGTTTGGTGAACGATTTGGACCTTCATCTTGGGATACATCTCTTCCCTTTTGAAAAATTGGATGAGGCTATCATCTTGGCCAAACAAGGCAAGCTTGAGCAGCCGAATGCAGTCATTGAGGTCAATGCTTAAGGACGCTTCCCAACTCAGTGCCAAGCTCTACTGCTGGCGGCAGCATAGCCCTTCGACATGACCATCCGCCAAGAATCTTTATTTGTTGCCTGCGTCCTGGGATCAGGGCGTCGCCGTGAGCTGGACCTCCAGAAAGTCGTCACAGCCTTTTTCGATCCAATTACTTACGACGTACGAACTTACCTTCCCATAATCATCAAAGGATTCTATTAATACATCATCAACCTCAGAACAAGCACACGAAGTCTTGTTCCCAGGATTACACTCGCCGATAACCTCATGACCACTAAGGTTTTTCAGAGCTATACGTTATGGAATGATTTTTCGCGATGATTGGCAGGTATACGTATCGCAGAGTCTCTGGAGTAGCACTGGCAACATTTGAAAGTAACGACAGGTTATTTGAGTCATCCAGAGACCTAATTGAGAAGTAATATTCTTGATCTGGTGTCAGATCGATGATTGTCATACTTTCTTGACTGCCCGAAGCTTCTGGTGTTGGTTCATCTGGAACATCGGTAGCCAAATCCCACTCAGTTTCTGTCGTAATAGGCGAAAAACTATACCGCACGATGTAGGCACTGGCAGTGCCCGCATCACCATCATCACCCGGGGCAGTCCAAGAAAGGTCGATCGATCCAGAAAGAATGCCGGGGTGTGCTGTCAAATCGGTAATTGCAGAAGGCGGTGTATCATCTACCACAGTCAAAGAAACTTTAATCACGTTGTTTCCGCCATTGGTCATGACATATATCTGATGGGAATACGTACCCTCCTCGAGACCGCTGCGGTCAACATACACAGTGAAAGTCTCACTACCAGAACCGCTGAAGCTATTTCCATCAGATGGTTCTCCACTGGGAGAAGTTACTTCAATCCAAGGACTAAACTCCTTTATCGTCCAATCCAATTGCACATCACCAACTTGTGTAATTGTGAGTTCCAAAGAAGTTATTGAATCACCAAAACTTAGTTCAGTGGACGAGAGAAAGTAACGAGGTGTGAAACTTGATCCTATCCAGGGATCATAATCCACGTTGTCGCTGACGCGATCCCCAGCACCATCTGGATTCGTTGTAGGGTGGTATGGGCCACTAGAATCTCCCCACCAATTGTTTTCTGCCATCAAGGTTCCTGAACCCCAATAATACAATCCATAGGCATTGTTTCCAGCAAATTCATTGTTGATTATCGTGGCCGAGGAATAGACCGCTATTCCTGTATTTTTACTGTTCAGAATGGCGCTATTACGGATGATTGGGGTTGAATTCCAAATGTCAATTGCCGGGATGTCCTCACTGGTATACGAGCTACCCAGTCCATCCACGATCACATGATCCAGTATCGATTCACCGCTTCCACCCAGAAATAGGATCCCACCATACTGCCCGGGATCAGGGTTGAGAAATCGAATGGGCTGTGTTTCTGTCCCTTCGGCAAGCAAGATCCCGTCGACATAGATATCAACGTCATCGTCCAGCAAATGCACTTCTGTCCCAGGTTCGATCGTCAGCGTTGCCTCAGGTTCAACCACGATATACTCCCTCAGAATATACGGGTAAGGTGCATCCGGATTCTGCCTCCAGATAGTAGATTCAAGAATGCTTCCGCCGGCAACCAGCACCGACTCCAAAACATTATTACTGCCCATGTTCCCAAGCACATCACCAGTCTCTGCGTAGATACTGTGCTGTCCACTGCCACTTATGGTGTTGTTCATCAAATGCGGGACTCCACCAACGATGTACACCCCATAGCTACCACTGTTGGTGATCTCCACATTGCTGATCGTGGCCGATCCATTGATTAATATCCCCGCGTTTTTACTGTTCAGAATGGCGCTGTTGCGGATGGTTGGGGATGAATGCCAAATGTCAATTGCCGAGAAGTCATCGCTGGTATACGGGCCACCCAGTCCATCCACAATCACATGATCCAGTATCGATTCGTCGCTTCCACCCAGATATAGGATCCCACCATACTGCTCGGGATCGGGGTTGAGAAACCGTATGGGGTGCGCCTCTGTTCCCTCCGCAAACAAGGTCCCATCGACAAAGATATCGACATCATCGCCCAGCAGATGCACTTCCGTCCCAGGCTCGATCGTCAGCGTTGCCCCAGGAATAACCGCGAGAAACTCCTCCAGCAGATATGGGTAAGGCGCATCCAGATTCTGCCTCCAGGTAGTAGATTCAAGAATGCTTCCGCCAATAAGCACCGACTCCAAAACATTATTACTCTCCATATTCCCAAGCACATCGCCAGTTCCGGCATAGATGCTGTGCTGTCCACTGCCGCTTATGGTGCTGTTCATCAAATACGGGGCTCCGTCAACGATGTACACTCCATAGCTGCCGCTGTTGGTGATCTCCACATCGCTGATCGTGGCCGACCTATCGATCCATATCCCCGCGTTTTTACTGTTCAGAATGGCGCTGTTTCGGATGGTTGGGGTCGAATGCCAAATTTTAATTGCCGGGGTGTCATCAGTGGTATACGAGCCTCCCAGTCCATCCACGATCACATGATCCAGTATCGATTCACTGCTTCCAGCTAGAATGATGACCCCTCCATATTGCCCAAAATCAGGGTTGAGAAACCGTATGGGTTGAGCCTCAGTCCCCTCTGCAAGCAAGGTCCCGTCTACATTGATATCGACATCATCGCCCAGCAACTGCACTTCCGTCCCAGGTTCGATCGTCAATGTGGCAGCAGTATCAACAGTTACGGTACAGGTTAAGGTGTAGGGGCTGTTGGATTGATACCAGGTCGTATCTTCATAGATCGGACCACACTCTTCTGTGCCAGCTTCGGCTGGTAGTATCAAGAACAAAAGCAGAAACGTCCCACAGAATAAAGGAATGACCATCATCGATAGGAATTCTCTTCTCTTTCCCATTTCCCTGCCCCTCCAGCTTGACAAAAACACTAAAAAAGTGAAGGCTCCTTTAAATCCCTACCTAAATCCGGATTTCTGCTCGATACTGCAAAAATTCTCGAATTAATACGCAAACCAGAAGAGTAAAACAAGTTACAACCAAGATGCTAGGAATTGGATGCCATATTGAGGGCAGCAAATCGGCATATCGCTCGCCAATAACAGAATACCCACAGAAATCTATAGACACGTTTGCATAGATAAGCATTATGGGTCAATCAGATTGCATTCCCTTTGAACTAAAGAATTAACATACTCAACTTAGATACAAAATATTCAGGTTACATTCACATGGAGATCGTTTTCTCATCTCAATCCAAATCGTGCCATCGTTTTGAAATACGACACAAGCATCAATGATGATTTACTTCAATCAAAGCAGTCTTAAATGCGATAGGCTAGTGATCAATCAAAAATGGGATACTACGATCAAACAACAAAAGTCTTAGGTAGTGCAGGTGCTTCGCCCCCGCCTGATCTAAAGATTCAATTTCCTCGCCCCAGGCAAATTTACCTCTTCCATCATAGGACACAAACCAGTCGATTTCAAGAATCTGTTCGGGGTGTATTTCACAAAAGTGG
>DUEW01000186.1 GCA_011174845.1 Anaerolineae bacterium | reverse complement strand
TTGAACCAGATGATTAAAGATGTCAACGGTGATTTCCTGCTCCTTCTTCGGCTTTGTATCTGTTTTCAAATTGGCCTCCGTGATGTGCATGAGATCATTTTACATGTTGGAAAAAGCGCGGTCAAAGGCCCCATGCTATAATCGCTCCGCTTAATTGACCATGATTTATGAAGGAGTACCTGATGACCACTTCCGAGGCCTCTCATCCAACTCCAAATTTCCAGCTTTCCGCCGAACATGAGATGATCCGTCAGGCAGCCCGCGACTTCGCTCAGAACGAGATCGCTCCGATCGCACCTGAGTTCGACGAACGCGGAGAATTTCCCAGCGAAACCATCGCCAAGATGGGCGAAATGGGTTTCATGGGCATCGAGGTCCCCGAAGAGTATGGGGGCGCCGGGATGGATACCTTGGCTTATGTTCTGGCATTGGAAGAGGTAAGCAAAGCCGACGCGGCGCACGGCACGATCATGTCGGTCAACAATTCTCTATTCTGTTACGGGATTCTACGTTTTGGGACCGAAGAACAAAAGCAGAAATTTCTCAAGCCTGCCGCGTCGGGCCAAGCGATCGGAGCTTACTCTCTCACCGAGCCAATGTCCGGTTCTGACGCTGGCACCATGCGTTCGCGGGCCGTGCGAGAGGGAGAGGTCTACATTCTCAACGGTCGTAAGTCATGGGTATCGAGCGCACCAGCAGCCGATTTCATCGTCGTTTTTATTGTTACTGAGCCAGAAATGAAGCACCGAGGGATCACGGCCTTCATTGTCGAAACGGATAAACAAGGCTTTAGCCTCGGTAAGCCTGAACCGAAGCTTGGTATCCGCGCCTCTGCGACAAGTGAAATCCTTTTCGAGAATTACCATTGCCCAGAGGAAAATCGGTTAGGTGAGGAAGGGGAAGGTTTCAAGATCGCCATGACGGTACTCGACGCCGGTCGGATCGGAATCGCATCCCAAGCCCTTGGCATCGCTGAAGCCGCATATGAAGCTAGCGTTGAGTACGCCAGGGAGCGGGAGGCCTTCGGAAAGAAAATCGGTCAATTCCAAGGAATTGGCTTCAAAATCGCCGACATGAAGACACGTATCGAAGCGAGCCGTCTGTTGATCTACCAGGCTGCATTGGCAAAAGAACGTTCAAAGGACACGGGGCAGCGTTTCACACTGGAAGCTTCTATGGCTAAGCTCTTCGCCTCCGAGACAGCTGTCTATTGTACCAACGAGGCTGTTCAGATCCACGCTGGCATGGGCTACTCGAAAGAGCTACCCATCGAACGTTATTATCGTGACGCCAAGATCACCGAGATCTATGAAGGCACTAGCGAAATTCAACGTTTAGTGATATCGAGAATGGAATTAGGTCTGCGATGATCCCATCCCAAACTGAAAGGGGATGATTCTTTTCCTATTCAGCCATTCACTTGGAACAGCTATACTTAGAGAGAAATAAGCCGTTCAAGTTTAAATCATCGAGGAGACAATTGTCTTTGTGAAACTTGTTTCATCCTCGCTTACTATCTTTCCATCCCAGTAGCCCATCGACTTTTAGCAGCTAGGAAGGGGGCCTTAAATCGCGATAATTCGCGAGAAGACGATGATCATCAAAGGACTACTGCTTAGAACCAACCCTTGGTGATGATTTCATATACGATTGGTACACGACACTGATGCGATCGAATACTTGCAATCAAAGAATTGGCTTAATTCATGCACCTGTCGGTTTGACATATCTATAGTAGAGGAGCTACAAATGGCCTCCAAAAAGAAGTCATCTTCAAAATCATCTTCTACTAAGGATGATTTACCCGCTATGGAGGAGGAACCTAAGGTAGGCAAGCCATCAGGGAAAGAAACTATAAGCTCTGATATGGAATCCCGCATCAAGCTAGCTCTTGCGTTGGCAGCGCTGGGGTTGGCGCTAATTGGTCAATTCTATTTCAGTTTTATGCGCGACAACATGGTAGATGGCGTGTTTTTTTTCATAGCGGCTATTGTGGTGTTCATTTTTCTCATCCGACGGTCTGAAGATCCATCAGATGTCGAGAAAAAAGTCGCTACCGCAACCCACCAGATTCTAGACCAAATACGAGCTCAGCCACTCAAGTCAGTATTGGTCGCGCTTAGTTTTGGACTCGCGTACACAACGGTGAGACTCCTTCGGGCGAAACCAGGTCCTGGTTCCTATTGGGATGTCTTTATTTTGTGGGTGATTAGTTTCATGGTTTATGCAGCAGCTTTTGTGCGTATTCCAAGGATTGATCTCAAGGTGTGGTTCAGAACGAATCGTTTTGAGGTGATCACTGTATCTGCCCTAACGCTAATTGCTGGTCTCTTAAGATTTGTGGCATTAGGGAAGGTCCCCAACATCATTAGCGGTGATGAAGGTGTGTTAGGATCTTTAGCGGTACAGGTTCTTAAAGGCGAACTCAATAACATGATGTCAACGGTCTATGGAAACAGCAGCGTATTTCTGTTTATCATGGCCGGTTTGATGAAGCTTTTTGGTATCAACACAACAACCTTGCGTTTTTCATCGGCATTTAGTGGGACGCTGACCGTACCAATTGTCTATCTTCTCGCTCGACGGCTATTCAACGCACGTGTGGCGTTGATTGCAGCTTCAATCATCACAGTCTCATCTTTTCACCTGCACTTTAGCCGGATCATCGTTGCCACCAGCATTCAGGATGTCCTGTTCGTCACGTTAACCTTCTACCTCTTCCTCACCGGATTGGAACAGCGTAGCTCGACAAGGTTAGCTTTAAGCGGGTTAGTTATTGGATTCGAACTTTACATCTATATGGGAGCTCGTCTGGTTATTGTATTGCTACCTATATACGTGATTGCATTATGGATCACAAATCGGGATTTGGTTAAAGACAATCTGGGTAATCTAATAATCTTTGTCGGGGCGTTGCTGGTGATTTCAGCTCCTATGATGCTTTGGGCAATTGATCATACTGACGAATTTATGGCACGGGCCAACCAACTAGGAGTCATTCAATCTGGTTGGTTGTCTAATGAGGCAGAAGCCACTGGAAAGAGCCAATTGTCTATCTTTATTGATTTGTTCCGACAGGCATTCTTGACTGTGAATTACTATCCTTCTTATGCATTTCATTTTTCCAAATTGCCTATGCTAGATTTCGTTACGGGCGCGGTCTTCATCCTTGGCTTGGCCTACTCACTGTATCACGTAGGCGACCGCCGACATCTGCTTCTCAATGGCTGGTTCTGGTCAGGTGTGCTGGTTGGTGGTGCAATGGTCGTCATTCCTAATAAGAGTGCATACCGGATCATGATGGTGCTCCCCGCGGTAAGTTTATTCATTGCTGTAGCTTGGGATAAGCTCTTGGAATTCGGTAGCCGTGCGCTACCAGAAAATCAAATAATTCGCATCGGGCCTACTGCCTTGTTCATCGCGCTCTTCACCATTCTGAATCTAAAAGCTTATTTCGTGGATTATGCTACCACGTGTGATTATGAGGGTGCCAATACGAGGCTCGCTTCGTACATCGGATCGTATATAGGTGACCTAGGAACAGACTATGAGCCATATTTATTGACCGCACCACGCGAAATCTCTGGGGTTTATCGATCGATCGATTTCTTAAGCGGTAACGTTCCTTTGAATGATATCAAGGAGCCGTTAACAGGTCCGCCAACTTATATTAATGTCCATCGTCAAACAGTGTTCTTCTTCACACCCCAGCGAGAGAACGAATTGAAATATGTTCGTGATTACTTCCCTGGAGGGAAGGTTGATCGTGTTTTCGATTGTGAGGAGTTAATGATGATTGTATATGTAACACCAGATGGATAGTGAATTCAATTGCCTATTACCAACGAGAGAGGAATTTAGTTCGATCACAACAACGATCCATTAACAACCATCCTCGTGGTGAATAGGCTGGTAAGACCTCGATTTGAGGAGGCTATGAAAGACGAAACAACCGTCTCCCCAACGCAACTTTCAGTTATCATGCCGGCGTATAACGAAAGTCACCATATTTATAACAACCTCCAACAGGTCTGTAAGGCACTATCAGGACTCAATTTCGAACTCATCACGGTGGATGACGGCAGTCAGGATTCCACATTTGAGGAAAGTCGACGTGCAGCAACAGGCGGGTGCCCAATTAAGTCATTAAGGCTAGATGTTAATCAGGGTAAAGGTAAGGCGTTATCTCATGGTTTCAGCAATTCATCAGGAGAGATTATCGCTTTTCTCGACGCTGATCTCGAAATTGGACCTGAACATATCCTACAACTTTGGGATGTAATGCGGTCTACAGGTGCTGAGGTTATCATCGGCACAAAAGTCAACTCGCTTAATTCTTTCCCCTTTATACGCCGCGTGTTGAGCTACATGTATCGACGGTTGATCTCATTCTTATTTGGCTTTTCATTGACCGATACACAAACAGGCATCAAGCTTTTTAAGCGGGAGGTCTTGGAATTTTCAATTCCTCGATTAGCTGTAAGTCGTTTTGCATTTGATATTGAGTTATTGGTTGCCGCATCGCGGTTTGGTTATCAAATCGCTGAATACCCAGTAAGTGTTGCATACAATCGAGAAGGCCAAACAGGGCGCATTGGATTACGACAGATGTTTGGCATGTTGGTCGACACGTTAGGGATATACTATCGTGCCAGCTTCTGGCGATGGTTACAACCGGGTTTGGTTACCAAGCTATGGATGATCGCTTTCGCAGTAGGCCTCTTTCTATTAGGTATAGGTGTCGGCAAACTTATCACTCCTCTTGTCCTACAACCGCCAATAAAGCAAATCTTCAGGATCATTGCATTGCAGTTCCTACCTCTTAGATTGCGGGATTGGATCCTGCTTGGGATTGGCGCTGTTTTACTCATCGTGTCACTTATTAAGTTGAATAAAAGTATCCTTGATGCCTTCGCTCGACGCGATCATGGCGACCTGAATGGGATTTATCGCCGAAAGTGAATAATTACACCGTATAACTTTATTTGTGAGAGACCAGGAAAGTGTCTTTAAAAATCACGCCTCCTTGGTTGTCGTACGATTTTGAGACTGCCAATTGTCCGCTTTGTGGATCAGAACCGGGGGTGGATATCCGGTTTGAATTCAAACCATTTAATGTAGTTGAATGTCGAAATTGTGGGCTCATGTTTCTATCTCCCCGGCTTACAGAACAAAGTGTATTCAAGTTGTATCAAGACAGGAGTTATTATCAATCATCAGTATCTGGTCAAGGTTATGATGAGTATATGGACGTCCGTGAGAATTGGCTTAAGACATTTGACCGTCGATTACGGATCATCCAGGAATTCAAACCTGAGGGACGGGTTCTTGATGTTGGTTGCGGTCCAGGTTTCTTCATGGAAGTTGCCGAGAGAAAAGGATATGACGTTTGGGGTCTGGATCCCTCTAGCTATATCGTTCGTGTAGCACAAGAACGGTTTGGGGAACATGTACGTGAAGGCACATTACAAACAGCGAATTTTGAGAATCAAAGCTTTGATGTCATCGTATCCTTCGACACTTTCGAGCATATTTACGAGCCTATAATTTTCCTCGATGCATCACGAGAATTGCTCACATCGGAAGGGGTTTTGGTGATTACTACACCGAATACGAAGAGTCTGTTGGCACGCGTTTCGGGGCGGCGGTGGGTTTCGTTCAAGATTCCTGAGCATATTTTCTACTGGTCACCCTCAACGATCTCAAAGGCAATGAAAGGGCGATTCAAAATATTACGGATAATGAACGCTGGCCAATACGCTACGACAAGTTTCCTGATCAGACGTCTGTTTGGCTTGAAATCGGTAACGACCGGATTTTTGAAGACCGTATTAGTATTGCTCAGCAAGATAAGCATCTACAGTGATAATGGTTCTATAACCGTTGTTGCAGAAAAAATTTGATTCAGCCCGTGCCAAACAGTAAAGGATGTTTATTCTCTAGGATTCGTTGAAGTGATCGCTGATGGAATATTGATGGGTATAACATTTGTTGTTGCTAAGGATTTGATTGCATCTTGGCAAACCAATTATTTTCTTTAATGAAGAAGCACGATGGATAATATTGTATCGATCGTCTTGATTGTTGTAACTGCAATCGCGCTCGACACCTTCCTCATCCTGTCCTGGCGTAAACGACGGGAAAAGGAAGAGGAAGCCAACCCGTTAAACGCGATAGATGCGGACCCCCCAGATCCGTACAGCACGCCAAAGGAGGAAGCTCCCGATCCGTCCAGCGCACCTGAGGAGGCATCCCCTGATCCTTCCCAAATGCAATTCACCTTCGACCTGACTGAAGGTGAGAAAATACAATTTACCATCGAAGCTCCGCTCCAAGAAGTAGAAACCAAGAAGGCAACCCGATCACGCTTTCGTGTCACCCTAGATACAATTGAAGGCCAACTACCTGCTAAGATTGAGTTAAATCGTGAAGTTAAACCGATCAGCCGCTCGGTCATTCGCTGGTTTCATTCGGTTATCTCCCAGATCACATCAGGGTCTGAACACGTTTGGGAGGCAATCTCTAAATCTCAACTCGCAAGCGATTTCCGTAAGATAGGCGCTCGTCTGTTTACCTGGGCTCAACCCCTAGAACTAACCCTCTTTTCATTATCGATATTCATCTATGCCCTAACCCACCTCATTGGACTGGAAGATTTTCCGATTTACTTCTTCACTGACGAGGCGGTCCAGGCCAACCTCGCCGCCGATTTCATCCGAGATGACTTCCAGAACTACGGTGGGGTTCTCTTCCCAACATATTTCGAAAATGACTTCTTGTACAACCTCAGTGTTTCTGTCTATGTCCAGATCCTGCCGTTTTTGATGTTCGGCAAGTCCGTCTTTGTTACGAGAGCCACATCCGTGTTCTTCACCATCACGGCTGCTGTAGCCATCGGTCTGATCTTGAAGAGAATTTTCAACATCCGATACTGGTGGGTAGGCACCTTGCTCCTTTCTATCACCCCAGCCTGGTTCCTTCATTCACGTACTGCCTTCGAAACCTCATTATTCGTTTCGTTCTATACATGGTTCCTCTACTTTTATTTGCTCTACCGAACGCGCTCACCGCGCGCCCTTCACCTCGCTTTACTCTTTGGAGGGCTGGCTTTTTATAGTTACAGCGCTGGTCAATTGGTCATCGCCGGAACGGGCATCATCTTACTCTTCTCCGATCTCCGCTACCATTGGAAGAATCGAAGGAACAGTCTCATCGGTCTAGGAGTGCTGGCCCTGCTCGTGATACCTTATATACGGTTCCAATTATCTTTCTCAAACGAAACGTATTATCACCTTCGCATGTTGGATTCCTATTGGTTACACGACATCAGCTTGAATGAGAAGATCAGCATCTTCTTAGAAAACTTTAAGCGCGGTCTTGATCCCGGCTACTGGTACTTCCCAAACAATCACGATTTGGTACGCCACCTCATGAAGGATTATGGTCACATCCTAAAAGCCACGCTGCCTTTTGCATTCCTCGGTCTCGTGATTTCGTTGAAATCCTTCCGCTCCAGCCCCCATCGGGCCGCATTGACTGCCCTCATCGTTTCCCCCCTAGGGGGTTCAATCGTTGGAATCGGTATCACTCGCGTATTATCTTTCGTCATTCCTGCGGCTATTCTCACGGCATTGGGTTTGGAATCAGTGGCACGATGGATCGATCGCCGTTTAACCTACTCGGCCACAGCGATCGTGCTGTTCGTTTTGCTAAGTTATGCGAATGTCAGCATGCTGCAGGACGCGCTGTTGAATGGTCCAACCTGGTACCACGATTATGAATTAGGTGGTATGCAATACGGAGCCAGGCAAGTGTTTGCTGAAGTTGAGGATTTCGTCCAGCAAGATCCTGAGAGCCGTGTGTTCATTTCACCCACATGGGCAAATGGCGCTCACATTCTGCAGCAATTCTTCCTTTCCGATCAACCCAACGTGCACATGGGAAATGCTGGAAATTACCTCCTTGAAATGCTCGATGACTTAGATGAAGAGACCGTTTTTGTTCTCACACCAGCGGAATATGGCGAAGTCATGGAGAGCGATAAGGTGGCCGTCGTCAAGTTGGAGCGTACAGTTCCTTACCCAGATGGAAGAGATGGCTTCTACTTCGTTCGATTACGCTATACGGAGGACGCAGAGGAAATCTTTGAAGAGGAGCGGGAAGCACGAAGGCAACCCATCACGGATGAGGTTCTCATCGAAGGACAGATGGTCCAGATCCAGCATCCTTTGCTCGATATGGGGGAGGTCGAGAACTTATTCGATGACGACGTATTCACCATGGTTCGTACATACGAGGCTAATCCAGTTTTGATTGTGTTATCTTTCCCAACACCTCGATCCTTGAACGGCTTATCCATTACTACTGGCACCATGGACATCCTCCTCACCGTTCGTCTCTTCAACGAAGAATCGTCTGAGCCAGTAACCTATCACCAAACCTTTACCAATTTACCTAATGATCCAACCGTCGAACTTGTTTTCAACCAAGGATCGATCGAGGCCGGCGTTATGGAAGTCGAAATTTACGGTTTGCTAGAAGATCCAGGGGCGAAGATTCATATTCGTGAGATAACGCTTTATTGAACAGCGGACAAAGACACCATCTCCAATCATCCATGGACGTTGAAAACCATACTGAAAAAAGCCGAGATGTAAGGAGTGGAGCAGCAAATACGGGGTGTGGGCAAAGCCCACACCCCACCCATACTCCACGCGACTATTTCCGATGGCTTTTTTCAGGACACAATAACCTTAATCGAAGATCCTTCGCCATTATCTTACTCACCAGCGGCTTGATTCTAGTTGCCTTGAGCCTTCATCTATTTAAAAGCAGTCCGCATGATGTTATCACTGTCATACTTCTTAGCCTCGGGGTGGTAACGTTTCTCTGGGGCGTTGTAACCCTGATCACAGCACGTGCAATGGTGTGGAATCAGACGATGCTAGCCAAAGCCGCGTCGTGGTTTGAGGTGTCGATCCTTCAACCCCCCCTCCTTATCGGCGGTCTCTCCCTCTCCTTGGCTTCCAGGGCTGCAGCAGGCGATGGGCTCCGGGTCTTCAGCCCGCTGGCCAATCTTCTATGGCTGGCAGGTATCGCCCTCACGATTGCGGGCTGCTGGCGCTGGAAGGAACGTGATCTCAGCAACTCTGGTCACCCTGCACACTCAGGAAGTACGAACCGCTGGGAGGCAATCTGGATCGCTGGGATTTTTATCGTGAGTCTGATATTGCGGGGGTGGGCAGCGGATCGCATGCCCTATGTACTCAACGACGAAGAAGCCTCCATCGGATTGGTCGGATGGGAGTTTGTCGCCGGTGAGCGGGATAATTTACTCTCCTCCACATGGGGATCCTTTCCCACCTTATACTTCTGGCTGCTCTCCGTCTCACAGACTCTGTTCGGTCGAACGATCAACGCCATCCGTTGGGTCTCAGCCTTCGGAGGAGCCCTTACAGTAATCGCCCTATACTGGGCAGCACGAGAAATGTTCGGACGAAAAATCGCCATCTGGAGCGCTGCCTGGTTGATCGCCTTTCACCACCACCTCTTCTTCAGCCGTGTGGCTTACCATAATATATGGGATGGTTTTTTCCTGATCCTCACCGCTGGCGCCTTCTGGAAAGGCTGGGTTAGTGATCGACGCGGATACTACCTACTCGCTGGTCTCGCCATTGGATTGGGTCAATTTTTCTACATCACTTCCCGGGTTATCCCGATCGTAATCCTTCTTTGGTCCTTCCTTTTGTTCCGCCACTCCCCTACCCGAGAGAGAAAGGCAGCTCATTTATGTTGCTTGGGATTGGTGGCCACTGCTGTCGTCCTGCCTCTTGCCCTTCATTACGCTGCACATCCTGAGCAATGGTTTCTCAACGCTCAAAATGTGTCCATATTGGTCCCGGATTTAAAAGAAGCAGCCAATGCTCTAGGAACCACGCCCATCGGGTTAGTGCTTGAACAAATCTGGGTCACGATATTAGGACTGACTGTGGCCGAATTACAAGGCGTATATTATGAATGCGGAGCTCCCTTGCTGATCGGGCTATCAACGCCTCTCTTCCTCCTCGGAGTGATTCTGTCCTTTATCCGTCTTCGCGATCCACGATATAACCTACCATTATTGACATTGATAACCACCATCCTTATTGGTGGTATTAGCACCCAAGCCCCGAACGCTCAACGGATGCTTCTCCTCCCTCCTATGCTCGCGATGTTCCTCGTTTTCCCACTCGAGGAGATCTCCACCAGGTTGTCGTTCCATTGGCCGAAGGGTCGGATTTTCCTTCTCATCACTATGAGCGGTCTGATCCTGATCGCGATGGCACAAAATCTCCGTCACTTCTACAAAGATTATCTCCCTCGAGAGGCATACGGTAGTTATAAGGGCGAGGTCGCACAGGGAATGGTGGAGATCTTGGAAAATGAGAAACAAGGGACTGAGGTTTATTTAGTCAGTGGTGGTAGGCTCCATCTTGACTCCCTCACAAGCCTGCGCTATCAACTTACAGAGGTCGCTGGTTGGAACCTTGAGCCTCCTTATATACTGCCCGACAGTGCAGGTCCAGTAGGAACACGAAGATTGTTCTTCATTCTGCCTGAGCAGGTCGACGCTCGGTTGGAAATCGAAGCGAAGTATACGGACGGATCGACCTTCCCACGATATAATCGGCATGGACAACTGCTGTTCTATGTCGGCTCGATCGGCCAGCCCTGAACGGTTTACACTCTCTACAAATTCATCATCAGATTAAGGAGGTTTTTCCTTGAAAGCGGTCTTATTCCATCAACATGGCGGACCCGAAGTTTTAGAATACACGGATTTCCCTATACCAGAACCTTTATCTGGCGAGGTTCAAGTTCGTTTGCGGGCTGCAGCGCTGAACCGAGCGGATCTTTGGGTTCGTGAGGGATGGCCAGGCCTGAAACTGGAATACCCCCATATACCTGGAGCTGATGGCGCAGGTGAGGTTTCTTCCCTCGGTGAAGGAGTGACCGATCTTAAGATCGGGGATCGGGTGGTCATCAACGCAAGCATAAGCTGCGGTGAATGCTCTCTCTGCCTGACTGGCAAGGACAACTTGTGCCGCGAGTGGCATTTACTTGGCGAAACCGTCCGCGGTACCTATGCTGAATACGTCGTCGTTCCGACTATCAATCTGCTACCCCTTCCGAAGACGATTGAATTTGAAGAGGCAGCCGCTGCCGGCCTTGTTTTCCACACGGCTTGGCACTCCTTAATCACACGAGGTGGTCTGCAAAAAGATGAATCCGTACTGGTGATTGGCGCATCTGGGGGTGTTAATACGGCTAGCATACAGGTGGCCAAATATACCGGGGCGAAGGTTTACGTCGTTGGATCCAGCCAAGAAAAGCTCACTCTGGCCGAGTCGCTTGGTGCAGATGTGTTAATTGATCGATCTAAAGAGGATAACTGGTCGAAAGCAGTCTATATGGCCACAAATCGACAGGGGGTAGATGTTGTCGTAGACAATGTGGGTGCTGGCACGATTCCGCTCAGCCTACGCGCTACCCGTAAAGGAGCTCGGATTCTCACAGTCGGCAACACGGGTGGCCCTGTGTTTGAAATCGATAACCGATATATATTTGGTAAGCATTTGTCGATCCTTGGTTCTACAATGGGTACCCATAGTGATTTCGCAACCGTGATGGAATTAATCTTTGAAGGTAAGGTAAAGCCTGTGCTCGATCGTCACTATCCGTTGAAAGAGGCTGCAGCAGCACAAGAACGCCTCGCCACAGGTCAACAAATGGGGAAGATCACTCTTGTCATCTAATCAGCGCCCCACGCTTCTCATCGTGCTCTGCTTGGCGATCCTCGTCTTCTCAGTCGTTCATCTTTCAGGGTTGGTGGCTGGCTTTAGATTACCCGAATTACCACTTTCTTTCCCTGTGTGGTATTTATACCTGCGGAATGGGATATGGGCACTGGTGGGTCTGGTAGCTTCCGGAGCACTCTTTTTCGGTCGATCTTGGTCGCAACCTTTCACCCGCTACGGAGCTTTGTTTTTTGTTATCTGGTATTGGGGTGACCGCCTCATCCTCACCCGTTCAGATTTCGCGCAGCATTCCTGGCCAGCGACGGCATTTGTGACCGTCATTGCGTTGCTCGCATTATTTTTGATCTTGAGACAACCTTCAATACAATCCTATCTTTCGGAGAACATATCATGAGTGATCCTTTAAAAATCGAACGTCTGCACAAGATGCGTGAGGAGGCTCGATTAAGTGGTGGGGAGGAACGAATCGATTCCCAACACGCTCAAGGCCGCATGACAGCCCGTGAGCGATTGGAGATCCTTCTCGATCAAAATTCTTTCCATGAGACCGATATGTTCGTCACCCATCGAACTTACGATTTTGACCTCGACAAGAGAAGATATCTAGCGGACAGTGTGGTGACGGGCTGGGGTACCATCGACGGCCGCCTGGTATATGTCTTCTCGCAAGACTTCACTGTTTTTGGTGGTAGCCTAGGCGAAGTTCACGCTGAAAAAGTCTGCAAGATCATGGACATGGCGCTCAAGAACGGCGCCCCGGTGATCGGCTT
>DUEW01000185.1 GCA_011174845.1 Anaerolineae bacterium | reverse complement strand
TCGAAGATCTCAATATTTTCTTAGAGGTTGGTAATGCGGAAGCGATCGTTAAGACTATTGAAGAGGGATTTGGAATATCTTTTGTCTCCCGTATTGCAGCTGAATGCGCTATCGAACGAGGCACGATCGTACGAATACCTATCCATGATTTTGATTTACATCGTAACATCTACATGATCCGCAAGAAATTGCACTCCGCTAACCGAGCCCTGGAAGCCTTCTGGGCTTTTGTCCACGATCCAACCAACATTGATTTACTTCTTCTGGCTGAAGCATGAAAATCGATCGGTTATCAATTGCTCTGTCCCCGCGCTTTCTCGCAGTATGATCCGCTTCATGTCGATTCAATAAAAAGTTCAACGATCGAGTTATGTTTCCTCAATCAACCGTTGAACTTGGGTATTAAACGAAGATTTTAATACCCTGTATTGAGGGGCTGCTTGGAAAGGCTAGAAAGTAAGCGTGAAACTTGCTCCTTCTGCCTCCAGCAGGAAGGATGGGGCATTCAGGATCTCGATACGATCATCCCGCAAATCTTCCTTTTTGATGTCCTTGTTCTCTAAGGCTAACTCACAAAGGATGATTCGCCCTCCCTCGTCCAAGATCGTATTGAACAGATCAACCGGATCTGGAAGGCCCTTTTTCCCTTGGAACTTCTCTAGTTCCCCTTTTACTAAAACCTTTGAGCCCCCGGGGCAGAAGAAAAGGATCACCTCTTCACCGATACCCACGCCGGAGGCGCCCATGATGAATGTCGGCATAACTCCAGCGGTATCACTGTTGCATATGACTACCATAGGTGCCTTCCCGTTTTCGCTCATCATGCCTCTCCTTTCGATTGATTCATTGAATGAAATTTAATCCGCACCGACACTTGCAACTGCCGGAGCGGTTTGCGCAACCAAAGCTTTTTCCTTAACTGCTTGAAAATATATTGCCAGTGGTCGGTAAAATAGGTGAGCCCATTTACCCATTGGCCCAACCACGAAGTATATCGAAGGCACAAAGATCATGTGGACCACATATGCATAGTATGTGGCTAAAGGCATCCCCACATAACGGAAAATGTGTACCAGTAACCCGCTTACAGCTAGCAAGATCAACAAGATGGGGAAAAGCCAATCGCTCAGCTGTGAATACTTATGCAGTTGGCGATCTTTCTTTGCCCGTCCCCAAATAGCCATGCCTGCCCCGTAAATAAGCGCCGCAGCAGCATAGTATCCTAGCCAGCGTTGAGGGTTAAAGAGCGGGTACAGGTTATCTGTTTGGAACCAATTCAAAAAAAGGACGATGATCGCGAACATCAAAGCATATCCGCTCGCTAAGATCATGTGATTAAGCCAAGGACGTCTGTCCTCACACTCGGAGAATCTTTTTTGAGTTAAGAACTGATAGGGTAGATTCCAGGCTTCAGTTAAATAGATAGACAGCGGGATTTTTACTTTGGCTCCTTTAAGAATGATGAATGAAAACATCCGATAGACATTCATAAAGAGGTATAAAGAAATCGCCACAGCCATCACCAAGTCGGCGAGGTGGACGATGTGGATGGGAGCAAAGGTGTTCAGTTCCACATGATCTGTCTCCATAGGTCCGTGGAAGAGGGCAATCAGTGTCAGGACAATTACGGTCATAAATAATAAAGCACCTATCGCCCATGTGTTGGATGTGTAGAAGCGCGCTCCCAATCCTGTCCAATCATATTGCGCCGTCAACCAGCGGCGCAGCGCCATTTGCGCCTCCGCAGGTTCCGCATCTCTAGGGCAAGTTTCAGAACACTCACCACAGTAGTAACACAGCCAAGGGTCCGTACTTTGCAGGATGCGCTCTTTTAGCCCTACTTGCAGGAGCCGTATGTTGTTTCGTGGGAATGGTGTCTCATCCGTGGAGAGCGGGCAAATGGCAGTGCAATTCCCGCAGTTGAAGCAAGCCTCCACATTCACATGACCATATTCCTTCAACTCCTTTAGCAAGCCGAGATCGACACGATTGCTCATTTGGCTTTCTCCTGCGTCAATTGATACCGATAGTACTCCCCATCCATTTCGAGCTCTTCAATCAAGCCAAATTTTTTCATCGCCATCACATACCACATTACATCATGTGAGGCGAAGCCTGTGAGATCCGCAACCTCAGGCACGGTTCTCGGTCCTTCCTCCAGCGCTTTTCGGATTGCTTTGCGTTTCGCTTGCTGTTCTTTTAACAATGCCTGAGAGCGAGCGACGGTCTCTTTGTGCTCTTCTCTCAGACGCTTTAAGGTCTCCGCCCATTCTTTTTCACTCATGCTTCACCCCTATCGCCGACATATCCATTACAAGGGCATCCACCATGGCGTCATATTGCTTCAGCGTCCAGCCCTGAAGGTCGATCGCGAGGTTAGGGCAAGCGCTGACACAGACTCCACATCCCACACAATTCGCGGACGTGACCAACGCCTTTTCTACTTCTTTCCCGTCCATACTTACTGGCTTCAGCGAAATGGCGTCTTCATAAGCACAGACCTCTACGCATTCACCACTGCCGGTACAAAGTTCGTGGTCAACATGAGCGACGAAAGGCTCAAGCTCCACCTTGCCACGACTGAGCAGCACTGCGACTTTGGAGGCTGCTGCGGAAGCGGCGGCAATACTCTCCTTGATGTTCATGGGTCCTTGAGCGGTTCCGGCTAACACTACCCCTGGGACGGCTGTCTCAACAGGCCTCAACTTGGGGTGAACTTCGAGCAAAAAACGGTCGGTTCCAGGGGAGACCTTTAACAGGCGGATCAAATCTTCAATGGAGGTGGGCATCATGCCGACCGCGAGAACCACCATATCGACCGGTACTTCAATCTCTTCTCCCCACGTCAGGTAATCTTTTACACGGATGAGCAATGGGCTTTTGTCACCATCCGTTGCCCGGACGACCTCTGCCGGCTCTTCACCGTGGAAACGCATGAAGAGAACCTGGTTTGCTGAAGCCTCGGCGTAGTACTCCTCGTGACCGCGCCCATAGGTCCTGATGTCTTCATAGATATCGACGATGTTGAGATCCGGATATCGCTGGCGTAGCTCATTGATGGCCTGGAGCGTAGCCGTGCAGCACACTCGCGAGCAGTAATTGTTGACCTGTCCATCTTCTTGGGCTTCGTGAATGCCCTCAATTTGCCTGCTCCCAACGCAATGGACGAAACCAATGTTGTGCACCCGGTGACCATTCAACTGAAGCTCTTTCCCTTCTGGAATAAGGGTGAGCAAGCGGATGAATTGAGGCAGAGTCAAGACTTCCGGATGTTCTAGGTACCCATACTCACCCTTGAGAGGGGTGTAGGGTTGGAAACCCGTGGCCACTACCACCGCTCCGGTGTTGATATCAAAGGTCTTGGGTTGATTCTCTAGCTTGATTTGTCTCCCATCGATCTCAAGCTCCAGATAGCCGTCGGGACAATGGTCCCAGTCGACGGCAGGCGTCGATGGGTAGCAACCCGGATATGCTTTGTAAACAAGTTTGCGGTTCGTCAAACCGTAATTGAACTCGTCCTGTACTTCGGTCTTACAGGCCTGCATGGCAGCTTCCCCAAGCGTGTCGTCTACACCCCGGGATTGCTGAGTAATCTGAATGTGGAAATCACCAACATAGCCGCGGACACCGGTGACTTCGCTGTAGGTATGGACCGTGATATTCGGGTCGCTCACCACGTTAGCGATCAATGGACCTAGTAAGCCTCCCGCCTCTTCTCCACTTGGGAAGGTTTTTTCCAATTGAGCCATATGTCCACCAAGAAAGGGAGATTTTTCGACGAGGGTGACTTTTAACCCCCTTCTGGACAAATCCCAGGCGGATCGAAGCCCCGCCACCCCGCCGCCAATCACAAGCGCGTGCTTCTCGGCAGAGAGCTTGATGGGCTCGAGCGGCTCCAATAAGCGTGCCTTCGCGATCCCTGCGCTCATCAAACGAATGGCCTTCTTCGTAGCACCCTCATGATCATGGCTGTGCACCCAACTGTCTTGTTCCCTAATACCGACGTGGTGGTAAAAGTACGGATTCAGCCCGGCTCGGCTCACGGTCCCCCTAAAAGTTTGCTCATGCAGGGAGGGCGCACAGGCGCCGATGACCACGCGGTTGACACCGTGCTCCCGAATGTCTTCCTCGATCATGGTCTGTCCGACATCGGAACACATGGACATGTCAGTTCGTGTCACTACCACATTGGGCAACTTGCCCAGCTCATCAGCGACACGTTCACAATCGATCACAAAACCGATATTGCCACCGCAGTAACAGGTATAGACACCAATACGAGGCTCCTCCGTATCGGTCTTCATTTGGGATGGCTCGAGTTTTGACGTTTCTTTGTCAGGCATGGGCTGTCACCCTCGCTGCGTTCGTTGTGGATTTCACCGAACGTCGATTTCCATCGTTTGCCTCTAGATAAGCTGCCGCTTCCGCTGAGGCCGCGCCCGCTAACACGATGCTGTCAACAATGTCCATAGGGCCAGCGGCGGTCCCAGAAACGAAAATACCGGGATGTTCCGTCACGCAAGGCGCCATATTGATCGAAGGGGTCAAGACAAACCCATCTTCCGCTGAACGTACACCAAAGATCGGTTGAGGATCATAGCAAGGCAACATGCCAACAGAGAGCACGACCATATCGTGCATGCGTTCCACGACTTTTGATCCTTCATCGATCATTTCTACTCTGACAACAGGATTTTGATTTTCGTCTTCGTTAATTCTTGCCACCTTGCCCTTAACAAATTCGATCCCCATGGCTTGTGCAGTCTGATAGAACTGGTCGTAGCCCTTGCCAAAGGTTCGAATATCCATGTAGTAGATGGTGATATCCGCGAGAGGAAGTGCTCCGGATATCAACATCGCCTGTTTAATGGCATACATACAGCAAACACGCGAGCAGTACTCCACTCCGAGGGTCTTATCCCGCGACCCTGCACATTGGACGTAGGCAATCGAATCCGGCTCCTTGCCATCCGAGGGGCGGAGGACATGACCATACGGACCAGTAGGTGCGAGCAGTCGTTCCATGACCAAGGCATCGACGACATTGTGGAATTGCCCCGCACCGTATTCCTTTTTTGCATCGGGTGGAGTGATCTCAAAACCGGTAGCCAGGATGATCGCACGCGATTCAATCTCGAAGGGCTGCTCCTTTTGTGTGAAGTCGATGCTATTGGCGGGACAGCCTCTCTGACATTTGCCACATAAAATGCAGTTCTCCATGTCAATCAATGCCTTCTGAGGAACTGCGGTTGAGAAAGGCACATAAGCGGCTCGATGTGCTCCCAGATATCGGTCAAAGGGATGAGGCACATCGATGGGGCAGGCATACTCACATTGCCGACAACCCGTGCAGGTGTCGACATCCACGTAGCGTGGTTTTTGCAGTGCATTGGAAACAAATCCCTGGTCATTCTCTTCAATCGCTTGAATTTCGCAGTACGTGAAGAGTTGGATGTTTTCATGATGAGCAACCGCGGACATCTTAGGTGTCGTGATGCAACTGCAACAATCAAGCGTGGGGAAAACCTTGCTCAGCTGGATCATTTTCCCGCCGATGCTCGGGTCCCTCTCTACAAGGGCTACTTGATAGCCCTGGTCCGCGAGGTCCAAAGCGGATTGCATCCCTGCTATACCACCACCAACAACAAGCGTGTCCACGCGGATTTTTTCTTGAACCATAGCCTCATTGCCTCCCGTTCCGCGCAACTTTATTGCTATGCCTAATCTTGTGAGACGGAAAGTTCTTGGCGAACCGGTCCAATTTCTTGAAGTACGTTATTCATCTGTGTGACTTCCTTGAGGAAAGGTTGGGTGCATACCGTGCAGATCGCTACCAGGCGTAGCCGACGGGTATCCATCCCCCGCTCTTTCATCAAGGGGTATGTCTCATTGATGATCTCCGCTGTCCGCTCGGCTCCCCCCTTGTAAGGGCAATCCGTCCCGCTGTACATGATGATGATGCCATCGATCCCCTTTTTAAAGGTGCGTAGGTAGAATTCCTTAGGGAATAAAGCGGGGCATTCGACTGGGAGAATGTACGTATTTGTCGCGTAATCGGCGTGCAGTTGCCCAACCGAGTCGGCGCCTGCATATCCACCGGATAAGGTTGCAAGAATGAGGATTTTTAGCTCCTCGGATGGCTGTTCCGTTGCCATGTTGGGGAAACCTTATTTGCTTCGGCGGATGAACAGACGATCATACCCATCAGCATCCAGGTGGCCTAAATATTCATGTCCAACTTTCTTCGACCACTTGGGGATGTCCTCTTTTGTGCGCGCGTCGCCAGACCAAATCTCGAGCACCTCTCCCACACCGACCGCTCCGATGCCCTTCTTAGCTTCAAGCAAGGGTCCAGGGCATGCGCTTCCGCGAGCATCGACAACCTTTGCAGCTTCAATGGACGACAGTTCTTCGGCAGTCATTTCTTTTCTCTCCTTGATCTCTCGGATTTCTTCACGTATATCAATCTCAGATGCTCAAACAAAATACTCTATGATGTCTGCTCTCTCGATGCTCTGGATAAAAGGCCATTGACCAAGTCTGGACAGGCGATCCAGTAGCGTATGCGTTGACCAACTCTGCGCGACTTCAGGATGCCTTTGTCTTTCATAAAACGAAGGTGGTGGGAAGTGTTCTGTACGGAAAGATCAACCTCCTCCGCAATTTTCCCCACAGAAAGTTCGCCTTGGGCCATAGTCCGCAGGATTCTGATGCGTGTAGCATTTGCGAACACTCCAAAGAGTTCCGCTTGGGTCTCTGCCAGATCAATCATTTCCATGTTCATCACGAATTACTAAAAATCGTAGAGTCATACTAATTTTTGATTATTTACACATGGAGAATAATTCAAGCCCCGTGTTTCCAATAGTGAAAAAAAACACTTAAGTATTCGAATCCATCTATCGACACCTATAACGTTGATCTATCCCTCGGAAAACATGCTTGGTCCGTCCTCTCCTCAATGTTGAATATGTATAAACTCTGGATGGATGTTTATGATGAATCCAATCTTCCAAGCGGTATACTTTTCATCTAATTGCAAAAGGGACACATGCTAGTTTCAATCTAGCGTGACATATGCTCCTCTGGTAGTAAGTAACATTAGCCAGGACCGGTCGCAAATTCGCCGGGGAATTCTGCGACAAAATCTCAAATCATCCTCGTGCTCCCCTGAGAATGTTTTCTACCCCAGATGGATGTCGTTAACGTCACTTATAAGCATCGTTCTTCGAACACCTCTATATTAGTAACGCCTATTACCCAGAACCAAATTCCGGTCGAAAAATCGATCCAGAGAGGGGATCAAAACTCAACCGTACTCCACACGGCTCCCCACCTTGAGCTGACCACACGGCTCACGAAGCACAGGATCCGTGAGGACCACGGTAGCGGTTTTGGATCACTGGGTTCACATCCGTGAGGTCGTGGGCCGTCCGCCCTCGCGAAGCATGCTCGCCGTAGGTCCCCGCAGGGGGAAGAGTGCGGCGGGCGTCGGCCTTGCAAAGCATATCCGAAGGATGCGAACGGGGTTCCCTGGAAGACCACCAGGACAGGCAAGTCTCTCCGCGCCCACAACATAGACCACCGTTCACGGAGAGCGGTGGTCTTGCTCTTTCATCCTATGACGATTGTGATGTCGTTAGGTTGTACACGGAGCTAGTGGACGTTAAAAACGCAACGATGCGCCTCCTACAAAGCTGATAATCCTACACAGCCCAGGAGAAATTCTTCTCAGGTGTGCTCGCATTTCCTTACGCACTCTTAAGGGTGCGGCTACATTATCTGTTAGAGCCACTGCTGTAGCCGCAGGCTTCAGCCTGCGCATCTTTACGCTACCCTAAGGTAATCTCTTCAGCACGACCTTAGCAAACATCGCCCAAGAATGCATCCAAGGCTGGAAAGCCCTTTCGATCCAGGAACAAAATGCATAGGCCCATCCGGGCATCAACGAGCGCAGAGACATCCCGCCCGACAAAAGATAGCAAAACGGTGTCATCGGCTGGATTTCTTCGATGGTCCACTTAGGAAACAGGGACAAAAATCGCTCTCGATCCCGTTCAAACAGAATCCACGGTAAGGCACCGTTTGCGGTCGTCATGGGGCCTGCCGAATCCAACCTCCATTCTCGCATCTGAGGGTCGAACGGCTCATGATGAAGGTTGGAATAGATGAACTTCGACCACGGTGTCGTCCAGGGTTCGATCATCGCGATCCGCCCGCCGACTCGGACGCAGCGGGTGGCCTCAGCGAAGAAACCCTCGACATCTGACATGTGATGCAGGACGTTGGTCATCACGATCCCATCGAGCAATTGGTCGTGAAGGGGCAGACGCTCTGCGTCTAACACAAGAGTCAGCCAGGGTAGATAGAGGGTGTCTGAGGCGATCAGATCAGGAAGGTGCTCGCGGAGAAAACCGGCGCCACTGCCAATCTCGAGCACGGGGAAGGTGGCTTCCTCTAACGAGTCTATTAACAGACCGTACCATTGACGGTACAGCTTCTTGAGAAAAGGTTTTTCTTCAAGGATACGCTTGCGAAGAATGGTTGTCTGTGGATCATCAAGATCTAGACCACGAGTTAGGGGATGGGAAAGCCACGAGCGGATCATCAGGTTGATTCTTGAACGGATCTATATGAACTTCAAACGACGGGCAGCGAAAAGGAGCATTTTCAGCAGCAGCCAACCGTGTTCCCAGCGCCGGATATTCGTCGTCCCATACGATCTTTTCCGATAGCGAATGGGGAGGTCGACGATCTTCATGGTTAATCGAGCAGCGCCCAAGACCAAGTCGAAATCGCCAAAGGGATCAAAATCGCCAAAGTAATCTCGATTGGCGGCGATGACTTCATAGTCCTGCTTCCACAAGCCTTTCGTCCCGCACAGCGTGTCCTTAATATTCTGACCAATGAGCCAAGAGAACGCGAAGCTGAAGAATTTGTTTCCTATGATATTGAAGAAACGCATGGCTTCGTCTTCCATGGGATAGACCAGGCGTACGCCGTTCACGAAATCCCCTTTCCCTGAATTCAACACCTCATAGAAACGGGGTAGATCTTCCGGTGGAACGGTTAAGTCAGCATCAAGGATGAGCAGGATGTCTCCTGAGGCCTTGTCGAAACCTACTCTTACCGCATCTCCCTTGCCCTCACCGGGTTGACGAAACAATAGGCTGGCGCGCTCTGGATGCTCGACAATCTCACGTTCGATGACCTCGTAGGTGCTGTCAGCCGAATGCCCCTCCACGAAGACCAACTCCGTTCCCCCACCCATTTCCGGCGTACGTCTAAAGATCTCAGGGATGTTCCCGGACTCATTTCGGGCCGGGATGACAACCGAGATGGTAGGCTCGCCTCGTTCAAAGCTCGCGGCTCGAACGGGGCGAGCAACAATGAAGTTGGTCAATGCAAAAAGACGAAAAGGCCATAAGCGGACAAGCACGCGATTAAAGAGCCTTGAAAGCAAGGGGATCGGAAGAGGAAACAGGATCTCCTCCCAATGCCGAACGGGCTCGAACCCTTCGAGATCGAGGAGATTGATGACATCCTGGACCGTTAACCAGTTAAGACTCAGGCTGGGTTTTGCTAAGCCTAGCTGCTCGGCGAGGGCAAGTGGAATCTCCCATAGACGACTATAGGAATTGATGATCAATCGCGTGCGGGGGTGGACGATGCGCCGAATTTCCTTTAAGACCGCCTGTAGATCCCACAACTCATTCATGAGATCGGAGAGAATGACGACATCAAAGGTGCCATCGAGCGGGAGAGAATGTCCATCGGCATGAACGAAGATCAATTCTGGATGCAATTTCTTGGCTCTATGGAGCATCCTGGATGAAAGGTCAACACCGAAACCTACACTCGGGTTAAGTGCGGCTAGCAGATAGCCTTCACCGCAACCGAGTTCCAGTATTCGTTTGTTTGGGGGAACGAGGTACGCATACACACGTTCGAGGCGTTTATGATACGCACCTCCCCAACCTCTCCAATGTTCGAGCAGGTCGGCCACCTCGTCCCAATGTTGGGTCCGACGCAATTGATATTCCCGGAACGAAGGATCGCTCCGATTGAACATTGTGTTGGATGATATCAATTCAAGCGCTCTCTTCCCTCTCAACGCTGGGTGCTCAGGTAAAAACAAGCCACATTCATAGCAATCAT
This sequence comes from Anaerolineae bacterium, assembly GCA_011174845.1. Taxonomy (GTDB): domain Bacteria; phylum Chloroflexota; class Anaerolineae; order Anaerolineales; family E44-bin32; genus DUEZ01. Next base: position 1,833 of record DUEW01000185.1, on the reverse strand, counting down.
CGCCGGCGCTCTGACTTCAGTTCCGGGTTAGTAAACGAACCAGCTTGCATTCCATCATCATGGCATTCGGAGAGAAGATTGGGAGATGGAGTCTCATTTTTTGTAACGGATTGCCTTGCCAGGTCTGCACTGGATCGTTCATGAGGACGTTTCGTGAATAGCCTTCAACATCCAGGTGAATCGACCTCAGAGTATATAGTGGGCTAAGGCTGCCTGTGCCGTGCCGCTATTTTCACACAACACGTCGAAATGTTTCGGTGTGAGCTAGCTACCAATTGCCCCTTCTGAGGTTGGATTATAGCTTTTGACCGAACAGAAATATAGGGCGGCATGATAGGGCGATGTCCTGTGAGGGATAACTTTCAAGTTACCAAAGATGGGGTTGTCGAAATCTTCATTATGGACGTCGACACCTCCACCTAATTCTCACATCCAACGATCGCTTCAGGCCTTATGGAATGATCATCGGTACTTGCGGGAACTGATCCGGATCGAGGCTGTCGATATCGACATCGGTGGGGTTTAGATTTCTCAGATACCCCTCCTGCGTCAGCTTACTCCCTTCCGGCCAGAGGATGTCCATGATGCGTGTATCAGCCGGCGAGCCAGTACCGCCCCCGATCCGCCATTGCTCCGCCTCCAGTTGCACGTCACGGACGCGCCATACCCCAGACGATGGGTAGCCTTCCTGGCTCAACACCGCAACGGCGATCCCCCAATTCAACGGATCGCCATCGAGTAAGCTTTTCGGCACGCGGATTGTCACCCGGCGCTGACCCGGGTTGGTGAGGATGGTGAAGCCGGAGTCAATCTGCACCGGTCCCTCCTCGCTTGGCGCGTAGACGCCGGGCGTCCAGCCCTCAGCCCAGATGGCGTAATCCCAGGCATGGTCACCCGTCAGTGCAGCATTGCGACCCGGAAGCAACATCCGATCTCCGGAAGCCGTCCCATCTGTGTCAATGTAGATGTCGATGGTCTGGACACTCAAACCGTTGGGAGACCCCCACTCGTTGATCACAGGACCGCGGAACTGCACGCGGAATATGTAATCCTCGTCATCGTAACCGATGGTCAGTCCGGTCATATCGAACACGCCCGGCTTGAACACCTGATCGTTGGGATAGACATAATCCCCTGGTCCATGGTCATCGTTGGCAGGGTCGGCGATTTCTACGAATACGTTGGGGATCGGCAGGTCCGGGACGGTGACCAACGCTGGGCCATCGGGTGGGACGACAGCGATGTCCGTCTCGGCTTGACTCACAACCAACCGCACATTGATCCGGTCACCACTGCGGGCGCTTGTTGTGAAATTGGCAAATGGCGCCACCACCTCGAGGATCCCATCACGGACCGCGACCGTGTCAAGCTGCGGCATCCAAGGGGCGTACAGCTTCCAGCCCCCCGCCCCATCTGCTGCGTATACTGCCGCTACAGGTTGACCACCCTCAAAGGTCACCTCGATCAACTGTTTCACACCAAAGCCGAGCAACGTTTCGTAACGCGAATACGCGTTGGTTGCCCCACTCTCCGGTGTGCTGAGGTAGAACCCAAGCACGGTACCATCGCTAAAACCATCCTGGGTATCGACCCGAAGGAACAAGTTCTCCTGGTCGAAGCCATAATAGAGCGCCGTCAAACCACCTTCAGTCAATTCGTAATACCCCGCATCGCTCCACTCGCCCTCGGAGGGGACGCCATCCGCCATCACTGTAAGAAGGTCTAGCGGTTCCTGATCGGGCACCTGTGGCCGTTGAACGATGATCGGCACGTGTACGAAGCCCGGGACTTTCTCCCCGATCAGCATGTAGATTTGCTCCAGGTAGCTGCGGT
>DUEW01000184.1 GCA_011174845.1 Anaerolineae bacterium | reverse complement strand
GCGCTAGCTCCACACGTGTCACGGAGAGATCAACACCCAAAACCGCACAGCCCGCAGCTCGAGCGATCCCAGCCGTGAGCAAACCCAGTAAGCCCAAGCAGATCACCGCGACACGCTCACCTATTTGAGGTTCGGCGAGGCGAAAGCCATGTAAGGCGATCGCTCCTAGCGTGGCGGAGGCTCCTGATTCGAAGTCGACCGTTTCAGGCAGGTGAGCGAGCATGTTCTGGGGCACGACGGCGTATTCTGCATGCACAGCGTAGGCCCCTCCAGCGCAAACCACCCTATCGCCTGTCTGGAAACCCGTTACCCCGTCACCAACCTCTACAATCCACCCGGAAGAGGAGTAACCCAGAGGCATTGGTTGATCAAGTTGGCGCTGTACAGCTTCGACTGTGGTTAATATCCCTTCTCTGCGAACCTTCTCGAGCACTTGACGCACTAGGTCCGGTCGGGATCGTGCTTTTCCTAGTAGGCCTTTGCTAGCGAACTCTAACAACGCTCGCTCGGTGCCAGCTGAGACCAGGGAAGCAACTGTACGCACGAGCACCGTGCCCGGTTTCGGCTTGGGTGTTGGGACCTCAAACACGGAGGTCTCGCCTGTGCGTACGTCTTGAATGACCTGTTTCATGGCTTAGAAGATCAGGCGAAAGGGATTGGGAGCCTGAGATGCTCTTCATCCTGTTGGATTCACATTGTGAGGATTATAGCACTAGGATGGAAGCCTGGGATAGCTGTAACTTGTAAGCAGAACTCTGATTGTGGAATGAAGCGAGAGGCAATGGATAGCAATCCGAGTTGAGTGAGGAATCTCGGTGATGAGGGTTAGAAATGCGATGGATCGTGAATCTTGGCGGTTATTATCCCGACTAAAATGTAGGGGCAATTCATGCCGTCTCGCACCCCGTTCGGGCAGCGAGCCCCGTCTACGCGGGGCGGTCTCAGCCCGCCGGGGCGAGACGGCCGGCGTGCCGCCGGCTGAAAGTGCCGAGTGTTCTTCTCGGCGTCTCGCGGCACGAACGATGAATTGCCTCTACATGCTGATAATTTACGTCTATTTGATTACTGATAGGGAGATATTTCTCCAACCATAGAAAAGGGGGAAACTCACCGTCCCACCGGAAACTGGTGGATCGGTGTGAATTGCCCCTACACGGTGAGCTTTTGGATCCAATCGAGCATGGGTCGAGGGATGTGCTTACGCCCGTAGAAATGATCGTCCAGCCATAGCGCGGCCCTACGGGCGTATCCAGAACGTTGGATGGCCCAACGGATGAGACTGTGCCCGCAATGATCAGGGTGGGAGAATGGGCAGACTGACATGCAGATACCACAGTCTGTGCCGATAACATTCCAATAGTGGAAGCATTTGTCAGCGTTGATACGCCAACGTATGGCACCGTCGATCTCATGTCGGTCATCGGTCGGGATCGCCTGGCTGGGGCAGTTCTCGGCACATTTGACGCATATTCGGCAGAAGTCAAGCATCGAAGTATCGTACCTTCGTTCATCCGGGATCAACGGTAGATCGGTGGTTACTACGCCTAAACGCACACGCGGACCGAGGCGAGGTGTCATAAGGATCCCCATGCGTCCGATTTCTCCTAAACCGGCATCACGGGCCACCAAAGGCGCGATCACTCGATAATTGCCATCGATGTGGGCGCGCGCTGGGTAACCCAAGGATCGGATGTGATAGCCCAGTTGCAGCCCGATCGTTGCCGCTTGAACGTATCTACGCGCTGATTCCATCACCACTGGCGCCTTTGGGGCTTGTCTCATGATCTCGTAATCCATTTCGACGGTGAATGCGATCGCGTAGCGATGATCAAGATGGATTGGGGCGCCATAGGTTCCGCTTCCACGGCCGATGTGGGAATACACGTGGTACGGTTGCAGTTCACAGATGCCCACCGTCACCGCGCCATAATATTGCGCCAATCCTTTGATCATGGAAGTGCCCTGATCTGGACTGAGCTCCATGCGTTCACCCGACACGGGTCCATCGACCTCTTCACGCATGGCTTCGGTCAAAGCGAAGCTCGCCTTGGCGGCGGCAAAGAAGTTGGGGTCAGCATGGAGGGATTCTGTTGAAAGCAGCCCTGGCAAGGCGCGGCGTTTGTCGTCAATGGTCCTATTTTCCGGGCGCATGGCGTAATATGCTTCAAACTCCGGGCTCCCGGGGATGAGCCTCCTGCGGGCGAAGACGATGTCGCGCTCATCGAAGCGTTTTAATGGCAGGTCATGCCCGCGCTCGACCCTTCCGATTGGAAGAAGAAACAGAAACAATCCTAAGAAACCTATCGCGCCAATCGTCCCCGAGAAAATCCACTTGACTTGAAGGGTTGAAAGTGTGACCAAGAAGAACGGTGATGATAGTGCGATCGCCAATACGAAGGCCAGACCCGCGGCTCTGCGCTCACCCTCTCTCAGCGATAAAACCGCGAAGGTGACCAAAGATAGAAAAGTGACCAGACCCATGGAAAACAAGAGGATGTTTGCTATGAGATTCATCATGAATGCCTATAGACCGCCTTGTTACGTTTCATTCCAAACTTTAATGGGCAAAGATATTTATAAAAATCTATGCTTGTAACGGTTCAAAAAGTGGGGAAAATCGACCTCATCGAGAGAAGCGAATCACATCACGCCCTCATTCTCCCTCGTATTCG
>DUEW01000183.1 GCA_011174845.1 Anaerolineae bacterium | reverse complement strand
TGCGGAAATTCCCCTTTGGACGGCATCCGAACTTGGGCTGGATGAAGTTCCGGCGTCGGCCACGACATGGCCAGGAATATTCGCACCACCGAAGATCGAGACTGAGGTGGAGATGGTTGAAGGCGAGACGCCGGAGGAAATCGCTGCCAAATTGGCGGACCGGCTGATTGAAGAGAAGGTGATCTGATGGCTAACAAAATCCTTGTCTTCATTGATCACTTCGCTGGTCAGGTGGTACCAGCATCATGGGAGGCCATAGGCGTTGGGACATCGTTAGCCAAGCAGCTTGGAGGTGATGTCGCGGCGGTCGTCTTAGGTCATGAGATCGAAGAGCTTACACAAAAAGCTATCGAGTATGGGGCTGGCGATGTCCTCATGGTCGATGCCCCCGAATTGAAGGATTTTCGTCCGGAGCCCTACGCAAGTGTGTTGTCGCAATTGGCAGCAGAAGCCGAGATCCTTTTGCTACCGACCACCAGTAGGACACGTGAGTTGGCCGGTATGGTCGCGGTGGATCTCGAGACGGGCGTGATGCCTGATGTGATCGCCTTTGAGATTGAGGACGGTTCTGTGTTGGCCACGAGACCGATCTACGCCGGCAAGCTTCTGACTAAGGTGATTTGCCGCGAGAAACGCCCACAAATTCTCACCCTGCGAAGCCGGGCTTTTCCTAAACCTGAACCTGATTCCGGGCGCGGCGGAGAGGTCACACGAATCGAGGCGGATCTTGATGAGATCGCAACCGAGGTGACGGGGTACAGCGAATCTGAGGTTGGTGTAAGCCTAACAGATGCGGCGATTATCGTCTCCGGTGGACGTGGTGTCTCGAACAACCCACTCCTGAGTCCGCCAGCGGAGATCACCGATGAACGTGAGCAAGAAATTTGGCGTGCTCAGCAAGGCTTCACCTTGATCGGTGAGCTTGCCAAGGTGCTCGATGCAGCCGTAGGAGCGAGTCGAGCAGCGGTCGATGCTGGCTACATACCGTATGAATATCAGGTGGGACAGACAGGCAAGGTTGTCTCACCCGACCTTTACATCGCTTGTGGAATCTCGGGTGCGATTCAACACCTTGCAGGTATGAGGACTGCAAAGACCATCGTGGCGATCAATCGGGACCCTGAAGCCCCGATCTTTAAGTTGGCCCGGTTCGGTGTCGCGGGAGATTTGTACAACATTGTTCCACCTTTAACCCAGGCGCTTAAAGAACGATTGGGGAAGTAGGGTTGAAGGGCAACTCAAGCCCTCGATGTACCAAACTTTTCGAGTAGAGGTCAGAGCATGGCGCACTCTTGTGCGCCATGCTGCGTGATGTGCATCTCCGAAATGGGTGAAGAGGAAATATTCCACGATGCAGAACATGGAATTGAAAAACTCACCGGGAAGATCTGCTGACATGGAACCAGATAATTCGTGTGCACACGAACCTTTCTTAAAATAAAGAAATCTGACTCGGAAATTTGTAACCATCGGGAGCTCTGTAGCCACAGTTTGGCTTGTATAAGAACACCAAGAAGTGGGATCAGGTGTCAATCTGAATATGAGAAAAGTCTAAGGCAATCATAGATGAGAAGACTAGAAGATCCGAATGCTCGCCTTGCATTTATTCTCGTCGCACTTGGAATGGGGTGTTGTCTATTGATGATGATTTGTGTAGTCGCACTATTGTCTGTTGCTGGTTTACAGTGGCCTGAGTTCTTTCGCATCTTCAGAACTTCGGATGTCATCCTGACCCCGCTTCCGGTTTTTACACCTATACTTGTTGAGACTGCCTCTCCTTCTCCATCAGATATTCACGTCACTCCAACGGCTACTGAATTTGGAGATGAAGATAAGCTCCAAGGGAATATCGTTTTCACATGCTTCATCGATGGCTATGACGAAATATGCCTCATGGATTCTCTTGGAAGGGAAAGTGAGCGCTTAACCAACGATCCCGCGACGGACTTCTATCCCTCTCTCAGTCCTGATGGTATTTATATTGTTTTCTCCTCCCGCAGGGACGGTCGATTTGAGATCTACAGCATGGATTTGAATGGGGAGAACCAGGTCCGATTGACGAAAGATCTAGGAAGTCTTTTCGCTCCGGATGTTTCTACCGACGGGCAAACGATCGTCTTCACCAACGCTACTGAAGGTCACCAATCGATATGGATCATGAAACCTGATGGCCGGGACCCCCGTCCCCTGACCGATGGCCCATGGGATGATATCGATCCTACATGGTCTCCGAATGGTCAACAAATCGCATTTGCTTCAACCCGGGATGGCTCACGTCAGCTTTACATCATGGAAGCTGATGGCAGCGATCCGAGGCGGGTGACGCAGGGGGTGTCTCAAATCGGAGGGCGAAACGACTGGTCCCCAGATGGTCAGATGCTGGCTTTCTACGCTGGTCCCAGAGGAGACAGGAATATTTATATCGTGGACATTGAAAGTCGAGATGTGGTGCAGCTGACCGATGGCGGTGATAACTTGGCACCTAGTTTTTCCCCGGACGGTCAATGGATTACCTTTACCTCATATCGGGATGGGAACAACGAAATCTACGTCATGAGGCTAGACGGATCGGAAATCATCAGGCTTACCCATGAATCTCGCTCAGATTGGCAACCTCGCTGGGGTCCTTGAGAGGGTTAAAGTCAGATCATCCCATTGTGTTGGACGAATTGAGCTTCGCTTCCCTTGAGACTTCGGACGCTTCTGCTACAATCAGGCTTATACACTTGAAGGGAGTCATCGATGACAAAAGTTGGTGCCTTCACCTTTGTGCTCCATTCTCATCTCCCCTATGCACGCCAAGCTGGTCGGTGGCCGCATGGTGAGGAGTGGCTCCACGAAGCAGCTGCAGAGACATATGTGCCGCTATTGGATGCGCTCTACAAGCTCTATGAAGAGGATCTGCCAATCCACCTAACGCTCACGTTGACACCCATTCTGCTTGAACAGCTTGCAGATGAGGATGTCCGCAGAAACTTTGTCATCTATCTCGAGGATCGGATCGCCGCCGCTGAAGCGGACATTCCTCGATTCGAGTCGGCTGGGGAGGCGCATTTCGCTTATCTTGCCTCCTATTATCGCGATTGGTATACGGGGATACGCACTCGTTTCCTTGAGCGGTACGACGGGAATTTGGTGTCAGCTTTTCGTCGGCTGCAGAACGCAGGTGTAATCGAGATCGTGACCTGCGCTGCAACCCATGGCTACTTACCATTATTGGATAGAGACGAATCGATTAATTTACAACTTACTACTGCGGTCCAGAGTTATAGGCGCCATTTTGGCCAAGACCCACGGTCAATATGGCTTCCAGAGTGTGCTTATCGACCAGGCTACCATGCTGAGGATGGGAGAGAACGACCTGGCCTTGAACATTTTCTTGCTCAGCATGGAATCCAATTGTTCTTCGCAGAAACCCACATGATCGAAGGAGGAAGACCCGTCGGTGTCGCAGCTGGGGAGGCCATCGGTCCTTATGGAGCGGTGATTCGGCGATACCTGGTGCCGTTCTCGGAGGTGCAACTCGATTTGCCGGCTACCACATACCAACCCTACTATGTGACTCAACCGGAAGTGGCCGTGCTCGGACGCAATAACCGAACCGGTCTCCAAGTTTGGAGTGCGGAATGGGGTTACCCTGGCGAGTTCGATTACCGTGAGTTCCATAAGAAAGACGGTGTCTCGGGAATGCAGTACTGGCGAGTAACAGGTGCAAAAGTGGATCTAGGGGATAAGGATGCATACCACCCCGACTGGGCGGCTCACAAGGTTGAACAACACGCTGGTCACTATGCCCGTTTGGTGGAAGAACTTCTGCGTGATTACCAACAGGAAACGGGAAAGACTGGAATAATCTCTGCGATCTATGATACTGAACTGTTCGGTCATTGGTGGTTTGAAGGGATCGATTGGATACGGGAGGTCTTAAGACACTTAGCGACCTCTGAAGTAGTAGAGCTCACGACGGCCTCGAAGTACATTGAGCATCATCCACCAACGACAGTCCTCAATCTGCCAGAGGGCTCTTGGGGCGCGGGAGGGACCCATTTCGTTTGGGATAACGCCGATACACGATGGATGTGGCCTATCATCCATGATGCTGAGAACCGTATGAAGGAAGCCGTCGAGGCTTATGCAACTGCAAAGAGTACTAAACGTCATATCCTAGATCAAGCAGCACGAGAATTATTGCTCCTACAGTCCTCCGATTGGCCTTTCTTGGTCACAACCGGGCAAGCGCGCGAGTACGCAATCGAACGTTTTCGTCAGCACGTTGATCGCTTCAACATCCTGCTTGAGGAAGTTGAGCAGCGTCAACCGAATACCCAACTTGCATCGGATCTGTGGGAGAAAGATAAAATCTTTCCAGAAATGGACTTTCACTGGTTCCAAGCATGAGAGTTTTATACCTATCATCAGAGGCTTCCCCCCTTATCAAGGTCGGAGGACTGGCAGATGTCGCTGGGGAGCTTCCCCGGGCATTGAGATCGCTCGGAGTAGACGTCCGAATAGTCCTGCCATTCTATCCTGCTCTCAAGAAAGCCAGCTTTGAGGAAAAGCGATTAGGAGCGGCTTCCGTTAAGCATGCTAAAAGATGGCGTGAAGCTGAGATCTATTCGACTCAGATTAGAGATGTGCCGGTTTATTTAGTGGATGGAGCCCCAATTCGTCAGTCAAATAAGATCTATGACGACCCATTGGTCGATGTTGATAAGTTCGCTTTCTTCTCCTTGGCAGCCCTAACCATGTGTAAGGAACTAGGGTGGCAACCTGAAATTGTGCATGCCAACGATTGGCACGCAGCTATGTCGATGGCGTGGCTCAAGAGGTATCGAAATAGGGATCCATTTTGGACTGGAGTAACGACTCTATTCACCGTGCACAACTTGCCTTATATGGGCAGTGATGTATCACAGGGGATGAAGGATTACGATGTGACCATCGCGGATCTTGAGCATTTGCCACCTTGGTCCCGGACTTTGCCCCTTCCCATTGGACTCGCGACAGCGGATTGGCTGAGCACGGTTAGTCCCTCCTATGCGGAAGAAATTCAGACTCCTGAGTTTGGTCATGGTCTGGAGGATCTTTTACATGCTCGGCGTGAGCGATTGGTTGGGATTCTAAATGGGATCGACTCAGAAGTGTGGAATCCTGCTCATGATAGCTCATTAACAGTTCCCTTCTCCTATGATGACATTAAACACCGCGAAAGGAACAAGCAGGCGTTGCAAGGCGAGCTTGGGCTAGAGCAAGAGACTCGAATACCGTTATTGGCTATGATCACTCGTCTTGATCACCAGAAGGGCATTGACATCGCATTGGATGCTTTGCTTGAAATGATGGATGTAGATTGGCAGTTTGTGCTTCTTGGAACAGGCGATACAACTTTGGAAGATAGGGCAGAGCAATTTTCCGCTGTATATCCTGACCGCGTCTGTTTTGTGAAACGATTCGCACCAAGACTTGCCCGCAGGATCTATGCCGGGAGCGACATGATGATCATCCCCTCGCGCTACGAACCATGCGGGTTGGCACAAATGATCGCGATGCGATACGGTTCCATTCCAGTCGTTCGATCGACCGGTGGGCTGAAAGATACCGTCGAAGACTATGATCCCCGGAGTAAAGGGACAGGTTTTGCCTTCGGGCGAGCAGAACCACGCGCACTAAGAGACGCACTTTGTAGAGGATTATCCGTTTACAGGGATCGAAAAGAATGGGGGGCTTTGCAGCGGCGTGCGATGATAAAGGATTTCTCGTGGAAGAGGTCTTCTGAGGAATACTATGAATTGTACCGAGGAGCAATAGATGAGGGGGTTAAGTAATGGGTGAGCACGAAAGATCGTTTTATCGTGAGGGTGGCGTATTGCTTCACCCTACATCCCTGCCTGGGCCATATGGCATTGGTGATATAGGTCCAGCAGCATGGAGGTGGATCGACTGGTTAACGGAAGCGGGCTGTCAGATATGGCAAATTCTTCCGTTGGGTCCGACGGGGTATGGTGACTCGCCATACCAGAGCTTCTCATCCTTCGCTGGAAATCCCTTGCTCATTAGCCCTGAGAGATTGGTGGCGGACGGTCTACTGACCGTAGATGATCTTGAACCACTGCCTGAATTTCCCTCCGACCGTGTCGATTTTGGCACGGTCATTGAGTATAAGGAGCGCCTTCTGACTCTGGCCACGGAACGCTTTCGTCAAGACCCTGCTCATCCTTATAGAGAGGACTTCCAGATTTATTGCCAGGGGCAGGCTTCCTGGCTGGATGATTTTGCTCTTTTCATGGCAATTAAAGGGGAACATGATGGCATACCTTGGATCGACTGGGAGCCGTCCTTGGCACTTCGTCAGCAAGATGCACTTGCCGAGGCAAAGGAGAGACTTGTAGCCGAAATCGAGAGCCACCGGTTTCGCCAATTCCTCTTCTCCTATCAGTGGGAAACAGTGAGACAGCGTTCGGTGCAGAAGGATCTAAAGATCATCGGGGACATACCCATTTTTGTCGCCCATGATAGTGCTGACGTTTGGGCTCATCACGAATTCTTCCTCCTGGACGATACCGGGATGCCTACGGTCGTAGCAGGTGTGCCTCCCGATTACTTCTCACCTTCTGGTCAAAGATGGGGAAATCCGCTCTATCGCTGGGATAAGTTGCGTGAGGATGGTTATTCATGGTGGTTGTCCCGTTTGGAAAAAGTTCTATCTTTAGTAGATTTTGTTCGCTTAGATCACTTTCGCGGATTTGAAGCCTACTGGGAGATTCCAGTTGAGGCAGCGGGAGCAGAGTCTGGGCGTTGGGTGACTGGGCCGGGAGCGGATTTTCTAGAAGCAGCACGTCAGGCGCTCGGACATTTACCGATCATTGCGGAGGATTTAGGGTTGATCACTCCGGAGGTGGTTGCGTTGCGGGAAACCTTCGATCTTCCTGGGATGAAAGTGTTACAGTTCGCATTTGATAGCGATGCTACTCATGAGTATCTGCCCCACAATTTCGAAAGGCATTGCGTGGTTTACACCGGGACACATGACAATGACACAACCAGGGGGTGGTACGAATCGGTCCCGGACGAGACGCAAGATTTCTGTCGTCGCTACCTTAGGTGCAACGATGAAAACATCTCTTGGAAGATGATCAAAGCGGCTTGGTCTTCGGTTGCTGAAAGGGCAGTTGCTCCCATGCAGGACCTGCTTGAACAGGGCAGTGAAGCGCGCATGAACTTCCCCAGTCGAGCGGACGGAAACTGGCAGTGGCGCCTCACAAGTGACCAGCTTACTCCCCAGCTAGCAAAGCGTATGAGAGAGATGAATGCCTTGTACGGGAGATTGAAACCTACAGATGAAGAGGATCCGATCGAAAGGTGATAGGCACCTGGGATATCTGAATAGATGCTAAGTGCCCAGGTGCCAAAATGCCTGCGTAGTAAGAATAATTTTTTTTAAACTGAGGGGAGTTCCTTATGAAAATAGCCATATTAAGCGACACACACGATAACGTATGGAAAATTGACCAAGCCCTGCCCTACCTGCGATCGGCAGATGTGGCGATTCACTGCGGGGACCTGTGTTCGCCATTTGTGGTGAGCAGATTTGGAGAGGGATTGGGGGATACGAATGTTCACGTCGTGTGGGGCAACAACGATGGTGACACCTTCTCGATCTCGAAGGTTGCCCAAGGTTATCCGCAGGTGATCCTCCATGGTCCGTTCGCCAAGCTCGAACTCGGAGGGTTACGAGTGGCAGTGAACCACTATCCGGACATTGCGCGGGGCCTTGCTCTTTCAAGGGAATTCGATTTGGTCTGCTATGGTCACGATCACACTGCGTACGAGGAGACCGTCGGTGGTTGCCTCCTTTTAAATCCAGGCGAGTTAATGGGTTTGAATGGATACAGTACATTGGCGCTTCTGGACCCGAGTAGTCGTGAGGTGACCTGGGTGAATCTTTGAGCGCGATTAAAAGAAAAAAGCCCCGGATTCAGTCCAGGGCATCTGGCGCCCCTGCGGCGACTCGAACGCCGGCATCTGCCTCCGGAGGGCAGCGCTCTATCCACTGAGCTACAGGGGCAGAACGGATTGATTTTACCCCATCCATTTTGGCGCTACAAGTTTCGGATCGATGTCCGGATCATCTCTCGTCGGTAGATAGTTCTAGTTGACGAGCATGCTGAGCCGCTCAATCCATGTTCGACAACGGTTCGACATGATCACTGTTTAGCACACCATAGAAATTCTCCCCTAAATTTACTGAAACGCGTTCAGTGTAGACAATCTCGGGAAAAGTTTCCCCGCTATCGCTGATTGAGTTCAGATACATGTGAGACAGTGAGAGTGGCGTAGAAAGCGCAGCGGAGTCATTCTTGTTGGTGGACCCAAACAAGGAGGAGACCCCGATGCGCCAGATCTATTATCCCCGATCTTTCTTCTTTGTGACACGCAAAGGACCGATTGAGTTAAGTGCCAAGGCAGCGGATCGGCTGCGCTGGTTGAAAGCATGGCGAGCCCTGACCGAGAACGGTTTGAGCAGCCAGCAAGCGGCGGATGTGCTTCACTTATCCAGGGCTACGCTGTACCGGTGGGAACGAAGGTTGAAAGCAGAGGGACTGCGAGGGCTGGAGGAGCGCAGCCGACGACCGAAGCATTGCCGACGCCGGCAGTGGTCTCCAGAACTGGCAGAGGCAGTACAGGCCTATCGAGAGCGATATGGCTGGGACAAAGAGAAGCTGGCGGTACTGCTGAAGCAGGAGGGGTGGCAGACCTCTGCCTCCACCGTGGGACGGATCATGAAACGGTTGAAAGCCCGAGGTGTGCTGCGCAATGTTATTCGTACCTACAAGCGCAGCGTGAAGCGTCCCTACGCTACACGGAAGCCAAAAGACTACCCGGTGCGGGATCCGGGTGACTTGGTGCAAGTCGATACGCTGGACGTGCGGCCGTTGCCGAATGTGGTCTTCAAGCAGATCACCGCCCGGGATATGGTCTCTCGCTGGGATGTGATCGAAGCGTTTCGGAGCGCCAC